>NZ_JACDUV010000001.1:0-424741 GCF_013761015.1 Anoxybacillus ayderensis
GAATCGTCCGCTCGACTTGCATGTATTAGGCACGCCGCCAGCGTTCGTCCTGAGCCAGGATCAAACTCTCCATAGAAAAGTTATCCTTAGCTTTTACGCTGCTGTTTTGTTCAGTTTTCAAAGAACATCAAGCACAAGACATATCATACAAGATGCTTTTTTTATTGTCAACACTTTTTATGCTATTTTTTATTAAAAAATTAAATGACAACGGCAATAACCATTGTCATTTTATAATCTCTTCAATGAACAAATCCTTTTTATCTTTGAGTGAAATAATTTTGTTTGTTTCAATTATCTTAACCATCGGATGATTTGGTGAATCTTGTTCAAAAAAGATGATTTCCCCGATTTGTTCATTTGATAATTTCACTCTTGCCCCGATTGAAAGAGTCATTAAAAGAGAAGCCAACGCTCGAACAACAGAAAGATCAAATTTTCCAAAGCAATCTTTATGAATTTGTTCAAATACTTTAAAAGGAGATTGCTTATTACGATAAGGCCGCTCAGAAATCATCGCATGGTAAACATCTGCCACAGCAACAATTTTGCTATACGGGTGAATTTTTTCTTCTTGAACACTAAGTAAATACCCGCTGCCGTCATTGCGCTCATGATGTTGCAAAATAGCGAGCTTCACTCCTTCTTGTAGCGCGGTAATTTTTTGAACCATTTTATATCCATAAACGGTATGTTGGCGCATATCTTTATATTCCATTGGTGTAAGGGCTGTGCTTTTGTACAGTATTTTCGGATCGACTTTAGCCATACCGCAATCGCTCAATAATCCAGCAATTGCGACTTGATAATAGTCTCCTTTTGCATATTGCAATTTTTTCGCCAATACACCTGAGAGAAGGCCAACCGTTACTGCATGATGGAATAAATACTCTGATTTTGTAGAGTAGTGGTGAAAAAAGAGCAATTCTTTTTCCGATTCCAATACTTTTTCGAATAAAGGCATAAACATGTGACGCACTTTGCCGATGTCGATCGGCAACCCAGACTGCCAACCTTGAAACATTTGTTTATACTGCTGAACAGCTTCTAAATATAATGTCAATATATCTTTGTTATCGGTTACTTTTGTTTTTGGCGCATCTTCTTGAATAATTTCACTTGGTCGAAATGTACTCCCATCGACAAGAACTGACTGTACACGCACTTGAGTAACGAGAAACTTTTGTAATACAGTTAAAAGTTTCGGAGTTAACACAGTGTTTTTCGGAACAATGACACGATTCGATTTCCCAATAACATCTTCCGCTAAGATGCATCCTTCTTGCAATTGAGCTGTTTTTACTAACAACACGTCTTTCTCCCCGCCTTTGTAAGAACGTAGAGGGGGAATTTCCCCTCTACTCTTCTTGCAATTGTTCTTGTTCTTTTTCTTCTTCTTTCGGCACTTTGGCTACTGTCGCAACATACTCTTGCTCGTTTTCTCCATCAAGACGCATTAACTTGACTCCTTGGGTGTTTCGTCCCATGACAGAGATATCGCTTACCGCCATACGAATCATCACACCACTTGCAGTCATTAACATTAAATCTTCTTCACCTGTAACTGTTTTTACCGACACAACTTCACCATTTTTTTCAGTAATGTTACACGTTTTAATCCCTTTTCCTCCACGGCTTTGAATACGATATTCTGAAGCTGGTGTCCGTTTCCCGTATCCGTTTTTCGTCACAATTAAAATTTCCTCATTCCCATTCAAACTCTCCATACCAACTACTTCATCACCCGGACATAACGTAATTGCTTTCACACCTGCAGCTGTTCGTCCCATCGAACGAACATCTGTCTCCGGGAAACGAATTAACATCCCATTTTTCGTCCCTACAATGATATGCTTATGACCATCTGTCAGTTTTACGGATATTAATTCATCTCCTTCATGCAAATGAATAGCAATTAAACCGTGGTTGCGAATGTTAGCAAATGACGATAGCGGTGATCGTTTTGCAATTCCTTGCTTTGTTGTGAAAAATAAAAATGCATCTTCACGAAATTGATCAATTGCAATCACTGTATTAATTACTTCATCTTTTTCAATGTTTAATAAGTTAACAATCGGAATTCCTTTCGCTGTTCGGCTAAACTCTGGAATTTCATATCCTTTTGCTTTATACACTTTCCCTTTGTTCGTAAAAAATAAAACAATGTCATGTGTAGATGTAATGACTAAATGTTCAACAAAATCGTCTTCATTCGTATTCATTCCTTGAATGCCGCGTCCACCTCGGCGTTGGCTTCGGTATGTTGAAACAGGGAGACGTTTAATATACCCTCTATGTGTCAATGTAACAACGATATTTTCGCGAGTAATTAAATCTTCGTCATCAATTGTTTCTAAACCGCCATTCACAATTTCTGTACGACGATCATCGTTGAACTTCTCTTTAATTTCAAGTAATTCGTCGCGAATAATTTGTAAAACTTTTTGTTCATCAGCTAAAATGGCTTTTAAATGCGCAATGAGCTTCACTAGCTCCGCATATTCTTGTTCAATTTTTTCGCGTTCCAATCCCGTTAAACGTTGTAGACGCATATCTAAAATGGCTTGCGCTTGTTTTTCGCTTAACTGGAACTTCGTCATTAATCCTTCTTTCGCTACGTCTACAGTCGCAGATTGACGAATAAGCTCAATCACTTCGTCTAAATGATCAAGGGCAATGCGTAACCCTTCTAAAATATGGGCACGAGCTTCTGCTTTGTTTAATTCAAACTGCGTCCGACGACGAATGACAATCTTTTGATGGTCTAAATAATGTTGTAAACATTGTTTTAAGTTCAACACTTTTGGTTGACCGTCAACAAGGGCAAGCATATTAATACCAAAGCTTGTTTGTAGAGCTGTTTGTTTGTATAAATTGTTGAGCACCACATGGGCACTTACATCTCTTCTTACTTCAATAACGATGCGCATGCCGCTCCGATCAGATTCATCACGCAAATCCGTAATACCCTCTATTTTCTTTTCACGTACAAGTTCAGCAATTTTTTCAATCAACTTTGCTTTATTTACTTGATAAGGCAATTCTCGGACAATAATTGTTTCTTTTCCGTTTTCTTTTTGTTCAATCTCTGCTTTCGCGCGTAATGTAATCGAACCCCGTCCTGTTTCATACGCTTTTCGTATACCGCCTCTTCCGATAATTTGCGCGCCTGTTGGGAAGTCAGGACCAGGCAAATACTCCATTAGTTCAGCAATGGTCATATCAGGATCTTTCATCAACTCTAATAAAGCATCAATGACTTCCCCAAGTTGATGCGGCGGAATGTTTGTCGCCATTCCGACCGCAATACCTGAAGATCCATTCACGAGTAAATTCGGAAAACGAGCTGGCAACACAATGGGCTCACGTTCTGATCCGTCGTAGTTATCTTGGTAATCAATCGTGTCTTTGTTAATATCCCGCAACAGCTCCATCGAAATTTTCGACATTCTCGCTTCCGTATAACGCATAGCTGCTGCGGCATCTCCATCAATTGATCCGAAGTTTCCGTGACCATCAACGAGCATATATCGATAGTTAAAATCTTGTGCCATCCGCACCATCGTATCGTACACCGCTGCATCGCCATGTGGATGGTACTTCCCGATCACTTCACCGACAATACGTGCGGACTTTTTGTAAGGCTTGTCCGCTGTCATTCCTAAATCGTGCATCGCATATAAAATTCGGCGATGTACCGGCTTTAGTCCGTCACGCACATCAGGAAGTGCACGCGATACGATGACGCTCATAGCATAGTCGAGAAACGATGCACGCATTTCTTGACTAATACTTATTTCTTTTACACGTTCAGACATATAGACGAACCTCCCTTACTTAACAAAATAATAAAACAAGGGGAGGGTGAACAAACACTCTCCGACATACTTAAATATCAAGATTTTTTACATACTTCGCGTTTTCTTCGATAAACTGTCTACGTGGTTCTACTTTATCTCCCATTAAAATCTCAAATGTTTCGTCTGCTTCCATCGCATCTTGCAAACTCACTTTTAGCAACGTTCTCGTTTCTGGGTTCATCGTCGTTTCCCAAAGTTGTTCTGGGTTCATTTCTCCAAGACCTTTGTAACGTTGAATAATCGGTTTTGGTTGTTCTGGTAAACGTCCTAATATTTCCTCAAGTTGTCGATCACTATATGCATACTCAATTCGTTTCCCTTGCTGAATTTTATATAAAGGTGGCTGAGCGATATAAACGTAACCTTGTTCAATGACCTCGCGCATATAGCGGTAGAAAAATGTCAGCAACAGTGTACGAATATGCGCCCCGTCGACATCCGCGTCTGTCATAATAATAATTTTATGGTAACGAGCTTTTGTAATATCAAACTCTTCTCCAATTCCTGTACCAAGAGCTGTAATAATGGCACGCACTTCATTGTTTGATAAAATTTTATCTAATCTTGATTTTTCAACGTTAATAATTTTTCCACGCAACGGTAAAATCGCTTGAAAATGACGATCACGTCCTTGTTTTGCAGAACCACCCGCTGAATCTCCCTCAACGACATACAGTTCGCATATCGATGGATCCTTCGAAGAACAATCCGCTAATTTCCCAGGCAAACTTGATACTTCAAGCGCATTTTTTCTTCTCGTCAATTCTCGCGCCCGTTTAGCTGCGAGACGTGCCCGTGAAGCTAAAATTCCTTTTTCAACAATTTTTTTGGCGACTGATGGATTTTCAAGTAAAAACTTTTCAAATTGCTCCGCAAAAATAGACTCTGTCGCGGTGCGAGCATCGCTATTTCCGAGTTTTGTTTTCGTTTGTCCCTCAAACTGTGGAGACGGATGTTTTACGGAAATGATTGCTGTTAATCCTTCCCGCACATCTTCTCCTGTTAAATTGGCATCTTGTTCTTTAAACATATTGTTTTTTCGACCATAATCATTAATGATTCGCGTTAACGCCGTTTTAAAACCTAATTCATGCGTACCGCCTTCATGCGTATGAATGTTATTAGCAAATGAATATATATTACTCGTATAGCCATCGTTATATTGCAAGGCGATTTCGACTTGGATCCCGTCTTTTTCTCCCTCAACGTAAATCGGTTCCTCGTGAAGTGTTTCTTTCGTCCGATTTAAATGTTTGACGTATGAAGAAATTCCACCTTCGTAATAATATTCGTTGCGCCGCTTTTCGCCACGTCGATCTTCTAGCGTAATGCGAATCCCTTTATTTAAAAAAGCAAGCTCTCGTAAGCGATGTGCGAGCGTATCATAATCATACTCAGTCGTTTCTACAAAAATTTCTGGATCTGGTTTAAAATGAATGGTTGTCCCTGTCCGATCTGTCTCGCCTACAACTTGCAAATCAGAACAAGGCACGCCGCGCGTATATTTTTGATAGTGAATTTTCCCATCACGATGCACATATACTTCTAATTCTTCTGACAACGCATTTACAACAGATGCCCCAACTCCGTGTAAACCGCCAGACACTTTATATCCACCGCCGCCGAATTTTCCACCGGCGTGTAACACAGTCATAATTACTTCAACAGCTGGTCTCCCCATTTTTTCATGGATGCCAACAGGAATCCCACGGCCGTTATCGATTACTGTAATGCTGTTATCTTCTTCAACAATGACGTTAATTTCCGTACAAAATCCAGCTAACGCTTCATCAATGCTGTTATCAACGATTTCCCAAACGAGATGGTGTAATCCTTTTGGACCGGTTGATCCGATATACATCCCTGGTCTTTTTCGTACCGCTTCTAACCCTTCGAGAACTTGAATTTGGCTTTCATCATAAACGACTTGTTCTCTTTGTTCCATCGTCATTATTGATCACCTACGCTTTCCTTTTCGAACAATACGTTCGAGGTTTATAGAAAAACTATCGTTTCGTCATTTGTCCAGAGACAACTTCATACACATCTGCCTCACGAATGACGCGATGCTCGATTCCATCTATGCTCGTTGTCGTTACAAATGTTTGTACTTTGCCTTGGATAGCATTTAACAAATGCGTTTGGCGAAAATCATCAAGCTCTGATAGTACATCATCAAGTAAAAGAATAGGGTACTCGCCAATTTCTGAAAAAATTAAATCAATTTCAGCTAGTTTCAATGAAAGAGCTGTCGTTCGTTGTTGACCTTGTGAACCGAATGTTTGTACATCTTTCCCGTTAATCGTAAACGATAAATCATCTCGATGTGGCCCAATGAGCGTTGTACCTCGTTCTATTTCTTTTGTTTTTATTTTTGCGAACTTTTCGTTATACACTTCTACTATTCTCGACCATTGTTGTTCGTCTAATACATCAACTGAAGGACAATAATGAATCCCTAATTGTTCATTGCCCCGGCTAATTTCAGCATGGATTGGTTTTGCCCACGTTTGTAACAATTCAATAAATTCATATCTTTTTAGAGTGATTTTTGCAGCGAGCTCCACAAGCTGTTCCGTAAGCACATCAAGAAACGTTTCGTCCGTCTGTTTTTTCGACTGAAGCAGTTTCAAATATTGATTTCTTTGTTGCAACACTTTTTGATATTGTCCGAGCTCGTGCATATAAACAGGTGATACTTGGCCAATTTCCATATCGATAAAGCGTCTTCGAATTTGTGGGCTCCCTTTGACAAGGTTTAAATCTTCAGGGGCAAACATGACAACGTTCATATGGCCAACGTAGCTGCTTAATTTTGCCTGTTCAATATAGTTTAATTTTGCTTTTTTTCCTCTCTTCGACACGATCAACTGTAAAAAAATTTGACCGTTTTTCTTTTCTACTTTACCTTCTATTTTAGCATAATCTTCTTCCCAACGAATTAAATCTTTATCGTTTGTTGTTCGGTGTGATTTCGCCATCGACAAGACGTAAATGGATTCCATAATATTCGTCTTACCTTGAGCGTTTTCTCCTAAAATGACGTTTACATTATTTCGAAATTGCCAACAACCTTGCTCATAGTTCCGATAATTTTTTAAAGTTAATTGTTCTAAAAACAAAGGTGCCCCCCGCCTTTACGAACGAATCGTAAATGTACCGATTGTTTCAATATGAACAACATCTCCTACTGTCAACTTCCGACCGCGGCGTTGTTCCCGTTCACCATTAACGAGCACATCGTTTGTTTGTAAAAACCATTTCGCCATTCCACCTGTTGAAATGACGTTTGCTAGTTTTAAAAATTGTCCAAGCGTAATTGTTCCCGTTGAAATTTTTATTTCTTTCATGCATCATCCGCTCACTTTCTGTAAAAGTGTCCATTTTTTCATTGTACTAAAAAAGAAGGGGGAAGAAAAGGAAAGCTGCTAGATCTTCTAGCAGCTTTTTTAGTATGTGCGTACAGGCAAAATTAACTGAAGCATAGAATCGTCATGAAGTGGTCGAATGACAAACGGCCGCATGGCACCAGTAAAACTAATTTTAATTTCCGCCCCTTCTAACGCTTTTAATGCATCCATCATATATTTTGCGCTGAAAGAAATTTTTAATTCTTCACCTTCTACCTGCTCACATTGTACTTCTTCGACCACTTTTCCGATTTCAGGTGAGTTCGACGAAATTTCAACGACTTTGTCAGACAATGTTGATAAACGAACAACGTTATTTCTTCCTTCACGTGCTAGCAACGATGCACGATCGATTGCTTGTAAAAACTCTTTTGTTTTGACAATCATATCTGTTTGGCTTTCTGCTGGAATTAGCCGAGATGTATCTGGATAGTTTCCGTCTAACAACCTTGAGAAAAACAATAAATGTTTTGTTTTGAATAACACTTGGTTTTCAGTTACGACAATATGAACAGGCTCATTTGATTCTTCAAGAATTTTATTTAACTCGTTTAAGCTTTTGCCTGGAATGACAATGTTGTAATACGCTTCTGATTCCGTTTCTACTTTTGCTTTCCGCATTGCTAGTCGATGACTATCTGTTGCAGTACACACCAGTTCATTATTTTCAATCCGCCAGTTTACACCTGTTAAGATCGGGCGTGTTTCTGAGGTGGACACCGCAAATACCGTTTGGCGAATAACATGTTTTAGCAAATCAGCTGGTACTTTAAACATGTTTTCTTCTTGAATTTGTGGTAGCCGTGGATATTCTTCTGGATCTAATCCATTCAAATGAAATTCGGTTTTTCCGGATCGGATCGTCGTGACGAATTTGTCTTTTACTTCGATTTCTATCGTTTCTTTCGGTAACTTACGAACAATTTCACTAAAAAATCGTGCTTGTAAGACAACGCTACCTTGGGTAATGACGTCTACAATGACTCGATCTTCTTCCTCAGCTGGAATGAATGATTCGATCGAAATATCCGAATCACTTCCTGTTAAAGTAACACCTTGTTTCGAGGCAACAATTTTAATTCCAGTTAAAATCGGAATCGTTGTGCGAGATGATACAGCTTTCATCACATCTTGTACACTTCTCACTAAGTGATCGCGATCAATAATAACTTTCACAAAGAAAACCTCCCTAATTTATTTATTATATTTTTTTAAAAAACTATTAATCATAGTACTAGGCGCTGTGATTATGTGGATAAGTGAATAAAACAAAGGAAGCACAGACTATCCACATGTGGACAGACTGTGCACAAACATAAAGCAGTTATTCACATTATTTCAGTTTCTCCATAATTTCTTTCAGCTGTTTTTGTAATTGAACGTCTGTTTGGATGAGTGCTGAAATTTTCTCGTGAGCATGGATGACAGTCGTATGATCACGCCCTCCAAATTCCTCACCAATCTTCGGAAGTGAGCAATCCGTCAGCTCGCGCGAAAGATACATTGCAATTTGGCGCGGAAATGCAACCGATTTTGTCCGTTTCTTTGCCTTAAAATCTTCGAGTTTCAAGTTGAAATGCTCCCCAACAACGCGTTGAATGTCTTGGATTGTAATGACTCTTGGTTTGGAGCTTGGAATGATATCTTTTAATGCTTCTGCTGCTAAATCTGCGTTAATTTCTTTGTTAATTAAAGAGGAGTAAGCAACGACCCGAATGAGTGCACCTTCCAATTCACGAATGTTCGAATCGATTTGATTGGCGATGTACAACATCACTTCGTTCGGGATGTCGAAGCCTTCCGCCTTTGCTTTTTTACGCAAAATGGCAATTCTCGTTTCTAAATCAGGAGGAGTGATATCCGTAATTAATCCCCATTCAAAACGAGAACGAAGGCGATCTTCTAACGTCGGAATTTCTTTTGGAGGTCGGTCACTCGATATGACAATTTGCTTACTTTCTTCATGTAATGTATTAAACGTATGGAAAAACTCCTCTTGCGTCTGTTCTTTTCCCGCAAGAAATTGAATATCATCTATTAACAGTACGTCCACGTTACGATATTTGTTGCGAAAATCATCTGGACGATTATCGCGAATGGCATTAATAAATTCATTTGTAAACTTTTCCGAAGATAAATAAACAACTTTTGCTGACGGATTATGTTCAAGAACGTAATGGCCGATTGCGTGCATGAGGTGCGTCTTGCCTAGGCCTACACCACCATAAATGAAAAGGGGGTTGTATGCTTTGGCCGGTGCTTCTGCTACTGCCAAAGATGCAGCGTGGGCAAAGCGATTGCCAGATCCAATGACAAAAGTATCGAATGTATACTTTGGATTCAGCATACTTTGTGGAAATTCTGTTTGTTCGTCATCGTGTTTTCGCGGTTTGCTCGATGGTTTTAGATCAAATTCCTCTAGTGTTTGATGATTAGGGATCGTGCATTTAATTTTTAACTCTTCTCCGGTAATGTCATAGAGCGTTTGCTCAATGAGCCGTGTGTAGCGCGATTCGAGCCAATCTTTTGTGAATTCATTTGGAACGGTAATAATAAGTATGTCGCCTTTTAGCGAATGAGCAGATGTCGATTTTAACCACGTTTCAAAGCTCGGTTTGCTAATTTTTTTCTCAATCTCGGCTAAAGCTTTATTCCATAAGTCCGAAATATTTTCCACGCCGCTCTCCCTCCTTCTCCGCGCGGGTGTTCAACATTTGTACAACTTTGTCTATAAAAAAATTTTTTTTCGACAGTTTTCACCGGTTGTGGACAAATATTTACACAGGATGTGGACGGAACTGTCCACACATTATCCACATTTTGTGGATAATGAAAAAAACTTATAGAATTATCCAGAGTAAAAACAACAATATAATAGCAGATAAATACTTATGTTGCAATGGGTTTAAAAGATTATCCACAAAACGAAAAAGATGTGAAAAAAATTTATCCACAAGGTTATAAGATGTGAAAAACTTGTCGATAAATGTTGTGGATACGAAAAAAACGACAAAAATTTTATCCACAACAATAATCACAACATAGTCAAAAAAAGATACTCCTGGAGTAGTTGACATTTCTCTAAATTTCTCACTATAATTAGAAAGACTGTCTTTTAACAGTTATTCCTCAGGGAGGTGTCATATATGAAAAGAACGTATCAACCAAATAAGCGGAAGCGTAGTAAAGTACACGGTTTCCGTGCGCGCATGAGCACAAAGAACGGAAGAAAAGTTCTTGCTCGCCGTCGTCGTAAAGGAAGAAAAGTATTATCTGCATAGGCCACTGAACGATCAGTGGTCTTTTTTCTAACGGGAGTTACGATCGAGGTGTGATTGGGACACATGAAAAAAAAATATCGCATAAAAAAAAATGATGAATTTCAAGAAGTATTTCAACGAGGAACATCGGTAGCGAATCGGCAGTTTGTCGTATACGTTTTAGATCAGCCGGGACAATGTTATTTTCGTATCGGATTATCCGTTAGCAAAAAGATCGGAAAAGCAGTCGTTCGAAATCGCGTGAAACGATATATTCGCCAAGTGTTTCACGAAGAACGTGATCGGATCGAAGCGGGAAAAGATTATGTCATTATTGCGCGAATGCCAGTAGCTACGATGGGGTATGAAGAGGTAAAAAAAAGTTTATTGCATGTTTTGAGGCGGGCGAACGTTTTTCATTAAATGTTTGGACGAGCGATATGTTAAAATATTTCGTGGAACGTATGAAGTAAGGGGGAAAAACGAGTGAAAAAAAGGCAAGTCGCATGGCTGTTTTTACTTCTTGCTGTTGTGTTAGCAGGATGTTCAGAAATTAACCAGCCAATTACTGCAGAAAGTAAAGGATTTTGGAACGAGTACATCGTTTACCCACTATCTTGGTTAATCACATACATGTCTGAGTTGTTTGGCTCCAATTACGGTTTAGGGATTATTGTCGTTACGATTTTAATTCGCTTAGCTATCTTGCCGTTGATGATTCAACAAACGAGAAGTTCCAAAGCAATGCAAGCGTTACAACCAGAACTACAAAAACTTCGTGAAAAATATAGTTCAAAAGATGCGCAAACGCAACAAAAACTGCAACAAGAAACGATGTTGCTTTTCCAAAAGCACGGTGTGAATCCGTTAGCAGGGTGTTTGCCGTTATTCATTCAAATGCCGATTTTAATTGGATTTTACCACGCTATTATGCGTACAGAAGAAATTGCACGCCATAACTTTTTATGGTTTGACTTAGGGGAAAAAGACCCGTTCTTTATCCTGCCGCTTGTCGCAGGGGTAACGACATTTATCCAACAAAAGATGATGATGGCGGGCACGGAACAACAAAATCCGCAAATGGCAATGATGCTTTGGTTAATGCCAATTATGGTCGTTGTATTTGCGATTAACTTTCCAGCTGCCCTCTCACTTTATTGGGTTGTCGGAAACTTATTTATGATTGCACAAACGTATTTCATTAAAGGACCAGACTTAAAAGCAACAAAACAAGCTGGGGGAACAGGAAAGTGAAACGAGTGACGATGGGTGGCCAAACGGTAGAAGAGGCAGTGGAAAAAGCGTTAGCGCAATTACATGTGCCGAAAGAAGCGGTCGATATTGTTGTTGTTCAACAAGAAAAAAGGCCGTTTCTTGGCTTGTTCGGTGGAAAAGAAGCGGTCGTTGAAGTAACGATTAGCAACCCGTTTTTTTGTGTGGAATCGTTTTTAAAACATGTGATTGAACAAATGAATGTACGTGTCAATCTTTCTTGTCAAGCGGAAGGAGACCGTTTCGTTGTCTCGCTTTCGGGGCAAGATGTAGCACGAGTAATCGGAAGACACGGTCAAACACTTAATGCTTTACAATTATTGGCACAAGGAGTTTTAAACCGTTGCACCGATCGTCCGCTTCATGTTGTGATTGATGCGGAAGGGTATCGGAAACGAAGAGAAGAAACGCTCGTTCGTTTAGCGAAGAATATGGCGAAAAAAGCAATCCAAACGGGACAAGATATTTCGTTAGAGCCAATGAGTGCATGGGAACGGAAAGTCATTCATACAGCGTTAAGCGATGATGAAAGGATACAAACGTTTTCAGCTGGGGCGGAGCCGTATCGTCATGTCGTTATTTCACTAAAATGATAAACATTCTCTAGGGGAAGTCGTTCCTAGAGAATTTTTTTTGTCAATTGAAACGTTACGTGTATGTTGTTATTCACATGTGGATAAGTTAAAATTTATTTGATTATCATTGTGAGGAAAACATACATGATATAGATTGTGGATATTTTTGTTTTTATGAAAGAAGGTGAACAAGATGGAATTTGATACAATTGCAGCGATTTCAACTCCGATGGGTGAAGGGGCGATTGCGATCGTCCGTTTAAGTGGGGATGAAGCGATAAAAATTGTTGATCAACTGTTTGTCGGTGTTAGGGGGAAGAAACTAAAAGACGTCCCGTCTCACACAATCCATTACGGGCACATTGTGCATCCAGAGACGAAAGAAATTGTTGAAGAAGTGATGGTCACAGTGATGAGAGCTCCAAAAACGTTTACACGTGAAGATGTTGTTGAAATTAATTGCCACGGGGGGCTTGTTTCTGTTAATCGCGTGCTTCAGCTCGTGTTAGCACATGGAGCTCGTCTGGCACAACCCGGAGAATTTACAAAAAGAGCTTTTTTAAACGGGCGTATCGATTTATCACAAGCAGAAGCGGTAATGGATTTAATTCGCGCAAAAACCGACCGAGCGATGGCTGTCGCATTGAACCAAATGGAAGGACGTTTATCGAAACTCATTCGTCGATTACGTCAAACGATTTTAGAGACGTTGGCACATGTCGAAGTAAATATTGATTACCCCGAATACGACGATGTCGAAGAAATGACGCATCGATTGTTGCTTGAAAAGGCAACAGAAGTGAAAAACGAAATTGAGCGACTGTTACAAACAGCACAACAAGGAAAAGTGTTACGAGACGGATTAGCGACAGTCATTGTCGGGCGACCGAATGTTGGGAAATCATCGCTATTAAACAGCTTGGCCCACGAAAACCGAGCGATTGTCACCGACATTCCAGGTACAACAAGAGATGTCATTGAGGAGTACGTCAACGTTCGCGGTGTACCGCTCCGTCTATTAGATACAGCAGGTATTCGTGAAACAGAAGATATTGTTGAACGAATTGGGGTCGAGCGATCACGGAAAGTGTTAAAAGAGGCAGACTTAATTTTACTCGTCCTCAACTATAACGAACCGTTAACGGAAGAAGATGAACGATTGTTCGAAGCGGTCGAAGGGATGGATGTTATTGTCATTGTTAATAAAACAGATTTACCGAAACGAATTGATATGGAGCGAGTACAGCAATTGGCGCAAGGCGCACCAATCATTACAACATCGCTGTTAGAAGAAAAGGGAATCGACCAACTAGAAGAGGCGATTGCCTCATTATTTTTCAGCGGAGATGTGGAAGCGCGGGACTTAACGTATGTATCAAACTCGCGTCATATTGCGTTATTGACGCAAGCGAAAAAAGCGATCGAAGAAGCGATTCACGGCATCGAAGCAGATATGCCAATCGACATCGTGCAAATTGATTTAACGAGAGCGTGGGAATTGTTAGGGGAAATCATTGGAGATACGGTGCACGAAAGCTTAATTGATCAATTGTTTGCACAATTTTGTTTAGGAAAATAAGGAGGGTATTTATGCATTACGAGGCAGGATCTTATGATGTCATCGTTGTAGGTGCTGGGCATGCAGGATGTGAAGCAGCGCTTGCTGCTGCGCGCATGGGAGCAAGTACGTTAGTGATCACACTCAATCTCGATATGATTGCTTTTATGCCATGTAACCCATCGATCGGTGGCCCTGCAAAAGGTATCGTCGTTCGCGAAATTGACGCATTAGGCGGAGAAATGGGGAAAAATATCGACAAAACGCATATTCAAATGCGTATGTTGAATACAGGAAAAGGGCCTGCTGTGCGGGCGTTACGGGCACAAGCAGATAAATTTTTATATCAACAAGAAATGAAAAAAACGCTAGAAAATCAAGAGAATTTAACATTATTGCAAGGAAAAGTAGAAAAATTAATCGTAGAAGATGGTGTATGTAAAGGAGTTATTACGCATACAGGTGCTCGCTATTATGCCAAGGCTGTCGTCATTACGACAGGAACGTTTTTACGCGGTGAAATCATTATCGGGGACATTAAGTATTCGAGTGGCCCAAACAATCAGCAACCATCAATTAAGCTTTCAGAACATTTAGAGGAACTCGGTTTTGAGCTTGTTCGTTTTAAAACGGGGACGCCACCGCGTGTCAATAGCCATACGATCGACTACAGCAAAACAGAAATTCAGCCAGGCGATGAAGTGCCGCGCGCATTTTCATATGAGACGACACAATATATTACCGATCAGCTCCCTTGTTGGCTTACTTATACGACAGAGGAGACGCACCGAATTATCGACGAAAATTTACATTTGTCACCGATGTATTCAGGGATGATTAAAGGGACAGGTCCGCGCTACTGCCCATCGATTGAAGATAAAATTGTTCGTTTCCATGACAAGCCACGTCACCAAATTTTCCTTGAGCCAGAAGGAAGACATACGCAAGAAGTGTATGTACAAGGTTTGTCTACAAGCTTGCCGGAGCATATTCAACGCCAAATGTTAGCGACAATACCGGGGTTGGAAAAAGCGCAACTCATGCGAGCTGGCTATGCGATTGAATACGATGCGATCGTTCCAACGCAACTGTGGCCAACGTTAGAAACGAAGGTCGTTCAACGGTTATATACGGCAGGACAAATTAATGGGACATCAGGATATGAAGAGGCGGCTGGTCAAGGGCTTATTGCCGGCATTAATGCGGCATGCAAAGCGCTCGGAAAAGAGGAGTTAATTTTAAGTCGCTCAGAAGCATATATTGGCGTTTTAATTGACGATCTTGTTACAAAGGGAACGAACGAGCCGTACCGCCTGTTAACATCTCGTGCGGAATATCGTCTTTTATTGCGTCATGACAACGCAGATTTACGGTTAACGGAGATTGGTTATAAACTCGGACTAATTTCCCAAGAGCGATATGAAAAGTTTATAGCAAAAAAAGAAGCGATCGAAGCGGAAAAGAAACGTTTAAAATCGTACATTATTAAACCGACGCCGCAAGTGCAAGAAATGATTCGCAACGTTGGGGGAAGCGAGTTAAAAGACGGCATTCGAGCAGCTGACTTGTTAAAGCGTCCAGAAATGACGTATGAGCATATTCAAATGATTGCACCGGCGGAACAACCGATCGATCCTGAAGTAGCGGAACAAGTGGAAATTCAAATTAAGTACGAAGGGTATATTGAAAAATCGCTACAACAAGTTGAAAAATTAAAGAAAATGGAGAATAAAAAAATTCCAGAAGACATTGATTACGATGCGATTACAGGGTTGGCGACAGAGGCGCGACAAAAATTAAAACAAGTTCGTCCGCTTTCAATTGCACAAGCATCGCGCATCTCGGGAGTCAATCCAGCGGATATTTCAATTTTATTAGTTTATTTGGAGCAGGGAAAAATCGCACGCGTGTCAAATGAATAAAGAGGGATGAATGATGGATGTAAATGTATTTAAACAAATGTTAGAGGAGAAAGGAATTTTGCTTTCTCCTCAACAACTCGCTCAATTCGAAACATATTATCAATTGCTTGTCGAATGGAATGAAAAAATGAACTTAACGGCTATTACAGACAAAGAAGGCGTATATTTAAAACATTTTTTCGATTCCATTACACCTGCTTTTTATTATGATTTCTCGCGGCCGTTATCCATTTGCGATGTTGGGGCGGGAGCAGGGTTTCCGAGCATACCGTTAAAAATTTGCTTTCCTCACTTACATGTATCAATTGTCGATTCATTGCAAAAACGAATTACGTTTCTAAATCATTTAGCTGCACAACTTCAGCTTGAAGGAGTAGCTTTTTATCACGATCGTGCTGAAACGTTTGGACAAAAAACGGTTCGAGAGTCGTTTGATGTCGTGATGGCTCGTGCGGTTGCTCGTTTGTCTGTGCTAAGTGAACTTTGTTTACCGCTTGTAAAAGTAGGCGGGACGTTTATCGCGATGAAAGGAGCGTCAGCACACGAAGAGCTTGAGCAAGGGAGTACAGCGATCCGCGTGCTAGGCGGCGAAGTGACAAAAGTAGAACAATTTTTATTGCCGATTGAGGAAAGCGAACGAGCGATTGTTTTTGTTGAAAAGAGACGAAAAACACCGAAGAAATATCCACGCAAACCAGGGGTACCAAACAAACTTCCAATTGAATGAATGTTTTGAGTTCTCAAAGGTGGTGTCAGGGGGAAATGAAGCATCCTTTTTCGCGCTTTTTTAGCTTTGGTGAGAAAGAGCAAGAAGAAATCGTTGTACCAAATGAAGAAATAAAGCGAATCGCTATTTCACAAATTGTCCCAAACCGTTTTCAGCCGCGGACCATTTTTGTTGAAGATAAAATTGACGAGCTTGCTCAAACGATTCGAACACATGGAATGATTCAGCCAATTGTCGTTCGAGAATGTGAAGATGGGAAGTTTGAAATTATTGCCGGGGAACGAAGATGGCGGGCGGCACAAAAGCTTGGCTGGACGGATATCCCTGCCATTATTAAAAATTTAAACGATACGGAAACAGCTTCTGTTGCTTTAATTGAAAACTTACAGCGGGAAGAATTGACCCCGATTGAAGAGGCGATGGCTTATGCTCGCTTGCTAGAATTGCATCATTTAACGCAAGAAGCGTTAGCGCAACGGCTCGGAAAAGGACAATCGACGATTGCTAACAAACTTCGCTTATTAAAGCTGCCTCAAGAAGTACAAGACGCATTATTACAACGTCAAATTACAGAAAGGCATGCTCGTGCTTTAATTGTGTTAAAAGATTACGATAAACAGTTAAAGTTGCTTGAAGAAATTATCGAAAAGCAACTAAACGTGAAACAAACAGAAGATCGAGTCGCAAAAATGCTAGAAGGAGATGCAAATGAAAAACGCCCGAAACCGAAGCGGAAATCGTTGAGTAAAGATATGCGTATCGCTGTCAATACGATTCGTCAGTCGTTAACGATGGTCGCTGATAGTGGTGTAGCTATTGATTCAGAAGAAGAAGAGTTTGAAGACTATTACCAAATTACAATCCGCATCCCGAAAAGACAAAAATAACACCTCATCAAAAACGACGATGAGGTTTTCTTTTTGTATAT
This sequence comes from Anoxybacillus ayderensis, assembly GCF_013761015.1. Taxonomy (NCBI): domain Bacteria; kingdom Bacillati; phylum Bacillota; class Bacilli; order Caryophanales; family Anoxybacillaceae; genus Anoxybacillus; species Anoxybacillus ayderensis. Next base: position 17,513 of record NZ_JACDUV010000001.1, read on the forward strand.
GAAAATATTGAAAAATTCATGATACAATAAAAGTATTATAGGTAAAGGATGGGGAGCGTTGTGGGGAAAATTATTGCGATTGCCAATCAAAAAGGCGGTGTTGGCAAAACGACAACGGCGGTAAATTTATCGGCGTGTTTAGCTCATATGGGAAAGAAAACGTTACTTGTCGATATTGATCCGCAAGGAAATGCGACAAGTGGCATTGGTGTGGAAAAACATGAAATTGAACAATGTGCATATGACTTATTAGTTGAGGAAGTGGATGTACGTCAAGTCATTCGCCCGACAAATATTGAGCGATTGCATATTATTCCTGCCACCATTCAATTAGCAGGAGCTGAGATTGAACTCGTTCCAATCGTTTCAAGGGAAGTGCGCTTACAAAAAGCATTAAGTCCGGTGAAAGATATGTATGATTTTATTATTATCGACTGTCCACCTTCCCTCGGATTGTTGACGATTAATGCGTTAACTTCAGCAGATACAGTATTAATTCCTGTGCAATGTGAATATTACGCATTGGAAGGATTGAGTCAACTATTAAATACGATTCGTCTCGTGCAAAAACATTTAAATTCGAATTTACGCATCGAGGGTGTATTGCTCACGATGTTTGATGCGCGCACAAATCTTGGTATTCAAGTGATTCAAGAAGTCAAAAAGTATTTCCGTGAAAAAGTGTATGAAACGATTATCCCGCGCAATGTACGACTAAGTGAGGCACCAAGCCACGGGAAGCCAATTATTTTGTATGATGCGAAATCGCGGGGAGCGGAAGTATACGCAGACTTTGCCAAAGAGGTGATCGCAAATGGCTAAAGGGCTCGGAAAAGGCATTCATGCTCTTTTTACTAACTTGGAAGCAGAAAAAGGGGAAACGGTTCAAGAAATCGATATTCAACAGCTTCGTCCTAACCCATATCAACCGCGCAAAACGTTCGATGAACAAGCGCTAGAAGAATTAAAGCAATCGATTATGGAACATGGGATCGTCCAACCGCTCATCGTTCGTCAGACGATCAAAGGGTATGAAATTGTCGTCGGTGAGCGGCGCTTTCGAGCGGCGCAATTAGCAGGAATGAAAACTGTTCCAGCGGTTGTGCGTGAACTTTCGGATGAAAAAATGATGGAGATTGCATTACTTGAAAATTTACAACGTGAGGATTTAAACCCAATTGAAGAAGCAACAGCATATCAATTATTGCTTACGCGATGCAAACTAACGCAAGAAGAGCTGGCAAAAAGGTTAGGAAAGAGCCGTCCGCATATTGCTAATCACCTTCGACTTCTTTCACTTCCAAGTGATGTTCAGCAAATGATTGAGGAAGGTACATTATCGATGGGACACGGTCGGGCGTTACTTGCATTAAAAAACAAACAAAAGCTTGCAGCTGTTATTCAACGAGTCATTCAAGAATCGCTTAATGTCCGACAACTCGAGGCACTTATTCAGCAACTAAACAAAAATGTTCCACGTGAAACATCGAAAAAGAAAGAGGAAAAAAATTTATTTTTGGCACAAAGTGAAGCGTTATTGCGCGAGCGTTTAGGAACAGCGGTATGTATTAAAAAGCATCGAAAAAAAGGGAAAATTGAAATCGAATTTTTCTCAGAAGAAGATTTGACGCGTATTTTGCAACTGTTAAATGCGTACGATGAACAAATGGACGAATAGGATGTGAAATTAGTTGGCTTTACTCGGTACGCTTGTTAACGGAATATGTATTATTATTGGATCTCTGTTAGGTGCTATGTTCAAAAATATCCCAGAACGCGTAAAATCAACGGTAATGAACGGAATTGGGCTTTCCGTCATCGTGCTCGGCGTAAAAATGGGATTAGAAAGTGATCAATTTTTAATTGTCATTATTAGTTTAGTTTTTGGTGGAGTGCTAGGGGAAATATGGGATATTGAAGAAAAGCTTGAAAGGTTAGGAAAATGGGTGGAAAGAAAAATAGGATACGGAGCAGAAGGGGCAATCTCTAAAGGGTTTGTTAGTGCCACGCTTCTGTTTGTCGTTGGTTCGATGGCTATCGTCGGTGCGCTACATAGCGGGTTAAGAGGCGATCATCTTGTACTATATACAAAATCGATTTTAGACGGCTTTGCGAGCATCATCTTAACCGCTACGTTTGGCATCGGCGTTATTTTCTCAGCCATTCCCGTTGTCGTTTATCAAGGATCGATTGCCTTACTGGCTACGCAAATTAATCATTTCATTCCATCAAGCGCCCTTGAAGCATTTATTGCTGAATCGACCGCAACAGGCGGAATTTTAATTATTGCGATTGGGTTAAATATGTTAAATCTTACATCTGTTCGTGTCGCAAACTTATTACCAAGTATTTTAATCAATGCGTTAATTGTTGCTTTCATGCATATGTTATTCTGATAGTTTATATTTCAGTTCGTTCACTTTCAACGACGCAAACCGTTGTTGTTTTTTCAGTTGCATTCCAGCTTCATAAATGCCTGTTGCAATTGTTTCTGCCATATTCATTACTAAATGAAGTCGGGTGTTTTGTAGCACGAAAAATTCCATAAATCCGCTCACATTGACAATTCCGGTAATGTGGGCATCACCGACAGAAGGGAGATTTTTATTGACAGCCGCTCCTGGTTTTAATGGACCTTTTTCAATTGTAACCATCCCGATGTTTTTCACGCGCCCGAGACAAGCATCAACAGCGATAATGAATGCCTGTTTATGTTGTTGTTGAATGTCTTTTAGCTTTTCTTCTAAATTAACGGCATGAATTGGATCTTTTAACGTTCCATACACATAAAACGGCAACGACCCTTTTTGCTCGAGCATTGTGCCGACAAGTGGACCGAGCGAATCGCCAGTCGAACGATCGGTACCGATGCAAATGATGACGACAGGTGTATGTGTAGAAGTTGGAAGCAAATATAAAATCGATGATGCAAGTTGGGATGCCGCATTCGGTTCATCGTAAAAAAATTTGTTTTGCATACGTCCGTTCCCTCCTCCGATTAAATGACATGGTAACAGTATACGGAAAAATGTGAATATATATACATTGAACGTCCTAGAAAGTTCACGCGCTACAAATGTAAGCAAAATACTGTTACAATAACTTATGCGTAAACAAGGGAGCTTGTATAGGTCATTTTGCCACGGTGGAGGTGTTTAAATGGAGCAAATCAAAAAAATATACGTTCGTGTTGTTGAGAAAATATTGGAAGGTGACTGGCTCGTCACAGTCGGTGTCAGTTTGTTTAAAATTATGGCGATCATTCTCGTAGCATCAATTTTGCTGAAGGTTGTCAAATTAACGATCGCGAAGTTTTTTGTCGTCCGGCAAAAAGCACCGATTCGGTTATCTGAACGAAGAGAAGCAACATTGATGCGCTTATTGAACAATATGGCTACGTATAGCATTTACTTTATTACGTTTATGATGATTTTAGATGCTGTTGGCGTCGATATTCGTGCCATTTTAGCTGGCGCTGGCATCGTTGGGCTTGCTGTTGGTTTCGGAGCACAAAACCTTGTTCGCGATATTATCACGGGGTTTTTTATTATTCTTGAAGATCAATTTGCGGTTGGAGATTATGTACGTATCGGGACATTTGAAGGACATGTAGAAGAAATCGGTTTGCGTACGACGAAACTGAAAAGCTTTACGGGTGAAGTGCATATTTTGCCGAACGGGACGATTACGCAAGTGACAAACTTTTCTTTAAATAATAGCGTAGCAGTTGTTGATGTAAGTATTGCTTATGAAGGTGATTTAGAGAAGGCGGAAGCTGTGATTCGCGAAGTATTACAAGAAATGCCAAGCAAATATGAAGATATTGTGAGCCCACCAGAATTGTTAGGCGTACAAAATTTAGGACCGTCTGAAGTGGTCATGCGCATTACGTGCGAAACGAAGCCGATGCGCCATTGGCATATTGCTCGCGCCTTGCGAAAAGAAATTAAGCTTCGTTTGGACGAGCGTGGCATTGAAATTCCGTTTCCTCGTTTAGTTCTTTATAATCGTGAACAACAAGCGGAACGTGCTTAAACATCGGAAAGGAGTGTGCTATATTGAATAAAGAGTATGGCATGCATGATATCGTCGAAATGAAAAAGGCGCACCCTTGTGGGACAAATCGTTGGAAAATCATTCGAATGGGCATGGATATTCGCATTAAATGTGAAGGATGCGGGCACAGCGTTTTGTTACCGCGGAAAGAATTCGAGCGAAAAATGAAAAAAGTGCTTGTCAAACATGAGGAGTAGATGAAGAGAGGAGTATGATGATGGGTTTAACAGCAGGAATTGTTGGTCTTCCAAACGTCGGAAAATCAACGTTGTTTAATGCGATTACAAAAGCAGGTGCCGAGTCTGCCAACTATCCGTTTTGTACGATTGAACCAAACGTCGGGATCGTTGAAGTGCCAGATGAGCGGCTAAAAACGTTGACAAAACTATTTAATCCAAAACGTACTGTTCCAACGGTATTTGAGTTTACGGATATTGCTGGAATTGTAAAAGGTGCGAGCAAAGGTGAAGGATTAGGGAATAAGTTTTTATCTCACATTCGTCAAGTCGATGCGATTTGCCAAGTTGTTCGTTGTTTTTCAGATGAAAATATTACGCATGTGGCTGGAAAAGTCGATCCGATTGCCGATATTGAAACGATTAATTTAGAGCTTATTTTTGCCGATTTAGAAACAGTAGATAAGCGAATCGATCGCGTTGGAAAAATGGCTAAACAAAAAGATAAAGAAGCGGTATTCGAATACGACATTTTAAGTCGCTTAAAGGAAACGTTTGAAGCAGGAAAACCAGCTAGAACGCTTTCGTTTACAGAAGAAGAAATGAAAGTCGTAAAGCAATTGCATTTACTAACAATTAAACCAATGTTGTATGTTGCGAACGTTGGGGAAGAAGATTTAGCTGATCCGAACAACAATGAATACGTCCAACAAGTAAAAGCATTCGCAAAAGAGGATAACGCAGAAGTGATCGTCGTTTGCGCAAAAGTTGAGGCCGAGATGGCGGAGCTAGACGATGAAGAAAAAGAAATGTTTTTACAAGAGCTTGGCATCGAACAATCCGGTTTAGACCAACTTATTCGTGCATCATATAGCTTGCTTGGACTAGCAACATATTTTACAGCGGGTGAGCAAGAAGTGCGTGCATGGACGTTCCGTAAAGGAATGAAGGCACCGCAATGCGCAGGCATTATTCACTCTGATTTTGAACGAGGATTTATTCGTGCAGAAACAGTATCGTATGAAGACTTAGTTGCAGCAGGATCGATGGCTGCTGCTCGTGAAGCAGGAAAAGTACGATTAGAAGGCAAAGATTACGAAGTGCAAGATGGCGATATTATTCATTTCCGTTTCAACGTCTAATCTTGCATATGAAAGATGTTCGTGATATAATCATCAAATGTGAGTAATGATATATTGCTCCTTGCTCTGTACAGAGCCGTGTAGACCAAAAGGAGGTGACTGTGATGAGAAAGTACGAAATTATGTACATTATCCGTCCGAACATGGAAGAAGAAGCGAGAAAAGCAGTTGTTGAGCGTTTTAATAACGTGTTAACTGAAAACGGTGCGGAAATTACAAACGTAAAAGAATGGGGTAAGCGTCGTCTCGCTTATGAAATTGAAAAATTCCGTGACGGTTACTACATGATTTTGAACGTTGTTGCGAAGCCAGCGGCAGTTCAAGAGTTTGACCGTTTAGCACGCATCAGCGAAGATATCATTCGTCATATCGTCGTGAAGGAAGAAGAATAATTTCCTCATGAATAGGAGTGGTTCTGATGATTAATCGCGTAATTCTCGTCGGAAGACTGACGAAAGATCCAGAATTACGCTATACTCCAAATGGAGTTGCTGTTGCCACGTTTACGCTAGCGGTGAACCGAACATATACGAACCAGCAAGGTGAACGTGAAGCAGATTTCATTAACTGTATCGTTTGGCGCCGGCAAGCTGAAAATGTGGCAAACTACTTAAAAAAGGGTAGTTTAGCTGGAGTAGAAGGTCGAATTCAAACGAGATCATACGAAAACCAAGAAGGAAGAAAAGTGTATGTGACAGAGGTTGTCGCTGATAGCGTGCAGTTTTTAGAGCCGCGAGGTGGCGGTGAGCAACGTGGCATGGCATCAGGCAGCTATGGCGAGCCGTTTCCATTTGGATCAAATCAGAACCCGAACCAAGGACGTAGCAGCGGATTCAGTCGAATTGATGATGATCCATTTGCGAACGATGGACAACCAATCGATATATCGGATGATGATTTGCCGTTTTAATATACACACGATCAATGAAAGGAGGATATACGATGGCAGGACGTAAAGGTGGACGCACAAAACGTCGTAAAGTTTGTTACTTTACAGCAAACGGAATTACACACATCGACTACAAAGATGTAGACACATTAAAGAAATTTATTTCTGAGCGTGGTAAAATTTTACCTCGTCGCGTAACAGGTACGAGCGCAAAATATCAACGTAAATTAACAATTGCAATCAAGCGTGCTCGTCAAATGGCTTTATTACCATACGTTGCGGGCGAATAAAAAGAAAAGCAGTAAGGGGGACGGAGCCTTACTGCTTTTTGTTTTCGAGGAGGGAAAAAAGTGAAAAACGCGCGTGTATTAACAGAAGGGGCTGTGCAACTCGCCATTTTTACTGTGCTCCTTTTACTTAGTTTATATATGCCTGTATTCGGGATGGTTGCTACGTTTTTTTTAGCGATTCCATTTCTTTTATTTACGATGCGCCATACATATAAAAATGGCTTATTTTTACTTGCTGCATCATTTATTCCGTCCATTTGGTTCGGTTCACTTTTCTCTGTTCCGATGACGTTTATGTTTGCAAGTAGCGGAGTAGCCATGGGGCATGTATGGCGAAAACATGGTGGGAAATACGCGGTTTTACTCGTTGGCACGCTCTCTTTTTTAGTCAGTATGATCATCATTTATGCGAGTTCTGTTTTGTTTTTTGACATTCACATTGGCAAACAAATTGAAGAAATTATGCAACAATCATTTCAAAGTGCACAAACCATATTAGAAACAATCGGGCAACCAGCAAACGAACAATTTGAAAAAACGATGAAACAAACGATGAATGTTATCATCGATTTATTGCCGACGGCGTTCGTTTTCGCTGCTGCATGTTTTGCTTGGATTACTCAACAAGCTGCCTTGCCTATTTTAAAGCGATTAAATATGCCGATTGGCAACTGGCAACCGTTCCGGGAACTCGTTTTACCAAAAAGCTTATTGTGGTACTATTTAGCGGCGATGCTTTTATTATTTTTTCCGATCGGGCACGGCTCATTTCTTTATGTTGCGCTCATCAATTTATTTCAAATTTTACAGTTGCTTATGATGATCCAAGGGTTCTCGTTCATTTTCTACTGGATGCATCATAAACATATGGGACGTAAAGGCGCTATTGCGATTGTTGTTCTATCTCTATTTTTCCCTTTTTTACTTCACCTCGTGCGAATATTAGGTATAATTGATTTAGGATTTGATTTGCGAAAGAGGTTGAAAGATTAATGACGCAAGGAGCTGACGTTCATGTCCAGTTTGTATGAAAAGCAGAGGCATCGCTATCCCTTGTATGTTTTGATCGGTATTACGTTCATATTGCTTGTTATCGTGACGTACTTTGAATGGGTAATTGGGATAGTTGCTGCTGTGCTCCTTGGACCTACGTTATTCCACGTATTTCGATCGTATAAAGTCGCCCAAGAGGAAATTGAAGATTATATTTCTACTCTTTCTTACCGCATTAAAAAAGTTGGTGAAGAAGCGTTAATGGGTATGCCAATTGGCATTATGCTCATTAACGATGAGTTAGAAATCGAGTGGACAAACACCTTTTTATCCTCTTGTTTTGGAGTTGATACGTTAGTCGGCCAATCGTTATATGATGTTGCTGAGCAACTCGTTCCGTTCATGAAAAAAGAAGCGACAGAAGAAGTCATTACGTTACGTGACCGAACGTTTAAAGTAATCATTCGGCGAGAAGAGCGGTTACTTTACTTTTTTGACATTACTGAACAAGCAGAACTAGAGAAAAAATACGAGCAAGAAAAAATCGTATTAGGCGTCATTTTTCTCGACAATTACGATGATGTGACGCAAGGGATGGACGATCAAAAGAAAAGCCAGCTCAATAGTCAAGTGACGTCCATTTTAAACAGATGGGCAAGCGAATATGGGTTATTTTTAAAACGGACGTCGTCAGATCGATTTGTCGCTGTGTTAAACGAACATATTTTACAACAGCTCGAGAAAAATAAATTTTCCGTTTTAGATGAGGTGCGTGAACAAACAGCGAAAAATCATGTGCCGTTAACGTTAAGTATCGGTATTGGAACAAACTCTCCTTCTTTGCCGGAATTAGGGGCATTGGCTCAGTCAAGTTTAGATTTAGCGCTTGGGCGTGGTGGCGACCAAGTAGCGATTAAACAACCAAATGGCAAAGTAAAATTTTACGGTGGGAAAACGAATCCGATGGAGAAACGGACAAGAGTCCGAGCCCGTGTCATATCGCATGCGCTAAAAGAGCTCATTTTAGAAAGTGAGCAAGTGTTTATTATGGGACATAAATATCCCGATATGGACGCCATTGGTGCTGCCATCGGTATTTTAAAAGTAGCCCAAATGAATCAAAAGGAAGCGTTTATTATTATTGATACGAGCCGTATTGACTCTGGAGTACAACGGTTGCTTGAGGAAGTGAAAAAGCAGACGGAACTTTGGTCTCGCTTTATTTCTCCTGAGCAAGCATTAGAGTTAGCGACAGAAGATACGTTGCTTGTTGTCGTAGATACACATAAACCTTCCCTAGTGATTGAGGAACGGTTATTGTTGCGACTAGATCGGGTTGTAGTCATTGATCATCATCGTCGCGGTGAAGAATTCATTCAAGATCCGATTCTCGTTTATATGGAACCGTATGCGTCATCAACGTCAGAGTTAGTGACGGAATTGTTAGAATACCAACCGAAACGTTCGAAGCTTTCTATGCTTGAGGCGACAGCTTTATTAGCTGGCATTGTTGTTGATACGAAAAGTTTTACGTTGCGCACAGGATCGCGGACGTTCGATGCCGCTTCATATTTACGTGCGCAAGGGGCGGATACAACACTTGTCCAAAAATTGTTAAAAGAAAATATTGAGCATTACGTTAAACGTGCTAAAATAATTGAGAACGCTATCATCGATGAGCACGGTTTCGCGATTGCGAAAGGAAATGTGAACGAAACGTATGACCCTGTTTTAATTGCTCAAGCAGCGGATACGTTATTATCTTTGCATGGCGTTGTCGCTTCGTTTGTCATCTCGAAGCGAAACGATCAAACGATTGGAATTAGCGCTCGTTCATTAGGAGATGTCAACGTTCAGTTAATTATGGAAAAGCTTGATGGCGGAGGCCATTTGACGAATGCTGCGACTCAGCTCGCCAATGTAACGATGGACGAAGCGGAAAAACGATTGCGAGCAGCCATTCGAGAATATATTGAAGGAGGTAAAGAAACATGAAAGTTATCTTTTTAAAAGACGTGAAAGGAAAAGGGAAAAAAGGAGAAGTAAAAAACGTTGCTGATGGTTATGCGCAAAACTTTTTATTTAAACAAGGGTTGGCGATTGAAGCAACTCCAGCGAACTTAAAAGCGTTAGAAGCGCAAAAAAATAAACAAAAGAAAGAAGCGGAAGAAGAATTAGCTCGCGCAAAACAATTGAAAGAAAAAATTGATACGTTGACAGTCGAGTTGTTTGCGAAAGCTGGTGAGGGAGGTCGTTTATTCGGTTCGATCACAAGCAAACAAATTGCTGAGGCGCTCCAGCAACAACATGATATTAAGATTGATAAACGGAAAATTGAATTAGATGATGCGATTCGAGCGCTAGGATATACGAATGTACCAATCAAGCTTCATCCAGAAGTGACTGCAACATTAAAAGTACATGTGCAAGAGCAAAAGTAATGAAATGTGATTTTATGCCGGATTTTTTTCCGTGCATATAATCACATTTTTCTTATGAGAAAGGATGGTGAGCGTATATGAACGACGTATTTGCTGATCGACTCCCCCCACAAAATATTGAAGCTGAGCAAGCTGTGCTCGGAGCGATTTTATTGGAGCCATCCGCGCTCACGACCGCTTCAGAAATATTAATTCCCGAAGATTTTTATCGAGCTGCCCATCAAAAAATTTTCCGAACGATGTTGCAACTATCTGATCGTGGTGAACCAGTCGATTTAGTAACCGTTACATCTGAACTAGCAGATGCGAATGCCCTTGAAGAAATAGGGGGCGTTTCATACTTAACCGAGCTAGCGAATGCTGTTCCGACGGCGGCAAACGTACAATATTATGCGAAAATTGTAGAAGAAAAATCTATTTTACGCCGTTTAATTCGTACAGCTACATCTATTGCTCAAGACGGTTATACACGGGAAGATGAAGTAGAAGATGTGTTAAATGAAGCGGAGCGAAAAATTTTAGAAGTATCGCAACGAAAAAATACGAGCGGATTTCAAAATATAAAAGATGTGCTCGTTCAAGCATATGACAATATTGAAATGCTCCATAATCGTAAAGGTGAAATCACCGGAATCCCAACCGGTTTTATTGAGCTTGATCGAATGACAGCTGGATTTCAACGAAGCGATTTTATTATTGTTGCTGCTCGTCCATCTGTCGGAAAGACGGCATTTGCATTAAATATTGCGCAAAATGTGGCGACGCGTACAGGTGAGAATGTGGCCATTTTCAGCTTAGAAATGGGAGCGCAACAGCTTGTGATGCGTATGCTTTGTGCGGAAGGAAACATTAACGCTCAAAACTTGCGGACGGGCAAACTGACACCGGAAGACTGGGGAAAGTTGACGATGGCGATGGGAAGCCTTTCGAATGCTGGTATTTTTATTGATGATACGCCGAACATTCGCGTAAGTGAAATTCGTGCCAAGTGTCGTCGCTTAAAACAAGAACAAGGACTTGGAATGGTATTAATCGACTACTTACAGCTTATCCAAGGAAGTGGACGAAACCGCGAAAATCGTCAACAAGAAGTATCGGAAATTTCTCGCTCATTAAAAGCGTTAGCTCGTGAATTAGATGTTCCTGTCATTGCTTTATCACAGCTTTCTCGTAGCGTAGAGCAGCGCCAAGATAAACGCCCGATGATGTCTGACTTGCGTGAATCGGGAAGTATTGAGCAAGATGCGGATATTGTTGCTTTTTTATATCGCGATGATTATTACGATAAAGAATCGGAAAACAAAAACATCATTGAAATTATTATCGCAAAACAACGGAACGGTCCGGTTGGTACTGTACAGCTTGCTTTTGTTAAAGAGTATAACAAGTTTGTCAACTTAGAGCGCCGCTTCGATGATGCGAACGTTCCGCCTGGAGCTTAATTGAATACGAATAAAAAACATAAAATCATATATAAACGTTCGGTTTTTTATTGATTTTTCGTAGTTGATTTGGTACACTTACTTTGTTTGGAATTGATGAAGCGGAGGTGCTCGCCATGTCTTCAGTTGTTGTTGTTGGAACACAATGGGGCGATGAAGGAAAGGGAAAAATTACAGACTTTTTATCACAACATGCAGAAGTGATTGCACGATATCAAGGTGGAAATAACGCCGGACATACGATTGTATTTAACGGCGAAAAGTATAAATTACATTTAATTCCTTCTGGCATTTTTTATAAAGATAAAATTTGTGTCATTGGAAACGGAATGGTTGTTGATCCGAAAGCGCTTGTGCAAGAATTAGCGTATTTACACGAGCGTGGTGTAAGCACGGAAAATTTGCGCATCAGCAACCGTGCCCATGTGATTTTGCCTTATCATTTAAAGCTTGATGAAGTAGAAGAAGAACGAAAAGGGGCTAATAAAATCGGAACGACGAAAAAAGGAATTGGCCCTGCTTATATGGATAAAGCGGCACGTGTCGGCATCCGCATCGCAGATTTGCTCGACCGTGAAGTATTTGAAGAAAAATTAGCCCGTAATTTAGCGGAGAAAAACGTACTTTTTGAAAAAGTGTACGGTGTTGAAGGATTTAAACTAGAACACATTCTTGATGAATATTATGAATATGGGCAACAAATCGCAAAGTATGTTTGTGATACGTCCGTCGTATTAAACGATGCGCTCGATGAAGGACGTCGTGTTTTATTTGAAGGCGCCCAAGGCGTCATGTTAGATATTGACCAAGGAACGTATCCGTTCGTTACTTCATCTAACCCTGTGGCTGGTGGGGTAACGATTGGTTCAGGTGTTGGTCCGACAAAAATTAAACATGTTGTTGGTGTAGCTAAAGCATATACAACACGTGTCGGTGACGGTCCGTTTCCAACGGAGTTAAACAATGAAATCGGTGACCGCATTCGTGAAGTAGGCCGCGAGTATGGAACGACGACAGGGCGCCCACGTCGTGTCGGTTGGTTCGATAGCGTTGTTGTTCGCCATGCACGCCGAGTTAGTGGGATTACAGATTTATCTTTAAACTCAATCGATGTATTAACAGGTATTGAGACGTTAAAAATTTGCGTCGCTTATCGATATAAAGGACAGATCATAGAAGAGTTTCCTGCAAGCTTAAAAGTGCTAGCGGAATGCGAACCTGTATATGAAGAATTGCCAGGGTGGACAGAAGATATTACTGGCGTAAAAAGCTTAGACGAACTTCCAGCTAACGCACGCCGTTACGTTGAACGCATTTCGCAATTGACAGGTATTCCACTTTCTATTTTCTCTGTCGGGCCAGACCGTTCTCAAACGAATGTTGTCCGTAACGTATATGCATAAGAAAAAACGTCGATGACTCGTTCGTCGACGTTTTTTTAAAAAAACTATTGCCTTATTACTAATTATATAATAAAATAATAGATGTCTGTTAGAATACGGTTCCGTGGTGTAGGGGTTAACATGCCTGCCTGTCACGCAGGAGATCGCGGGTTCGAATCCCGTCGGAACCGCCATTTTTTTATAATCATGGGCGCACATCTTGCGTAAGCAAACCGAGAGCGGGACGAAGGACGTTTGGTTTTTGAATAAATAAAGTATGAAGCTACAATTCATATGGCTCGGTAGCTCAGTCGGTAGAGCAAAGGACTGAAAATCCTTGTGTCGGCGGTTCGATTCCGTCCCGAGCCACTTGTAAGCATAGATACATATATGTGTCTATGCTTTTTTATTTTATAATAGTGACATGGTACACTATATGTAAATACGCCTTTTTGGGGGAGTGAACATAAATGGAGAAAAAAATTTTAGTTGTTGATGATGAAAAACCGATTGCTGACATTTTGCAATTTAATTTAAGAAAAGAAGGATATGACGTATATTGTGCATACGACGGGATGGAGGCACTACAAAAAGTAGAGGATATTCAACCTGATTTAATTTTATTAGATATTATGCTTCCACAAAAAGATGGTATGGAAGTATGCCGCGAAATTCGTAAGAAATACGATATGCCGATCATTATGTTGACAGCGAAAGATTCTGAAATTGATAAAGTGCTTGGACTAGAGCTCGGTGCGGACGATTATGTCACGAAACCATTTAGTACGCGCGAGTTGCTGGCGCGCGTGAAAGCTAATTTGCGTCGCCATCAACAAAGACAAGAACAAGATGTAAAGGAAATGAGCGAAATAAAAATTGGTTCGCTCACCATTCATCCAGACGCTTATATTGTATCTAAACGAGGCGAGGAAATTGAATTAACTCACCGCGAGTTTGAACTTCTTCACTACTTAGCGAAACATATCGGTCAAGTGATGACACGTGAACATTTACTTCAAACGGTATGGGGATACGATTATTTTGGCGATGTGCGTACCGTTGATGTAACGGTTCGACGTTTGCGTGAAAAAATTGAGGACAACCCTTCGCATCCGACGTGGATTGTGACGAGACGAGGGGTAGGATATTATTTACGAAATCCGGAACAGGAGTAACCGCATGAGAAAAGTAAGTATATTCCAATCAATTCACGTGAAATTTGCCTTGATTTACATTTTGCTTATTTTAATTGCGATGCAAATTATCGGGGCTTATTTCGTGCGCCAATTAGAAGCGCAACTCGTTGAAAACTTTAAAAACTCTTTGAATGAGCGCGTAATTTTGCTTGCTTATAATATTGAACAAGAAATGAATAAAGAACGCGATAAAAAAAGTCCTACAATAGAAGAAGAAATTCGCGCGATTTTACAAGATTTCGTGTCACAAGATATTTCTGAAGTGCGCGTTATTGATAATAAAAGTAAAGTATTAGGCACATCGAACCCATACAATCAAAATATTGTCGGAAAACGTACGACAGATTTACTAATTAAACGAACGTTAGTCGCGGGCGAAATGACAGAAAAAATGCTTGTCGATCCGAAAACAGGTCATCGCATGTATATTTCCTCGACTCCAATTAAAGTAAAGAACGAAATAAAAGGCGCTATTTATGTTATCGCCTCGATGGAAAATGTTTTCGCACAGATGAGGCAAATTAATAACATTTTAGCGACCGGAACAGGAATCGCTTTAGTCATTACAGCGTTGCTAGGCATTTTACTAGCGCAAACGATTACCCGTCCAATTTCAGATATGCGTAAACAAGCATTAGCGATGGCCAAAGGTAATTTTTCACGGAAAGTAAAAGTATATGGGTATGATGAAATTGGACAACTTGCGCTCAGCTTTAACAACTTAACGAAAAAATTGCAAGAAGCGCAAGCGACGACCGAAGGAGAGCGCCGCAAGTTAGAATCGGTATTAACGCATATGACGGATGGTGTAATTGCAACAGATAAAAAAGGGAGAATTATTTTAATTAATGATGCAGCGCTAAACATTTTAAATGTTTCACGTGAAACAGTGTTGTCTGCTCCTATTGTGAGCGTATTAGGATTAGATGAACAATACACATTTGAAACGCTGCTTGAAGAGCGTGAAACGTTAATTTTAGATTTTAGTACAGAGGAAGAAATGTACATTTTACGTGCTTCTTTATCTGTTATTCAAAAAGAAAAAGGGTTTGTAAACGGTTTAATCGTTGTGTTGCACGATATTACAGAACACGAGAAAATTGACCGCGATCGTCGAGAATTCGTTGCGAATGTATCACATGAACTACGGACACCGTTAACGACAATGCGCAGTTATTTAGAGGCGCTCGCAGACGGGGCGTGGCGCGATGAGGAAATTGCCCCACGGTTTATTGAAGTGACACAAAATGAAACAGAACGAATGATTCGTCTCGTCAACGATTTGTTGCAGCTTTCTAAGCTCGACAGTAAAGACTACAAATTGAAAAAGACACGCGTTCATTTTATTCCATATTTTCATAAAGTGATCGATCGATTTGAACTAACGAAAAAAGAAAACGTGTCGTTCGTTCGAGACTTTCCAGACGAAAAAATTTTTGTTCATATGGACGAAGATAAAATTACACAAGTGCTTGATAACATTATTTCTAACGCCTTAAAATACTCTCCTCAAGGAGGAAAAATTACGTTTCGCGTAAAGAAAAAAGAGGAGCATATTGAAGTAAGTGTGAAAGATGAAGGGGTGGGCATTCCTAAATCGGATTTATCGAAAATTTTTGAGCGCTTTTACCGTGTCGACAAGGCACGCTCACGGAAGCTCGGTGGAACGGGGCTAGGTCTTGCGATTGCAAAAGAAGTTGTCGTTGCACATGGTGGGCGTATTTGGGCTGAAAGTCAAGAACGGAAAGGGACAACGATTTACTTTACTTTGCCGATTGAACAACAGAAAAAAGGATGAAAATGATGAGATACGAAACGATTAAATCGATTGTATTGACGATTCTTGTATGTACGAGCGTTTTTTTAACGTGGAGTTTATGGACGTATCAGCCGAAATATGACTTCATTGAAAACGCAAAATACATTCAAAACGTCCCTGTCAGCAATGTTGCGGTCGATTATGGAACAGTTGTTCAGCCGCGTTATATTTTTATTCATAAAGATGCACAACATTATGGGATGACACATCATTCGGACATTTATAAATTTATGAAGGAAATGAAAAATTGGACGTTCGATCATTTTGAAAATATATCAGACACAGTGAAAAAAGAACAATTTCTTTCATTTATCCATGGGAAAGGAAAAATAGAAATTATTTATCCAGATGATATACCAATCGAAATGTATCGCACGATTTTTCAAATAGACGATACAGATGTTGAAAAAGTTCGCTTTGATCGCATCATTATTCCGATGAATGAAGACGAAGAAGAAATTCACGTATATTTCGTATCTGCCAATGAAAAGCGTATATATAAAGCGGTCGCTCAAGATGTGTCGATTGAGAATTTGAAGCAAACATATTATGCACGCGCAGAGCGTTATACACCGTTTTTATCGTACGACATAAGCGAAACAAAATCATTATTTTTACCAGCTCGTCCACTCGTATTAAACCGATTGCAATATTATATGGATGAATTAAGTGCAGATCGTTTTAAAGATGCGTTATTTACAGATCCAAGTTTTGTGAAAAAAGATGTCCTCAATTTTGGAGAAGAATATACAGATGGTTCGCGTTTAATGGATGTCGATTTATCTAAAAAGTTACTATTGTATGTCAACCCAGCGGCTCGTGGCGAAACACAAACGTTTGATCCAACGATTTTGCAAAAAAGCATCGATTTTGTGAACGATCACGGCGGTTGGACGGATACGTATTATTTTGATCGCTTAGACGAAAACGGTAGAAAAGTAACTTTTCGTTTGTTTGCCAATGGTTATCCTGTATTTAATCGTTACGGTATGGCAGAAATTATACAAATATGGGGAGAAAATGAGATTATCAATTACCAACGCCCGTTATTTACATTAGCTATTCCCGATCGGGTGAGCTTGCCAATTACACTTTCGTCTGGATACGAAGTCATTGATCAGTTGAAAAGACAAAAAAATATTCAACATGAGTTAATTGATGATATTGCCATCGGTTATGAGCTCATTCGTGATTCGGAGCGGGAAAATATCGTCATGTTAGAACCAGCTTGGTACTGTTTATATAGCGGAACGTGGCGCAAAATTGTGATGATGACAGATGAACGAAGAGGGGATATCATTGGATTGGAGTAAAACGAAGACGATTTTTATTATTACATTTCTCATTCTCGATATATTTTTAGGGTACCAATTTATTCAGAAAAAAAATAGTAGCCAGCTTGATGTTATTTTAGAAGCGACAATTGAAGAGCAACTTGAAGCGGATGGCATTACGTATGTCGATTTGCCGAAGGAGATCACGAAAGCGACATATGTAAGTGGGAAAAGTAAAACGTTTACGGAGGAAGAAGTTAAAAATTTGCCAAACCAGCAAGTAGAAACGGCAAACGAAACCGTTTTGCAAGCGCATTTTATTAAACCTGTTCCGCTACAAGACCCAAAAGACGGTTATCGTTTAACAGAGTTTTTAAGGCAAAATATCATTGCGGGTGATCAATATGCGTTTTGGAAGTACGACGAAGATTTACGAGCGCTCATTTATTTTCAACAATACGAAGGCAAGACGATTTATAAAAACATAAGCAGTATGTTGCTTATTTATGTGAACGATCAAAATGAAATGGTCGGTTATGAACAAACGTTGCTCATTGATTTAGAAAAAAACGAGAAAAAACAAGAAATTTTGCCAGCAATTAAAGCGTTAGAGACGTTGTATAAGCGAAATTACTTAAAGCCAGGTGATCAAGTAACGAAAATCGATCTTGGCTATTACGCGCTTGTCCAATTCACGACTTCGCAAGTATTAACACCGACATGGCACGTTGTTGTGAATGGAAAAACAGATTATTATGTCAATGCATTTGAAGGACAAGTAATTAGCGATGAAAATAAAGTGTTGGAGTGAATAACATGAGGTTTAGCGTTTTGGCGAGCGGCAGTACGGGTAACGCCTTTTACGTAGAAACGGAACGTGAACGGTTGCTTGTTGATGCAGGGTTAAGCGGCAAACAATTAGAGCAACTATTTGCTCATATTGATCGCCACATTCAAGATGTCACAGGTGTTTTAGTGACACATGAACATAGCGACCATATTAAAGGTTTAGGCGTCATTGCTCGGAAGTATCGCCTTCCGATTTATGCGAATGAAAAAACATGGAAAGCGATGGACGGGCTCATTGGTGACATTCCATCTGAACAAAAATTTATTTTTCCAACTGGTACCGTTCGGACGTTTGGAGATATAGATGTTGAGTCATTTGGTGTATCGCACGATGCCGCTGAGCCTATGTTTTATGTATTTCATTATGAGGGAAAAAAGCTAGCGCTTATCACAGATACAGGTTATGTTAGCGAACGAATGAAAGGTGTCATTTGTCATGCGGATGTATTTGTATTTGAAAGCAACCATGATGTAGAAATGTTACGTATGGGGAAATATCCATGGAACATTAAGCGACGTATTTTAAGTGACGTCGGACACGTATCGAATGAAGATGCCGGTCTCGCCCTAGCGGATGTGATCGGTGACAAAACAAAACGCATTTATTTAGCTCATTTAAGCCAAGATAACAATATGAAAGAATTAGCGCGAATGACAGTTGCTCAGACGCTTGAGAAAAAAGGGATGATCGTCGGGGAATCTTTTCAACTATATGATACGGATCCGGTTCGTCCGACAGCGCTCGTTTCCGTATAAATTTCACCGTTTTTTCACCAACATACCGTATGTATATTATTAGATGATTGGCGAAAAAACAGGTTATAATGGAAAAGGGGTCAATCTTTGATATAGAAAGGACGGGTGAAAAATGGGCTATTATGATGATCATTATGCACATGTTCGTCAAAAACAAAAAGGGAACCGCGGAGGAACGTTTTTAGCAGGTTTAGTCGGAGCCGTTTTAGGCGGAATGCTTGTCATCGTCTCTATTCCTTCGCTAGTGAAATGGGACGTGTTACCTTATTCACTTGAACAAGCGGAAGAAAAACAGACGATGGTGACAGAGCAGCCAAAAGTAGATAAAAGTGTAGCAGTGAATGTCGTGACTCAAGTAACGAAAGCAGTCAACAAAGTATCTAATGCGGTTGTCGGCATTGTAAATATTCAAGAAGCAAGTTTTTGGTCAGAGGGCGGGGAAGCCGGAACAGGTTCAGGTGTTATTTATAAAAAAGAAGGGAATAAGGCATATATCGTCACTAACCATCACGTCGTTGAAGGTGCGAGCCGTGTCGAAGTGAGCTTAAGCGACGGAACAAAAGTGCCAGCTCGTCTTCTTGGAAGCGATGTATGGACGGATTTAGCAGTATTAGAAATCGATGCGAAACATGTCACAAACGTAGCTGAATTCGGTAACTCAGATGTCGTGAAGGTCGGGGAGCCAGTGATTGCAGTTGGAAACCCGCTTGGTTTACAATTTGCAGGTTCTGTGACGCAAGGAATTATTTCTGGGGTAAACCGTACGATTCCAATTGATATTGATCAAGATGGCATCCCTGATTGGCATGCAGAAGTATTACAAACAGATGCTGCGATTAACCCAGGAAATAGCGGAGGAGCGCTCGTAAATATCGAAGGTCAAGTCATTGGAATTAACTCGATGAAAATTGCGCAAGAAGCGGTGGAAGGCATCGGATTATCTATTCCGATTAATTACGCAAAACCGATCATTGCGGATTTAGAGAAGTTTGGACAAGTTCGCCGACCATATATGGGAGTAGAACTCCGTTCATTAAGCGATATTCCAGCATATCATTGGCAACAGACGCTTCATTTGCCGGCAAACGTGAAAGAAGGGGTTGCTATTTTACAAGTCGTGCCGGGATCACCAGCTGCCCAAGCCGGTTTACGTGAATTTGATGTCATTGTCGCGTTAGATGACGAAAACATTCCAGATGTCATCGCTTTAAGAAAGCACTTATATAATCGCAAACAAATTGGCGATACGATGAAAGTGACGTTTTATCGTGATGGCAAAAAACAAACAGTGACATTAAAATTGGCCAAACAATCACTATAATGAAACGGCAGGGCATTCCCTGTCGTTTCATTCGTAAACGAGGAGTGGTATGCTTTGTGGAAATGTTGTGAACAACATGTCGAACTTGCGATTGATATGTATGTGGATGAAAAACAACAAGCACCTGAGATATCAACAGTTTCTGTGGATAAAAAAGAAGAAATGTGCGATTTTTGTGAACAACGTGCGGTATATATAGTAGGGAACTAATGTTTCTACACAATATGTGGATTTGTATTGTGGATATGTGGATAAAACCTGTGGATATTATGTTTGTAAAGTGGGGATCACTTGTGAATATATATATTATTGCTGTGGGTAAGTTGAAAGAAAAATATTTAAAACAAGGGATCGAAGAATATACGAAACGACTGTCATCCTATGCAAAAATCGACATCATTGAAGTAGCGGATGAAAAGGCGCCAGAGCAGTTAAGTGAACAACAAATGGAGCTCGTAAAAAAGAAAGAAGGCGAGCGTATTTTAGGTAAAGTAACAGACGATATGCACGTCATTGCTTTAGCGATTGAAGGAAAAATGATGTCTTCTGAACAATTCGCTCAAACGCTCGATCGGTTAGCGACATATGGAAAAAGTAAAGTGGCTTTTGTCATCGGCGGGTCTCTCGGCTTAAGCGATGACGTCATGAAACGAGCAAACGAATCGCTTTCATTTTCAAAAATGACGTTTCCTCATCAACTCATGCGCCTCATTTTAACCGAGCAAATTTACCGCGCTTTTCGCATTAACCGGGGGGAACCGTACCATAAGTAACGGTAAACCAACTTCATATAAGCGAGAAGAAACCTTAGTTGATATCGAATTTCACTAAGGTTTCTTTTTGTTGCTTACAGTCAGCTTAAAGTATTTCTAACAATACAAGTTATATATTATACATATGATGCCTATGCTGATAGGCAGTCCATGCATGGGAAAAGGGACATACAAAGGATCATAAAATTAAGTTTTATTAAGAAATTACTTATATTTCTAATATTGAATCTAATTTATGAATAACAAAAAATTTAAATTAGTTAAAACGACTCGACAGCTTTGATGTTTAATTAACGCAAGATTTCATTTCTTTTTCTAACATCTGTTTAAAATAAAAACGTTGGTACCACCATATATTTCTATAAATGAATAACTACTATCATCAATTTAATTGATGTTAAAATATATGTTAGTATATAATAAGCCATGTCATTTATTGTCGAATTTATTATATGCAGTCGAAGAGGAGGGATTAAACTGCTTTCCAATATTCTTAATAAAACATATTGCCTTGATTGTGTAGAAGGAATGCGAAATTTATTAAATAATTATGGCGAATGTATTGATTTAATTATAGCTGACCCTCCTTATGTAGTCTCAAAAGAGTCAAATTTTCATACGATGAGGGATAGAAAAAATCAACGCACGGGAACACATTTTGGGAATTGGGATATCGAGTTTGATAACAATGAATGGATTTCTTTTGCCTACAAAGTATTAAAACCTGGTGGTTCGTTAATTGTCTTTAATGATTTTAAAAAAGCAACTATTATATATGATATAGCTGAGCGATGTGGTTTTGAATATAAAGATACACTAATCTGGCATAAAACCAATCCAATGCCTAGAAACAGGGATAGAAGATATATTCCAAATGTGGAAATGATACAATGGTACGTAAAAAAAGGCAAATGGACATTTAATCGACAGAATGAAAAATATGAAGGATGTATCTTGTCTTATCCGTCAGAAAGTGGCGGAGGTTTTAAGAGGTATCATCCTACCCAAAAGCCTGTAAAGCTAATTGAATATTTAATTAGAATCCACAGTAACGAAAATGATATTATACTCGATCCTTTTATGGGATCTGGAACAACCGGTGTTGCAAGTCTAAACCTAAATAGGAATTTTATTGGCTTTGAGATAAATGAGGAGTACGTACAGATTGCAAATGAAAGGATTAAAAATATTCAACTATCTCTAATATAAATAACATCGGTCTTTGCCGAGGAAAACTAAATTTTCATTAACTTAGAAATGATGCATATAATAAATTTAGAATATCCATAAAGGGGAGCCCTCCTCTCCTCGGCTCATATTTATATATGAGCTTTTTTATTTTTTTAATAAAAATTTTACTTTTCAAGGAAGGGAAAGTTATGCAAACAACAAAGGTAAAGTATATAAAATCTCCATTGAATTATACAGGAGGTAAATTTAAGTTACTTGATCAGATATTACCTAAATTCCCGAAGCGAATAGATACGTTTGTTGATTTATTTTGTGGTGGTTGTAATGTTGGGATTAATGTTAGTGCAAACAAAATCATATGTAATGATATCATTGATTATCTTATTCAATTACTTAAATATTTTCAGACACACTCCATAGACCATATCCTAAGTCATATTGAGACAAGAATTCAGGAGTATAATTTGAGTAAAAGTAACAAAGAAGGTTATCTTGCTTTAAGAGATTATTATAATAAACATCGTTTTATTTTAGATCTGTATGTTCTTACATGCTACTCATTCAATCATGTTATACGGTTTAATAGTAAGCATGAATTTAATGCTCCATTCGGTCAAAATCGCAGCCATTTTAACGATACTTTAAAAAAGAAGTTAGTTGATTTTGTAAACGAAATACATTCAAAAAATATAGTTTTTACTAATAATGACTTTGAAATCTCTCTCGATGAATTCGGGCCAAATGACTTCTTTTACTGTGACCCTCCTTATTTGATTAGTCAAGGAGTCTACAATGATGGAAAAAGAGGATTTAAAGGGTGGGATGAGGAACAAGAAATAAGGTTGCTAAATTTTTTGGACAGGCTCAATGAAAAAGGAATTAAGTTTGCTCTATCTAACGTCTTTGAAAATAAAGGGTTAAGAAATGATTTATTAATTCAATGGTGTGAAAGGAATGAATATTTCGTATACCCTATATCTTCAAACTATAGTAATAGCAGTTATCATAGAAAAGACCGTAACACTTCTTTAGAAGTTTTAATTACAAACTACGATGTTAGGAGTATAAACTAATGAGATATATCGGCAGCAAAGTATTATTGCTAGATAAAATAAATGAAGTAATTGAGGAAAATGTAGATAATGCTGAATCTTTTCTTGATATTTTTTCAGGTACTGCTTCTGTGGCAAGATATTTTAAAAATAAGTATAAGGTTTATTCAAACGATCATTTATATTTCTCCTATGTATTACAAAAAGCAACTATAGAAAATGATTGTTATCCCACATTTGATAGACTTAAGAAAGTAGATATCTATGATCCGTTTTCTTATTTGAATAATTTTCCTATAGATAGCTATGTGTTTGATGAAAATAATTCGTTTATTTATAGAAATTATTCTCCAAATGAAAATTGCGAAAGAATGTATTTTACCAATGAAAATGCAAAACGAATTGATTTTATTAGAACTAAAATAGAAGAGTGGTTTAATAATAATTTACTTACAGAAAATGAATATTTTTATTTGATTGCTGGATTAATTGAAGCAGTACCTTTTGTATCAAATGTTTCGGGAACGTATGGTGCATATTTAAAACACTGGGATAAAAGAGCATTCAAGCCACTAGAGCTAATAAAATTAGATGTAACAATAAATCATAAAGAAAATAGATCCTTTAATAAGGATAGTAATGAACTTATTAGGGAACTTGAAGGCGATATTATTTATATCGATCCTCCATACAACTCTCGTCAATACGTGCCAAATTATCATATTCTTGAAACCATTGCCCGTTATGACTCTCCTGAAATATATGGAGTGACTGGGTTAAGACCCTACAAGGAGTTTAAATCAAAGTATTGCAATAAAAAACAGGTTGAAAAGGCGTTTGCAGACTTAATTGAAAATGCCAATTTTGAACATATTGTTGTGAGTTATAGTAACGAGGGAATAATGTCTGAAGAAACAATATTAGAAATACTTTGTACTTATGCTGTTGCCGATAGCGTTAAGGTTTATAAATACCCTTATAGAAGGTATAAAGGCAAATTATCAGCAAAAGAGCATAACCTCCACGAACTTATATTTTACGCTAAAAAAAGGAAGTTATGATGTATGAAATTTCTTAATGAAGAAGAGTTAAAAAAAGTAATAGAAAAGAAAAAACTTTCTAGTTATTCAGATGAAATTTTAAATCAATTAAATGAGGTTATTAAACAAAACTTAAACTTAATTCTAAAGAGTTATAAAAATAAGGAAAAACTTGCAAAAAGTAATTCTGAGAAAGATAGTATACCATTTCTTGACGCTTATCCTGATTATAATCTTTCTCAATTACCTAGTTGGGTTAGAGAAAACATAAATGAAGCAATAGTTGTTGGAAGTTCAAAAAAAGTAGTGCAAATCAATGATGGTAGGAAATACCATTTAGATAACTCTTTAAATGATTTATCTGGACAAGAGTGGACTTTCTTTACTTGTTCAGTTATCAACACTAGGTATCCTACGCAAGGGAAAGAGGGTTATGCACATCATATTCGTAAGGTTCACCCTTCTCCCAAGCCGCCACAACTCACTAAAGAAATTATTTCATTCTTTACTAAAGAAAATGAGTGGGTTCTTGACTACTTTATGGGAGTCGGAGGCACCTTGCTAGGAGCTTCTTTATGTAACAGACGCGCAATAGGTATAGATTTAAATGGATTTTATATCGAAAAGTATAAAGAAGCTGCAAAAGCATTAAACTTGGATCTTCAGCATACAATTCAGGGGGATGCTATTGAGATTCTAGCTAATAAACAGTCATTAATCAGCGACATATTAAAAGGAGAAAAAGTTTCGCTTGTTTTAATAGATCCACCCTATGGAGATATGATGTCGCGAAAAAAAACAGGCGAAGCAATAAAGAAAAAACAAGACTCATCTGCTACTCCTTTTACCGATTCACCTAAAGATTTAGGTAATATGGAAGCAGCTGACTTCTATAAAAATCTTAAGAATAGCGTCCAAAACTCATTAAAATTTTTAAAAGAAGGAGGACATGTTGTAATCTTTATTAAGGATATTCAACCGAAAGGCAAACAATTAAATCTACTTCACGCAGACCTAATTTATCTAATAAATGAGATAGATGAACTATATTACCTAGGTACAAAAATATGGGCCGATCATTCAGTAAATCTATTCCCTTATGGGTATCCTTTTAGTTACGTTTCAAACCAAATTCACCAATATATTCTGATATTTAAAAAGAAAACTGAAAAAGCTAACCGTTAGAGGTTAGCTTTTATCTTGCCCTATTTGTGTTGTTTTCTTTAATAAATTTAATATATAATCTGGTGCATTATCATTTATATAAATATTACCTTTATTATTTATATATAGAAGAACCTTTTCATGAGGAATAGTATGATGATTATCTCCATATAATGTAATCCATCTGTCAATACGAACTCCTGGATAATACTTTTTAATTATCTCTTCCTCTATGCTGGCATAGTTATTAATATCTTCTAACCCTTGTTTTAGAGTTGAGTACATTTTTCCCTCAATTAAGGAAATATGGTGAGTTTTACTATCGTATAAAATTAAATCTGGTATATAGAGGTTTTCTCCTTTACTATCTTTTTTAGGAATTACAATATTTTGTCCTTTTGCTGATTTAAAGTAACCCCTTTCACAACCTGCGTGATTTTCGTAGATACTTTTTATTCCATTATATTCTGCAAGTATGTGTAAAAATATGGTTGATATTTTTTCTGAACGTCTTTCGTAATGCCAATACTTATCATGAATTTTCGCAGGTGGTGGCATAATAATCCCATCGAGTTTTAATCCTAAAAGATTACAGATGTATAAGAATTTATTTTTTCCCTTTGTTTTATTAATATATTCCTGACTAACACCATGATGGGTAATAATGATATCCTTTTGCCAACCTAAATGTCTTATTGTTTTAGCAATTAACGAAAGCGCTCCTATGTTAGGGTCATGCCCAATATTTCCCGCATCCTTTGGTTTGGCTAGCCTACCTGAGATTTCTATTCGATCATCGTATTTTTTAATTTCCATAGGAACATTACCAGCAGGTGGTTTCCTCATACTATTCTTAAATGATATTAACTCATCTAAACTATTGAACTTTGAGAACCATTTATCAATTCTCTTACCGACAATATCAACACCTAATGTTAACAACATATTAGTACCAAATATACTAGTATCGCTTGGTTTTTTTCCTACTTTATCTTCGAGTTGATCATTATATAGCATGATTTTTTTTACATCTTTATAAAATAAATCGATATAAACAAATTTAGAGGCTCTCTGATAAACCCCTGTATTTCTGGATTCGCTATCGCTTGTTTTGGTTTCTTCAATGGCAAAAATTAGGTTCCTGTTTTTAGGATTATCTTCATCAGGTTCATGGGGTTGGTAAAATACAAGAAAATCAAAAAAGCTTGAGTTTCCACTTACAGTTTTTATATAGATATTTTTAACCCCGTCAACTTGAACTCCTTCTACATCATAAATAAAATCGAAGATAAGTGACGAAGAAATACGAGGTTTAATCTTAATGCCCGACTCAATTACTTTAACATTGTATTCGTTTTTGTAAATAGATATAATCTCTCTTATGACTGAAACTTTAGGTCTCTCCTCAGTGAGAATCCATAAGTTACTCAACATAATACCTCCCTAGACGTTCTTAATGTTATTTTAACATAATTGATAGTAGTTAAATCACCGAATTTCATGTGAAATAATTTGGGGAATAATTGGGAGGAATGATTTTATAGGAGAAGGAATTGGTGGAGAAACTATCTTTTTTTATAAACAAGAGGTAGACTGGTATACTAAATCTCATTTCAGAATCCTGATTTTAAAGATTTTATTAAAAGGGGACATAGTGACCTAAATAATAATGAAATAATTAAATCTTTTTACGATAAAATTTATAATCCCAATGATTTAAAATAGCCCCTTTACCTAATAAGGTAAAGGGGCTATAAATTTATTTAAAAATTTCTTTTATCCATTCAGGCGCATTTTCATTCAAAATTATTTTTCCATCACTGCACAATTGTAATAGCACTTTTTTGTCAAGGTTTTCTATCTCAGAACTAACACCACCAAATAAGATTACATAGCGATCAACTTTAATACTGTCTAAATCATAACCACTTTTTTGAAGAACAGCACTTTTAAATATGTCATACGATTTTAGTGTGCTTAACCCTTCAAGAACTTTTTCTTCCTTTTTTGCCTCTAGCAATAAAATATTAGAAATTGCTTCGTTATCTGCTAATACTAAATCTGGGATAGGTATTTTTACTCTCCCTTTACTATCTTTAAAATTCTCTCTTAATTCACAATCTACATCATTTATTAAATCAGGGTCAACAGTTTTAGGAACTGGTACTTCTTCTCCAGACGAATTAAAGAAGTATCCTCTTTCGCTTCCAGCATGGTTTTCATAAAGATGTTTTTTCCCTTTGGAAATTGCCTGTAGATGTAAGAAGATGGACACCATTTTTTCAGAAGAATCCTCATATGTCCAATAATCTCCCTGAAGATCATTTAAAGGAGAAATCTTTAGACCATCTAAAGTTGCATTTATTTCTGGAGATGTTATTATTCTTAAGAGTTTGTTGCCCCTAGTTTTATTAAGATATTCCTGTGAGACGCCATGATTTGTAATAATAATACGTTTTTCAGTACCTAACTTTCTTAATGTACTTGTTATAAGCGAAACTGCACCAATATTAGGGTCATGACCTATATTATAAGCTTCAACCGGGTTAGATAACCTTGCCGAAATTTCTATTTTATCGTCAAATTCTGTTATTTTTATAGGAACGTTACCTTCTGGAGGATCGCTCATTTTTTCTTTGAATTTTATCAGTTCCTGTACTGAAGTGAAGGGGTCGTATCGATCATCTAAAGTTCTACCAATAATTTCAACACCTAGTGTTCTTAGCATTTTTATTCCAAAAATATTTGTATCACTTGCAGATTCAGAGTCTTTCATAGAATTATTATATAACATTATCTTCTTAACACTATCATCTTTAAAATATAAATCTAAGTAAACAAATTTAGAGCCTCTTTGATACACCCCACTATTTCTTGAATCGCTATCTCCTGTTTTTGTTTCCTCTATTGCAAAAATTAAATTATTGTTTGAATCACCAGGAATCGGCTCATTTTCCTGATGAAATACTAGATAATCAACAAAGCTGGATCTGTTTGAAGATCTTGCAATTTTTATATAAACCTTCTTAATTAAACTAGATTCTATACCTTCAACATCAAAAATAAAATCAAAATACATATTATTTTTAATTTTTCTGATCCTTGGTATAATTTTGATGTCCCTGTCTTCTAAATTTCCATTATACTCCTGATAAAATATTTCAAGTATAGTTTTTATTACATCTTCTTTTGGTCTTTCTTCGCATAATAACCATAAATTTTCTGACATAATTCCCCTCCTAATAAATCATACTTATATGAAAATAGTACATCATTTATATTAAAATGGGAATTATAATGTTAGGGGTGTGAAGTATGATTTTAAAAGATATATATTATCTAAGCAATCAATTAGTAAATGAAGCTCTTGAATATGCAGAGCTATCAAAAAGATACACTTCTAATCGACACGATTTCCATGAAGGGGGATTGTCAAATAAGAAACAAAAAATGTATGAAGGCAAGTTAGGTGAAAAGATTTTTAAGACATTTTTATTAGAAAACAGAATTAAGTTTGAGGAAGACAAGAGTAGATATGATGAAGCCGATCTTTTTGATTTTATTCTCCCTGATGGTACGACTATTGATGTAAAAACGAGAACAAAACCGTTTCATATAAGGACACTCGAACTTGTTGAGCAATTTCAGAAAAATGCGAAGGATATTTATGTATCAGTTAGATTATTTGATAACTTAAGGAGCGGGAAAATTTTAGGTTGGGTGTCAAAGGAAGACATTCTCAGAATAAATAGGATTGAAAATCATGGATATTTAGATAATTATACAATTTATGATAACGAGTTACGAAGTATGACAGAACTATGGGATCTATATCTAAATAAACATATTCAAAATTAAAATAACTTGTCAGCAAAATCATTAAAACTGCATATCAAAAGTATATGGAATGAGAGAAGGCATGCTTATGAATAAGATTTCATCAAAGGTTAGAAATGAGATTTATAAATTCTTAGGTTTTGAATTTAATAAGATAGAACCAGATAATTTAAACTACAGCAGTATTATTAAAGCTATTAATATGGGAATTAAATTTGAAGAGATATGTACACAACTAAGTCTAGATCCTGAAAAAGTAAGTAAGTATTTAATAAAGTATGTACTTCATCAATTATATATTTATTCGTTAACATTATCTTCAGAAGAACTAAAAATGGTGGATAAGTTTGAAGATGAGCCTATTGGTAACACTACATTTGAAGATATTATAATTGAAGAGTTTTTCTCTAATCCGAAAGAGTGCATTGATTATTATTCAAATCCCCTATTTAAAAATATCAGTGATTTAAAAAGGGAGAATATAGCCACCAATCTTTTCCTAAAAGATATTGTCTATGAACCATTAGAAGACGATAAAGTCTGGTGCCAGTATTTCAGAAAATCAGGTACTTTTTTTCTATTGTATGCGGATTATTGTAAAAGGTATCGTAAGGTGCTAAACAAGCAAGTGTATAAAATCACCAATTTAGATTTGGAGTGAGAAACGAAGAAAAGGAATCAATAAAAATCCTATTATTGTTCAAGGAGAGCATGAACCAATCATAACTCCGGAATTATGGGAAAAAGTTCAAAAACTTTACAGCCAAAGATCACACAAACCAATTAGAAATTTCAGCGGCTCGTATCCTTTGACAGGAATATTAAAATGCCCAATATGCGGTTCTTCAATGGTAGCAGGTCGGGTTAAGAAAAAGCAAAAAGATGGGAGTTATATCTTACATAGATATTACCATTGTGGAGCATGGAGAAACAAGGGGATAGCCGCTTGTCGGTCTAATGGAGTGAGAGTAGATGTAGTGGAAGAATTTGTTTTTAATAAAATAAAAGAAACACTTTTCAACAAGACGGTTTTAAGAGATATAGTTGACCATATGAACACGAAGCGAAAGGAAGTCATAAAACCTTTAGAAGATCAGCTAAAGCATATTGATAAAGCTTTGTTTGGTTTTGAAAATAAAAAGAGTAAGCTGTTTGAGTTGTATGAAGATGGTGTTATCGGAAAAGATGATTTATCCAAAAGACTGAAGCAGATATCAAATAGCATAGAAAGTAGTTTAGCTGAAAAAGAAGCTATTAAGAAAAAGTTAGAGCAAAATAATTCACAACCTATCGGCTACGAGCTGGTTAGCGGGTTAATGGCTAAGTTTAACGACATACTGAATAAAGCGGATCATGAAAAGAAAAAGTTTATCTTACATCTGGTTATAAAAGAGATATTGTTAAACCCTGAAAAAAGTGTAAAATCAGTTGTACTACATTTTAACGAGAAAACCAAACAATTCATGTTTAATGAAAAAGAGGATGAATCTTCTAATGAGGATTCATCCTCTTTTTATTTTGTTTTGGAGTTAAACATGGACTGTTGAATAAAAAAGCACTACTCATATTTTATAGGAGGTATGACCAATGAGAAATTACTCAGTTTGTAAACAGGAACAATTAGAATTAATTAATTTAGGTATGGAAAACAAGCAACAACAATCTGCAAAAAGAGTAAATATCATCAGTCTAAAGGTAGTTAGAGAAAAGAGTTTTTTATATCCGGAAAGACGTATTAAATCACCGGAGGATGCCTACAATTTAGTGAAGCGTTTCTTAGTTGACGTTGATCGGGAATATTTTCTGGTTATTTGTTTAGATACAAAAAGTCAACCAACAGCAATTAACATATGCCATGTGGGAAGTCTAAACGCTAGTATTGTCCATCCGAGAGAAGTCCTAAAGCCCGCTATTCTTTCAAATTCAGCATCTATTATTGTGGCTCATAATCATCCAAGCAGTGATCCTACACCAAGCCGCGAAGATATAGAGGTAACTAAAAGGTTACGTGAAGCTAGCAAAATCATTGGTATTGATCTATTAGATCATCTTGTAGTGGGGGTAGATAGATATATTTCTTTAAAGGAAAAAGGATATGTATGAGCACAAACTTTGTGAGATAATTATTTAAACGATTTGGGAAATTAGGAGGGTTTATCGTTGAGTATGTAACGGTGAGCCGTATCATAAATAAAATAAGCGGCTTCATTTCGCCGCTTATTTTACCCCTTTCATAAAGCTTTCAATTTTTGGCGAGATGATGAAAAGAATGATACTAAAGACGATGGCGATTCCGCCGATTGTTCCGAAATAAGTCATTTCTGTTTCAGGTGTATAAAACTTCACAATTTGTGCGTTAATGGCTTGGGCAGCTGCGCTTGATAAAAACCATAAACTCATCGTCTGTGCTGAAAACGCTGCAGGAGCAAGCTTTGTTGTTGCTGATAAACCGACTGGCGATAAACATAGTTCGCCAAACACAACGATTAAGTAGCTTAGCACGAGCCAAAGAGGGCTCACTAATGAGTCGTTTCCGCCGAGATAAGCTGGTAATAAAATGACGACAAACGATAAACCAGCAAACAATAGTGCTAAAGAAAATTTCTTTGGAATGGACGGCTGTTTATCCCCTAATTTCACCCATAGCCAAGCAAAAATCGGTGCAAATGTAATGACAAATAATGGGTTCAACGATTGGAACCAAGCTGGCGAAAGATCAATACCAGCAAAATGTAACTGCGTTCGTTTATCCGCATATGTTGCTAAGATGGTCGAACCTTGTTCTTGAATAGACCAAAACATGGCTGATGCAATAAATAGTGGAATATAGGCGATAATGCGTGAGCGCTCAACATCTGTCGTTTTCGGACTACGATACATAACTACGAAATAAATAGTTGGAATGACAATACCGAAAATGCCGACAAGTGATACAAACAGATCAATTGTTAATACGTTTGTCCATGAGCCAACGAAAACGAGCAAGGTGATGACCGTTGCGCCAATTGTCCCCCATGTAAACACTTTTTTCTTTTCATCTGCGGATAATGGATTTGGGACATGTGTTCCCGCAAGACCAAGATTTCTTTTTTTCGTTCCGATAAAGACGAGAAGGCCAAAAAACATACCGATCGCGGCAATCCCAAAACCGAGATGGAAGTTATATTTCATCCCAACCGTTCCAACAACGAGCGGAGCTAAAAATGCACCAAGGTTAATCCCCATATAAAAAATGCTAAATCCTGCATCGCGACGGTGATCCCCTTCAGCATATAAATCGCCAACAACGCTCGAAACGTTTGGCTTAAGCAATCCTGTTCCAAGAACGATTAAAACCATTGAAACGAAAAACATTGTGACACTTCCTGGAATCGCTAAAGCCATATGACCGAGCATAATTAAAATCCCGCCGTAAAAAACAGATTTGGCCGTTCCGAACAATCGGTCAGCAAACCATCCGCCAATAATACCAGACATATAAACGAGTGAACCGTAAATGGACATAATCGCTAAAGCAGTTGTTTCATCTAGCCCTAGCCCACCTTTTGATACTTCGTAATACATGTAAAATACGAGAATGGCACGCATGCCATAGTAAGAGAAACGTTCCCAAAACTCAGTAAAAAATAACGTAAAAAGTCCTTTCGGATGGCCGAAAAAACCACGTTGAGGAACGCTGTCAACCATTTGTTGTTTACTTTGTGACATAATGAGACACCTTCCATTTTCGAAAATAATAATTTTTATTTTCAGTATTTTCTACATGAAACCAATCCATAGTGATAAAGAGGATTCACAAATCATAATTTTAAACGAATAGACATATTAAGTAAATAAAAAATTTTCTAAAATAATATAAGAGGATAGCTTTTCGCCATCCTCTTATTTGCGATGCATTTTAAACTGTAAAAACAATTCATTGTAGTATGCAAGCATGCTTTTCCCCAGGTTTTCATACACTTCAAGTTTGTTTGCCAGTTGTTCGCTCGGGTAAAAACGCTCATCTTCAACAATTTCCTTCGGCAAATATTCGAGCGCTTTTTTATTTGGTGTTGAGTAGCCGACGTATTCGGCATTTTGGGCGGCATTTTTCGGATCAAGCATAAAATTAATAAATTGATGGGCACCTTCAATGTTTTTTGCCGTCTTTGGAATGACCATATTATCAAACCATAAGTTTGTTCCTTCTTTTGGGATGACATAATCGAGCCGTTCATTTTCCCACATAATTTCTGCCGCATCGCCTGACCAGACGATGCCGATCGCTGCTTCTTCGTTCGCAAGAAGCATTTTAATTTCGTCGCCGACGATCGCTTTGACGTTTGGCGTGAGGGCATCTAGTTTTTGTTTTGCTTGTTGTAAATGCGTTTTGTTCGTATCATTGAGCGAATAATGTAAACTATTTAACGCCATACCTATAATTTCGCGCGCGCCATCGACAAGTAAAATTTGATTTTTAAACGCCGGATCCCATAAATCGTTCCAACTTGTAATTTCTTTCCCACCAAGCAGGGCGCGGTTGTAGACGATGCCGACCGTTCCCCAGAAGTAAGGAATGGAATATTGATTGCCCGGATCAAACGATAAGTTAAGAAAACGCTCATCAATATAGCGTAAGTTTGGGATTTTGGCATGATTGATGGGAAGTAACAACCCTTCTTCTTTCATTTTGCTGATGGCGTACTCCGAAGGGACAGCAACGTCAAATGTCGTGCCACCTTGCGCAATTTTTGTCATCATCGCTTCGTTCGAATCAAACGTTTGGTAAATGACTTTTAAGCCTGTTTCTTTTTCAAATTTTTTAATGAGTGCGGGGTCAATGTAGTCGCCCCAGTTATAAATTGTTACGGTATTATTTCCTCCATACCCTTTAGACGATTCGATTGTTTTTGTAACATAAAGCAAGCTAAAAGCAACGAGCCAAACAAGTAAAAAAAGCGACACTACTTTTTTCATTTTTGTCCCCCCTTGACGCTAGCCCGTTGTGTCATGACGTAATACACAACGACAAGGAAAAGCGTAAATAAGAAAAGAAGGGTAGATAAAGCATTGACTGATAACGAAATCCCTTGTCGTGCCCGCGAATAAATTTCAACAGACAACGTCGAAAAACCGTTTCCCGTCACGAAAAACGTAACAGCAAAGTCATCAAGCGAGTACGTGAGTGCCATGAAAAAACCAGCGAAAATGCCAGGGGTAACGTACGGGAGAACGACTTTTGTCAATACGTTCCATTCATTTGCCCCTAAATCGCGTGCCGCATCAATTAGCGTTGGGCTCATTTCTTGTAGCTTGGGCAACACCATTAACACGACAATCGGAATGCTGAAAGCAATATGCGACAGGAGAACGGACGTAAATCCGAGCTGAATGCCAGCGATCGTAAATAAAATGAGAAACGATGCCCCGATAATGACGTCAGGGCTGACAATTAAGATGTTATTTAACGTAAGCAACGTTTGTTTCCAACGATGTTTTGCGTAATAAATGGCAATTGCTCCGAAAACGCCAATGATTGTCGCTAGCGATGACGATATTAATGCAATAATCATCGTGTGCAACACGATGACAAGCAAGCGTGTATCGTCAAACACTTCTTTATACCAATCGAGCGTAAACGATTCAAAATGATGCATCGTTCCGCCGCTATTAAACGAATAGTAAATTAAATAAAAAATAGGCATGTATAACACGAAAAACACAAACGCTAAGTAGAGGCGAGAAACTTTCATTGTCTCACCCCCCATTTTTTATTCCCTGTCAACGCCATTATACTAGCCATGGCGATCATTAAAAAGACAGCGATTGTCGCACCCATTCCCCAGTTTTGCGTCACGAGAAAATGTTGCTCAACAGCTGTACCAAGCGTAATGACGCGGTTTCCAGCGATCAACCTCGTCAACATAAAGAGCGAAAGCGACGGAATAAACACGGCTTGACACCCTGCTTTTACGCCATCAAGCGTAAGCGGAAAAATGACGCGACGAAATGTCGTCCATTCGCTCGCTCCTAAATCGCGTGCTGCATCGATCAACGAAGGATTCAATTTTTCAAGCGCATTAAAAATCGGCAAAATCATAAACGGAATAAAAATATAGACGGATACGAAAACAAAACTAAAGTCTGTAAACAATAACTGTTTCGTGCCGATCCCAAGTGCTTCAAATAGCGCGTTCACTGCGCCATACGTGCCGAACAATCCGAGGAAAGCATACGCTTTCAACAATAAATTGACCCATGTCGGCAAAATAATAAGCAACAACCAGAGCTGCTTATGCTTCGTTTTTGTCAACAAATAGGCGGTTGGATAAGCGATAAGAAGCGAAATGGCTGTAATTAAAAAGGCATACCAAAACGAATTGAACGTCATTCGTAAATACACAGGTGTGAAAAAAGTTTCATAGTTAACGAGCGAGAAATGGCCTTCAATATCGAAAAACGAATAATAAACAATAAGAATAATCGGTGCAATGACGAACAATCCGATCCATAGCCAATATGGGATAGCATAAGCGTAACGGCGCATGTTATTCCCCTCCGCCCTGCTTCATGACATGGATCGCTTCTGGTTCAAAATGAAGGCCAATTTCTTCCCCGATGTCCGCCTTTTTTGTTGAGTGAACGAGCCACTCGTTTCCATGCGTATCATAACAACAAAGCTCATAATGTACGCCGCGAAATAAAACGGAATCGACGCGTACACGCAATTTGCCTCGCTCAACCGTTGTTAATTCTAAATCTTCAGGTCGGATGACAATATCCACTTGTTCGTTTTTCGCAAATCCGTGATCGACGCACGTAAATTGTTGATTTGCAAATTCCACAACAAAATCGTCAATCATCGTTCCCGTAATGATGTTTGACTCCCCAATAAAATCAGCGACAAAGCGGTTGACAGGCTCATCATAAATGTCTTTTGGTGTACCGCGTTGTTGAATCTTTCCTTTATTTAACACAAAAATTTCATCTGACATCGCAAGCGCTTCTTCTTGATCGTGAGTGACGAAAATAAATGTAATGCCAAGTCTTCGTTGCAGTTCGCGCAACTCATATTGCATTTCTGTTCTCAGCTTTAAATCGAGCGCAGAAAGCGGTTCATCTAATAAAAGGACGTCTGGTTCGTTGACGATCGCGCGGGCGATGGCGACACGTTGCCGTTGTCCACCCGACATTTCATGAATGGCGCGTTGTTCGTATCCTTCTAAGTTGACGAAACGAAGCGCTTCTTTTACTTTTCGTTCAATGTCTGCCTTTGGCATTTTTTTTATACGCAAGCCAAAAGCAACGTTTTCAAACACGTTTAAGTGAGGAAAAAGCGCATAGTCTTGGAACACCGTATTTACTTGTCGTTTATTTGCTGGAACATGGTTTATTCGTTTTCCGTGGAAATAAATATCGCCTTTCGTCGGTTCGATAAAACCAGCGACTAAACGAAGAATGGTCGTTTTTCCGCAGCCGGAAGGACCGAGAAGCGTATAAAATTTGCCGCGCTCCATTTCAAAGCTGACATCATCGAGTACAGGAAGATCATCATCGTACTGTTTCGTCACATGGTCAAAGCGAATGATGACGCGATCGTCCATATTGTTTTTCCCACCTCATTTAGCTATTTTTTAAATTCATTATGAACGATCCGTCTGTATTCAGCAACTTTTTATTGAAGAACGCCGTAGCTAATAATTTCAACCGTTGGATGAATATCGATCTTTGCTTTCGCGAATGCTTTTGGCCAGCTTTTTACCTTTTGAAACTGTTTGTATTCGTAAGCGCGGGCATACAAACCAAATCCGACTGGATCGACTTCGTATTTTTGCATTTTTTTAACGACGGATTCCAGTTGTTTTTGTATTTCTTTTGCAAGCCATTTCTCGACCTTTTTCTTTTCTTTTTTCATATCGATGTATGTTGTTGACTCAGTGACGATCACGCCGAGCTTCATACGAACGTCAAAATGGAACGCCCCGTTTCGAAATGACGGTTTATATGAAAAATCACCATGTTCAACCGAAATGCTGACATATTCTTTTTGTTTTTTCGTTTGAAACGTAAGCGATGTAGCAGGTTTAACATTTTTTTTCAATATCGCAAAATACGGACTTTCTTTTTGGGAAAGGCTACCGACATATTTTCGTTGTTCATTAAATAAAGCAATGCCACCCGCTATTAAGTCGCCTTTATGCACTTTTAAAATAGGTGCAAATGAAGTTTGGGCACGATCGAGCGATAAACGCCGAAAATCAAGCATATTAATTTTTGTCGTTTGTTTGCCGGCATGGGCCGTTAATATAACATCGCGAATAGCGACAGATAAACGCGGTTTATCGTTGAGACGAACGTACATTAAATCTTTTAATGGGCCATCGAAAACGATAAAATTCGCTGTTGTTGAGTTTTTCGGATCGCGGTAAAACACATCCAAATAGGAAAACATGTCGTGTTTTTTCGCGAGCGTTTTACTGACGATAATGTTTTGCGCTTTTCCACCAACAATTTTTCCAGACGCAAACGCGTTTGCTTTTGAACGTCCGTCGCGCGGTGTCATTCCAACTGTACGAATGACTTCGTAAATGTTTTTTGCTTCTTTATTAAATACCGGGCTAATCGAGTAAATGAGTAAATTTCCATTTTTCCCCTCATCTAAACCGACCGTCAATGCGAGTGTTAATTCGTCAAGTTGTGTTTTCATTCCACATCCAGTAGCTATAAAAAAGCAAAGTATGGCATATATACACTTTTTCATTTCTTTTTCCCTCCTTGAAACCATCGTGCAATGGAGGTGTAAATAAATAAACCGATAGGGAAAAAGTAAGCTCCCCATAGACCGTATCTTTCCCACCACGATCCCATCATTTGAATATGGGAAAAAGGTGGGGTGTATAAAAAGGACGTGAAAATAAATATACAAACGGCAACGAGTAGCACAATCGTATGATCTTTTTTGCCAATGAGTTGACTAATGCCGAAAACAGTTGTAAAAATGTACGGGATACCTGTCGTTGACATAACAAACAAATAAAACGATAAAAAAATCACTTCAAATCGTTCGATAAACGAAAATTCAATCGTTTTTAGTAGCGACAACGTCGGCCAAATAAGCGAAGGAGTTTCATCTGGGCTAAAAAAAATAAAACATGTGATCGTAATTAATAAAAACGTAAAGCCCGATATGCTGTTGGCGATGACCATCGCTTTTACGGCATGCTTTTTTTCTTTTAAAAACGGGTAAAACACGAATGCTAACTCAAAGCCTAAAAAAGATAAAACCGTCGTTTTCACCGCTTGAATAATCGGAGCCCATCCTTCTTTTAAAATAGGAAGCATATGCAAAATCGTTC
This sequence comes from Anoxybacillus ayderensis, assembly GCF_013761015.1. Classification (NCBI taxonomy): domain Bacteria; kingdom Bacillati; phylum Bacillota; class Bacilli; order Caryophanales; family Anoxybacillaceae; genus Anoxybacillus; species Anoxybacillus ayderensis. The sequence goes on from NZ_JACDUV010000001.1 coordinate 55,931, forward strand.
CCTTTTGTAACGGCACAGCGATAAGAATAGGCATCCAAAGCGTTAAATAAAAGACAACTTCAGCATAACGACCAAGTATGCGCACACCATTTCTCGTAATGAAAAAGCCAGGGAGCATAAATAACATCATAATAAGATAGTTCGGTGTGTTTGGTAAAATCCATACTTGTGTAATATGAATGGCAGTAAAAACGACGGTGATTGACGCTAATAAAGCGTAAGCGACAAAAGCGATATGGATCAAAGTTCCAAATATACGACCGAAGTAGCGACGAGAAAGATCAAAAATCGTATCTTGCTGATGCTTTTCCATCGTTTTAATAATGATCGTACTGGCGATGATCGAAATGATCCAACCGATGACAATGGCGATCCATCCATCTGTATTGGCGATATCGGCAAGTTGGGCTGGAAGTGATAAAATGCCGATGCCAACTTGTGTACCCGAAATAAGAAAAATATATTGCATCGTTGTTATTTCGTTAAATTGATATCGTTTCATACGCACCACTTATTTGCGAAATTTTTTTTGTCTCGTCAGTTGCGTTGGGCGGGCGGATAATGGCCGCGTGCGCATCATCCAAAGCGGGAAGCGTAAAAGTGTATCTTTCCAATCGCGCAACCGTGCCGGAGCAAACGGGCTCCCTGCAGGTGTGCCAAGCGACTCTAATGAAATTAAATGGCCGATAATAAGCATGAATCCGATCACCATTCCGACTAAACCAAACAAAGAAGCAGCAATCATCATTGGAAAACGCAATAAACGAATCGACTCGGACATATCTGGGTTTGGAATAATAAACGATGCAATCGCTGTTAACGAGACGATGACGACCATGATGTTGCTGACGATACCGGCTTCAACGGCCGCTTGTCCAATGACGACACCCCCAACAATGCCGACCGTTTGTCCAATTGGCGCAGGTAAACGCAAACCCGCTTCACGCAACATTTCAATCGCAAGTTCCATTAAAATGGCTTCTAAAATCGGTGGAAGCGGGACGCGTTCTCTTGACTCTGCAACCGTAAGCAATAAATTGAGCGGAATAATTTCGTAATGAAACGAAAGTGCTGCAATGTAAGCGGACGGTAAAAAAATCGCCATAAAAAAGGCAAGCAACCGCAAAAGTCGCAAAAACGAGGCGATCATCCAACGTGTACTGTAATCATCAACGGTTTGGAAAAACGTAATAAACGTCATCGGACCGATCATGGCGCTAGGCGAGCGGTCAACAACGATAACGATGCGACCTTGCAGTAAGTTGCTTACCGCAGCATCTGGTCGCTCCGTCAACAAAAATTGCGGAAACGGTGAAAACGGATTATCTTCAATATGTTGCATCAGTTCCCCGGTATTGACGATCGTATCGACATCAACTTGTTCAATCCGATCTTTTAACTCTTGCAGCACTTCTGGATGGGCGATGTCTTCTAAGTACAATAATACGACAGGGGTATGTCCGCGTCTCCCGACGGTCGTTTCTTCAATTTTTAATTGTTGGTGCGGCAAATAACGACGAATTAACGCAATATTTTTTTCACACGTTTCAATAAAACCTTGGTGCGACCCTTTAAGCGACGATTCCACTTGCGGTTCTGCAATGGCGCGTTGCGGCCATCCTTGCGTATCCAAAAGCAATACGTGGTCGTCACCGTCTAGAAATAGTGCGGTTTCCCCTTGAAACACTCGTTGAATGACATGTTCCCATTTTGTCGTATATGATTTTGAGCCGATTGGCAGTTGAATATCCGCGATCGTGTGAATTTGTTTCGTTTCAAATAAAAGCGGATCAATAATGTTATTATTAATCGAGTTTTTATCCACGAGCGTATTGAGATAAATAAGCAACGCTCGCTTTTTTGGTTCCCCAATAAATAGATGGCAATATATGAGATCAGGCGTTTTTGTAAAATAATCACGCAACGTTTGTTCGTTCATATCGAGCGAGTGCGTGACGGTTTGTTGTATGCCGTTCATCATTCATCCCCTTTAAGCTGTTGAAGTGGTTCGATAGCTGGTCCTTCTAGCACTTTTCCAGTAAAACAGAAGCGTGAACCGTGGCACGGGCAGTCCCATGACCGTTCGCTATTGTTCCATTCGAGTTCACAACCCATATGTGTACATGTCGTATCGATGACATACAGTGTGCCTTGTTCATCGCGGTAGGCACCTGCCCGTTTTCCGTCCACATTGACAACGGCTCCTTCTCCTTTCGATATGTCGTGCGGAGTACGAAGAGCATATTCAAGTTTTCCAGTTAAAAAATGTTTAGCGACATCAATGCCCTCAGTAAACAAATTGTTTAGTGATGGGTCAGCGATAAATCGTGACGGAGTAAATAAATGTGCGTAACGATGTTCTTTTTGTAACGCTAAATCTGTCAAAAGACGAGCTGCGACCATACTTGTCGTCATCCCCCATTTTCGATATCCTGTCGCGACAAGAATGTGCGGGAGACTTGTGCGAATCGGACCGATGTATGGAAGATTGTCTAGCGTGATGAGATCTTGCGCCGACCAACGATATAGCACATGTGATAAACCGAACGTATGTTCACAAAATGATTGTAACGCTTCATAGTGTTGAATCATGTTGATCCCTTGTCCGACTTTATGCGACTCGCCACCGATTAGAAGAAGCGGCTTGCCGTCCATCGTTGTGCAGCGAAGCGACCGCTTCGGTTCATTTGCGCTCAAATACATGCCTTGCAATCGTTCATGAGCTTCGACCGCAATGACGTAAGATCGCTCTGCATGCAAGCGTGCAAAGTAAAAAGCAGGGTCAAAAAACGGAAAGTGGGTACAAATGACAACAGTGTCACATGTGATCGTTGCTCCATTTTTCGTTCGTACAATCGGCCGCCCCGTTGTCTCGATATGTTGTGCGACAGTTTGTTCGTAAAAAGATGCCCCGTATTTTACTGCAAGCTCCACTAATGTTTTTATATAATGGAGCGGATGAAATTGCGCTTGGTTACGCATCATGACTGCACCTTGGATGGAGAAAGGAAGCGACAGTTGATCGACATATGCCCCGTCGATGCCGAGCGTTTCATACGCTTTCCATTCCGCCTCAAGCTTATATAATTGCGTTTCTTCAGTCGTATACACGTATGCGTCTTCTACCGATAAGTCGCAATGAATATCGTGTTCTTTTACGATATGCAAAATCGATTGCAGCGCTTCTTTATTTGCTTCGTAATATTGACGAGCGCTATCTTCACCGAAGTGGGCTATCAGTTCATGATAAATGAGATCATGCTGGGCAGTCATTTTTGCAGTCGTATGCCCTGTTGTGCCGTGACATAGCCGATCTGCTTCGATGACGGCGACGCGCACGCCTTGTTTAGCGAGCAAATAAGCCGTCGTAATGCCTGTTATTCCTCCACCAATAATCGCTACATCTGTTTCAATCGGTTGCGTCAGAGATGGAAAAGACGGAATCGTTGTTGTTTGTAGCCAATACGATTGTGATAACTTTGGTAAAGACATGTTTTTGTTCCTCCATAACCATGTTTTTCTTAATTTTCCCCAAATCGAAAAGTTTATGATGAACATTTGTAAAGATGATAAAATGGAAATAGACGAGTATCGAAACGTTTTTATAACATAACGTAAGAGGGAGATCGAAAGTGAATAAAGATGCAAACATTCGTTTACAAGATAACGTGGTGTTAGAACATTATGGGCTTAATGAATTGCATTTAGAATCTGTTCGTCATTATCGCGAACAATTTGCAAAAGCAAAGCCAAACCATCCGTGGAACGGGTTAGAAACGAAAGATTTTTTATATAAAATTGGGGCATGGGGAAAAATACGAGATACAAACAAAGAAGGGCTCACATTAGCAGGGCTCCTTATGTTCAGCGAAGAGCGAATGATTACAGAAGTTTTACCACAATACTTTTTAGAATATCGCGAACATGACGACAATGATATGCATTGGACAAATCGTTTCACTTCACAAGACGGAACGTGGTCGGGAAATATTTATGATTTTTATTTTAAAGTGATGAACGAGTTTAAAGATGTAGCTACATTTGAAAAAGAAGCTGTGCATGAAGCGCTCATCAACGCGATTGTCCATGCCGATTACAACGGTGATGGAGGCGTTATTGTTGAACGGCAGCGATCATATATACAATTTTCTAATCCTGGGCTTTTCGGCATTCCTTTAGAACAAGCGTATAGCGGCGGGATTAGCCATTTGCGCAATCCGAATATGTTTAAAATGTTTATTTACATTCAATTTTGTAAACGTGCTGGAGTCGGTTTAAAAACGATAGAGACGATTTGTTTACAGCAACTTGCTGTCGAGCAATATGATTTTCAAAAACGAACGGTCGTTACATTGCCTATTGTGTCCTTCTCAGAAAGACACGAACATATAGAGGAGATCGAGGCAGTAAGTGATTGGACGGATGATGTGCCATTATTGGACTCCGTAAATAAAGACGAAAACTCCTATAATATCGAACAAAACTCCTTAAATAGCGAGCTAAACTCCGTAAGCAAAGGGCTTAACTCCATAAATAATAAGGATAGCTCCATAAATAAAGACGAAAACTCCGTAAATATCTCTTTCGACTCCGTAAATAAATCGGATGAGGAAGAAGAAATAAATGTCGATCAGGAGCTATGGAACATTGCTGAAATTGCACGTAAGAAAAAAAGGCTTGCACCGACTAAAATGGAAGAAATCATTTTGCAACTATGCGCTCATCGACCGTTAATGTTAAAACAATTAGCGTATTTATTAGATCGAACGCCAGACGGTTTACGAAACAACTATTTAGGAAAGTTATTAGCAGAAGGAAAAATGAGGTTAAAGTATCCAGAACAACCAAATCATCCGAAACAAGCATATATGACGAATAAGTAATATTCATGATTTGTTCAATATTTCACAATCTATAATAGAGAAAAGAATGTTACAATGATGGTAACAAAAGAAAAGTTGAGGTGACAAACAATGCTTGTATGCGAATGGAGAAACTTTTCAACAGATGCGGAAACATATACACTAGAGCTATTTGAAGAAATGATTGGCGATGAATTTGAAGCGATGATGTTTGAAGATGATCAAGAAATTCCGTCTTATATATGGACAGTAAACTATGTTGTCATTGTCAAACGAAATACGCGTATGTACAACGATATTTCGTTTACGAAAATTCCGCGCAATCCAGTATGTGAGTAACCGCCTTCTTTATGAAGAAGCGGTTCTCTTATAAAACATACTTGCTCAACATTTCACAAAGTTGACACACATGAACGAAATTCCTTTCGCTATAATGAAAATGTGAAAACAATCACAATTTTATTTTCAATTAACTTGTGAAAAATTTCACAAGAACAATACAGGAGGGTCTTATATGGCTGTTGATGAAAAAGTATTAGACCAAAAGAAAGAAGTTACGAAAATGATCGACACCCTTGTGGCGAATGCGCAAAAGGCGTTAAAAGCATTTCGTGATTACGATCAAGAAGCGATTGACCATATCGTCAAGCAAATGGCGTTAGCTGGACTTGATAAGCATATGTATTTAGCAAAATTAGCGATCGAAGAAACAAAACGTGGCGTGTATGAAGATAAAATTATTAAAAACATTTTTGCGACAGAATACATTTACCATAACATTAAATACGATAAAACGGTTGGCGTCATCCGAGAAAATGAACAAGAAGGCATCATTGAAATTGCCGAGCCTGTTGGGGTGATTGCTGGGGTTACACCGGTAACAAACCCAACATCAACAACGATGTTTAAGGCGCTTATTTCAATTAAAACGCGCAACCCAATCATTTTTGCGTTCCACCCATCTGCGCAAAAATGTAGCAGTGAAGCAGCGCGTATTTTACGCGATGCAGCCATTGCAGCTGGCGCGCCAGAACATTGTATTCAATGGATCGAAACGCCTTCTGTCGAAGCGACTCAACAATTGATGCATCATCCTGGCGTTTCGCTTATTCTTGCGACAGGTGGAGCAGGCATGGTTAAAGCGGCATATAGCTCAGGAAAGCCAGCATTAGGGGTTGGACCTGGTAACGTGCCTTGCTATATTGAGAAAACCGCAAATATAAAACGTGCCGTGAACGATCTTATTCTATCAAAAACGTTTGACAACGGCATGATTTGTGCATCTGAACAAGCGGTCATTATTGATAAAGAAATTTATGATGCTGTGAAAAATGAGATGATCGCAAACAAATGTTATTTCTTAAATGAAGAAGAAAAGAAAAAAGTTGAAAAGCTCGTCATTAATGAAAATACGTGCGCAGTCAATCCGAATATCGTCGGTAAACCAGCATATGAAATTGCGAAAATGGCAGGCGTTGATGTGCCAGTTGATACGAAAATTCTTGTGGCAGAACTAAAAAGCGTCGGTCCGCAAGAGCCACTTTCTCGTGAAAAATTAAGCCCGGTATTGGCGTGCTATAAGGTGAATAGTACAGAGGAAGGATTAAAACGAGCAGAAGAAATGCTTGAATTCGGTGGACTTGGCCACTCGGCTGTCATTCATTCAGAAAATCAAGAAGTCATTCTTGAATTCGGTAAGCGAATGAAAGCAGGACGGATCATTTCGAACGCCCCATCTTCACAAGGAGCGATCGGAGATATTTACAACGCATACATTCCGTCATTGACGCTCGGTTGCGGTACGTTCGGTGGCAACTCTGTTTCGACAAACGTTGGGGCGACACATTTAATTAACATTAAAAAATTAGCGAGAAGGAATGTAAACATGCAATGGTTTAAAGTTCCGCCAAAAATTTATTTTGAAAAACATGCGACACAATATTTAGCGAAAATGCCAAACATCTCGCGTGCCTTTATCGTTACAGACCCAGGCATGGTGAAGCTCGGCTATGTTGATAAAGTGTTGTACTATTTACGCAAACGCCCAGATTATGTGCATTGCGAAATTTTCTCAGAAGTTGAGCCGGATCCATCGATTGAAACAGTCATGAAAGGTGCCGATATGATGCATGCGTTCCAACCAGACGTCATCATCGCTCTCGGTGGTGGTTCGGCGATGGACGCGGCGAAAGCGATGTGGTTGTTCTATGAACATCCGAATACAGACTTCAATGGGTTAAAACAAAAGTTTTTAGATATTCGTAAGCGTGTATTTAAATATCCAAAACTCGGCCAAAAGGCGCAATTTGTGGCGATTCCAACAACGTCTGGTACAGGTTCAGAAGTGACATCGTTTGCGGTCATTACAGATAAGAAAAATAACGTCAAATATCCGCTTGCTGATTATGAGTTAACACCAGATGTCGCCATCGTTGACCCACAATTTGTTATGACGATGCCAAAACATATTACAGCGGATACAGGTATGGACGTATTAACGCATGCCATTGAGGCGTACGTATCGAACATGGCGAACGACTATACAGACGGATTAGCGTTAAAAGCAATTCAGCTCGTTTTTGAATACTTGCCACGCGCATACAAAAACGGCAACGATGAAGTAGCGCGCGAAAAAATGCACAACGCATCAACCATTGCTGGGATGGCATTTGCGAACGCCTTCTTAGGCATTAACCATAGTTTAGCGCATAAACTTGGTGCAGAATTCCATATTCCGCACGGACGGGCAAATACGATTTTAATGCCGCATGTCATTCGTTACAATGCGCAAAAACCGAAGAAGTTTACAGCGTTTCCGAAGTACGAACATTTCGTAGCTGACGAACGTTATGCTCAAATTGCGCGCTTGCTCGGCTTGCCAGCAAGAACGACAGAAGAAGGAGTAGAAAGCCTCGTTCAAGCGGTCATTAAGCTCGCAAAAGAACTCGACATGCCATTAAGCATCGCAGCAACAGGCGTCAGCAAAGAAGCATTCGAAAGCAAAGTTGACCAACTTGCTGAATTAGCTTTCGAAGATCAATGTACAACAGCTAATCCAAAATTGCCATTAGTCAGCGACCTTGCCGACATTTATCGCCAAGCGTATAAGGGAGTGTAAGATGATTAGGGACGTCCGATGAAGGATGTCCCTTCTTTTTGTTTATGGTACACTAATAGAGGAAAGCGAGGGACGGATCATGAAGCAAGCAAAGACGAATGCTGTGCGCATGCTTGAGCGCGCGCGTGTGCCATATGAACTGTTGACTTACGACTATACGGATGGGCAAATTGATGGAATATCGGTTGCGAAAAAAATTGGGCAACGTGAAGAAATTGTATATAAAACGCTTGTGACAGAAGGGACGAGCGGACAACTTTACGTATTCGTCATCTCTGTCGCAGCGGAGTTGCATGTAAAAAAAGCAGCGGCCGTTGTTGGAGAAAAAAGCGTGCATCTGTTGCCTGTGGCAGACATTGAAAAAATGACAGGGTATGTGCGTGGCGGTTGTTCGCCAATTGGAATGAAAAAGATGTATGACACGTATGTTGACGAATCCGCCCTTGCGCACGAGCAAATCATTGTGAGCGCAGGGAAAATTGGCATGCAAATGAAACTTTCTGTTCGAGATTTATTAAAGCTGACAAATGGAAAAACTGCACATGTCGTCAAAGAGTAGAAAGGAGAATTTTCGCATGCGAATGACAAGAGAGGAAGAACTACACATCGAAGAAGGATTGTTGGATGATGACAATCGGTTGCTTGCGGAAATGATTTTGCCAAGTCGGTTAAAGCGCATGTATGATGTGCTAAGTGCACGAACAAGGTATATTACTATTTTGACGGAAGCGGTAGACGACCCGCACAATCAGGCAGCGGTATTGCGTTCAGCGGAGGCATTTGGCATTCAAGATGTTCATGTCGTTACCGGAGCGGCTCCGTTTGAGCCGAACAAATGGGTGACGCGACATGCGGACAAATGGTTAACGGTGCATAAACATTCATCGATTGAACGGGCGATTCGCCATCTCCAACAAAAAGGCTACCAAGTATATGCAAGCTACCTCGGAGAAGGGACGATTCCGCTTGAACAAATTGACGTATCGAAACCGACGGTGCTTTTGTTCGGAAATGAGCATCGTGGGGTATCCGAAGAAGCGCTTGCTTTAGCGGACGGAAAGTTTATCATTCCGATGAACGGATTTGTGCAAAGTTTTAATATTTCTGTCGCGGCAGCGATTTCCCTTTATGAAATCACGAAGCGGGCGAAACAAGTGGCAGGGGAGCGTTATCATTTATCGCTAGCAGAAAAGAAAGAAATATACGAACATTGGATGAAGCTTTCGCTTAGCCCACGGCTAAGAAAAATGGTGGAAAGTAAAATAGGAGGACGCAATGATTGAAGCGGTGATTTTTGATTTAGATGGCGTCATTGCTGATACTGTTGAACTGTATTATATTGCGACAAAACGTGTCGCCGATGAAATTGGGGTACCGTTTGATCGACAGCTCAATCAAAAGCTACAAGGGATGAGCAGACAGGCGATGGTTGAGACGCTTCTCGGTGAAAAGGCGCATGAATGGTCGGAGGAAGAAAAACGAGCTCTTGGTGACCTTCGCGGTCAATATTATCGCGAGTTGATCGAGCAATTGTCGTCAAGTGACGTGTTGCCGGGAATGAGGGAGCTTCTTTGCGACATTCAGCGCGACGGTGTCCCGATGGCGCTCGCGTCGTCAAGCTCAAACGCACGTGTCGTTGTCGAGCGGCTCAACGTGCGCTCTTTTTTCGATGTCATTGTGGATGTCAAAACGATTACGCGCATGAAGCCAGATCCGGAAATTTTTTTAACAGCTGCGAGACAACTTCGTGTCGACCCATCTCATTGCATTGCTATTGAAGACGGGGAAGCGGGAATGAAAGCGATCAAACAGGCGAATATGTTTTCCGTCGGCATCGGTGAGCATTTAGCTTCGCTGTCTCCCGATTGGCTCGTTCAACGGACAACGCAATTGACATGGGACGAGTTAAAAAAGCGATTTATGCAAAAAGCTGGTCAATGACGACCAGCTTATTTTGCGCCTAATATTTCCTTTGCTTTTTCGACAAGTTCTTCTGATGGCGTCGGGATGCCTTCAAGTGGATACGTGAGTCCAAGTGCTTTCCATTTGTATACACCGAGTTGATGATACGGAAGAACTTCAACTTTTTCGACGTTGTGCAACGTACGAATGAAGTCAGCTAAGCGATGTAAATCTTCTTCATCGTCTGTGACGGTCGGAACGAGCACATGGCGAATCCAGACAGGTACGTTTCGTTCTGATAATAGACGTGCAAACGCTAAAATATGTTCATTCGTTTTTCCTGTTAGTTTACGATGTTTTTTTTCATCAATATGTTTTAAATCAAGCAAAATTAAATCTGTGTATTGAAGCAATTCATTTAATTTTTTTTGAAATGATGCTTCCGTCGTATAACATCCGCCAGACGAATCAATCGTTGTATGAATGCCAAGCTGTTTACAACGGCGAAATAGCTCAATTAAAAAATCGATTTGTAAAAGCGGTTCTCCGCCACTAACCGTTATTCCGCCGCCGGATGCTTGCATAAAAGGCAAGTACGTCTTTGCATCAGCAATAACTTCATCAACAGACATTTGTTTTCCTTTGCCAATCTCCCACGTATCTGCGTTGTGGCAATATTGGCAGCGCAATAAACAGCCTTGAGTAAAAATGACGTAACGAATGCCGGGACCATCCACCGTTCCGCACGATTCGATTGAATGAATAAATCCGTTCATGTTGTTTCCTCCTAGGTAGAAAGCTCCCACGATGCGTGGGAGCTTCCATTACATTGTTTCATGGAACGTCCGATTAATGACGTCAATTTGTTGTTCGCGTGTTAATTTAATAAAGTTGACCGCATAACCTGATACGCGAATAGTCAATTGCGGATATTTTTCAGGATGTTCCATCGCGTCAAGCAACGTGTCGCGGTTAAAGACGTTGACGTTTAAATGATGACCGCGTTTTTGCGCATAGCCATCTAAAATCGCGACAAGGTTTTGAATGCGTGTCGCTTCATCTTTCCCGAGCGCTTTTGGTACGATCGAGAACGTGTTCGAAATACCGTCTAATGCATATTCATACGGTAATTTTGCGACAGAGCTTAACGATGCAAGCGCTCCTTTTGTATCGCGACCGTGTAATGGATTCGCACCAGGGGCGAACGGTTCACCAGCGCGACGACCATCTGGTGTATTTCCTGTCTTTTTACCGTATACGACGTTTGATGTGATCGTTAAGATGGATGTCGTATGTTTCGAATCGCGATACGTTTTATGTTTGCGCAATTTTGTCATAAAGCGTTCAACAATATCGACCGCAATCGAATCAACGCGATCATCGTTATTTCCGTATTTCGGAAAGTCGCCTTCAATTTCAAAGTCGACAGCTAAGCCGTTTTCATCACGAATCGTTTTTACTTTCGCATATTTAATCGCACTTAATGAGTCAGCGACAACCGACAACCCAGCGATACCAGTTGCCATCGTGCGCAAAATGTGCGTATCGTGGAGCGCCATTTCGATTCGTTCATAACAATATTTATCATGCATGTAATGGATGACGTTTAATGTATTAATATACAATTCTGCTAGCCATTCCATGACGTTGTCAAATTTGCGCATCACTTCATCGTAGTCTAAGTATTCAGATGTGATTGGCGCAAACTCTGGGCCGATTTGCACTTTTAATTTTTCATCCACGCCGCCGTTAATTGCGTATAATAATGCTTTTGCAAGGTTTGCACGCGCGCCGAAAAATTGCATTTGTTTGCCGATGCGCATCGCGGATACGCAGCATGCGATGCCGTAGTCGTCGCCGAACTCAGGTCGCATTAAATCGTCATTTTCATATTGAATGGAGCTTGTTTGAATCGACATTTTCGCGCAATATTTCTTAAACGCTTCTGGCAACTGTGTTGACCAAAGCACCGTTAAGTTTGGTTCTGGCGCCGGGCCTAAGTTATCGAGTGTATGCAAGAAGCGGAATGAGTTTTTCGTCACAAGCGGACGACCGTCAATCGCGACACCGCCAATGGACTCTGTGACCCACGTTGGGTCGCCGCTAAATAGCTCATTGTATTCTGGCGTTCTTGCAAATTTGACGAGACGCAATTTCATGACGAAATGGTCAACAAGCTCTTGCGCTTCGCGTTCTGTTAATGTTCCTTCTTGCAAGTCGCGCTCGATATAAATATCTAAAAATGTAGAGACGCGACCTAAGCTCATGGCTGCACCGTTTTGTTCTTTAATCGCCGCAAGGTAAGCGAAATATAACCATTGGAACGCCTCATGTGCGTTGCGCGCCGGTTTAGAAATATCGTATCCGTAGCTTGCAGCCATTTCTTTTAATTCTTGAAGAGCGCGAATTTGTTCCGTTAATTCTTCACGAAGACGAATGATGTCTTCGCTCATTGTACGCGCACCTGTATTGCGTAAATCTTTCTTCTTCTCTTCAATTAAGCGATCCACACCGTATAAGGCAACGCGACGATAGTCACCGATAATGCGACCGCGTCCATATGCGTCAGGAAGTCCTGTAATAATTCCTGCTTTGCGCGCTGCTTTCATTTCATCCGTATATACGTCAAATACGCCTTGGTTATGCGTTTTACGATATTGCGTAAAAATTTTCTTTACTTCATCGCTTACTTCATATCCGTAAGCTTCGCATGCTTGCTCCGCCATGCGAATACCGCCAAATGGCATAAGCGCCCGTTTAAACGGTTCGTCTGTTTGAAAACCAACAACTTTTTCAAGTTCTTTATTCAAATAGCCAGGTCCATGCGATGTAATGGTTGATACGATTTCTGTATCCATGTTGAGAACGCCGCCTCTTTCGCGTTCTAGTTTTGAAAGTTCCATCACTTGTTCCCAAAGCTTTTTCGTCGCTTCCGTCGGACCTTGTAAAAACGATTCATCCCCTGTGTAAACGGTTACGTTATTTAAAATAAAATCACGAACGTCAATTTCTTCTTTCCATTTTTCACCTTTAAACGTTCTCCAAGCGTCCATTAACGCTTCATGTACAGTCAGTAGCGCCATTATAATCTCCTCCCATTCGTTAAGGAATAGTAAAAAATATCCCCTATATAAAGAATACTACTTTTTGACAAGACGAGGAGAAGGGAGGATTGACGAATTTGTGAAAAGTTGATCAAAAACATTTTTTAAAATAAAGATTTTTCCAAAAATTATTTTTATAAAATTTGTTGCATAAAAACAAAAAAGCTGATAATATGTGAAACATGAGGGGCATAACATGTTTATACACAAGCATTTATTATTTTACAACAAATAGTAAGGGGGATTAACAATGATAAAAAAAGGAATGATTGCAACGCTTGTTTTTATGCTTATGTTTGCGCTTGTTGGATGCGGTAGTTCGACAGAAAAAACGGCGACAACAGAAAAGAAAGTGACTGTCGTCACAGATGCGGCGTTTGCCCCATTTGAATACATGGATAAAGGGGAAATTGTCGGCTTTGATGTCGATTTATTAAAAGCTGTCATGAAAGAAGCTGGACTAGAATATGAATTAAAAAACATCGGCTGGGATCCATTGTTTGCGGCTATTCAAGGGAAAACAGCGGATATGGCCGTTTCAGGAATTACAATTAACGATGATCGAAAAAAAACATATGACTTTTCTATTCCTTACTTTGAATCAACACATATGATTCTTGTTAAAGAAGGAAGTTCGATTAAAAGCGCGAAAGATTTACAAGGAAAAGTTGTCGGTGTCCAAAATGGTACAACTGGACAAGAAGCGGTTGAGAAGATTTTAGGAAAAGAGAATAAAAATATTAAAAAGTTTGAGAATACGGTCGTTGCGATTATGGACTTATTAAACGGCGGTGTGGAAGCTGTTGTTACAGATAATGCCGTGGCGAACGAATACGTAAAAAATAATCCAGATGCTAAAATTGTAGCATTTGAGGATCCAGAACATTTTGAATCTGAATTTTACGGCTTTATGTTCCCGAAAGGAAGCGAATTAAAACAAAAAGTAGACGAAGCGTTGAAAAAAGTCATCGAAAATGGCACGTACACAGAAATTTATAAAAAATGGTTTGGTACAGAACCGAATATTGAATCATTACAACAACAGCAATAACGTTGATGTAAAAATTGCGTAACTGCTAAGGTTACGCAATTTTTACAAAGGGAAAGGTGATTGATGATGGATTTTCGTTTCAATATCATTGTTGAATATGCCCCGTTTTTTTTAAAAGGGGTGTTATGGACGATCGGCTTATCGTTAGTCGGTATCTTTTTCGGGACGATTCTCGGTTTAGCCATTGGGCTCGGAAAAATGGTTCGAAACCGCCTCATTCGTCTTCCTTTTGATTGGTACGTCCATTTTTTCCGTGGCACGCCATTGTTCGTACAAATTTTACTTATTCATTTTGGCGTGATGCCGATTTTTACCGCTCAACCGAACCCGCTCGTATCTGGCGCCATTTCTTTATCTTTAAACGCAGCGGCGTATATTGCGGAAATTTTCCGTGCTGGCATCCAGTCCATTGATCGCGGTCAAATGGAAGCGGCTCGTTCGCTTGGAATGACGCACGTACAAGCGATGCGTTACATCATTTTGCCACAAGCCATTAAACGAATGATTCCGCCGCTTGGCAATGAATTTATCGTTCTCATTAAAGATTCTTCTCTTGCAGCAATTATTGCAGCGCCTGAACTGATGTATTGGGGACGAGCGATGCAAGGTCAATATTATCGCGTTTGGGAACCGTACTTAACTGTTGCGCTCATTTACTTAGTGCTTACCCTCTCGTTAAGCAAGTTGCTACATCGGTTAGAAAGAAGGTATGACGCATGATTCGGGTTACAAATTTAAAAAAATCGTTCGGATCGCTACAAGTGTTAAAAGGAATTGATGTGCACATTCATGAAAAAGAAGTGGTTGTCGTTATCGGCCCTTCTGGTTCAGGAAAGTCGACATTTTTACGTTGTTTAAACTTGCTTGAAGATTTTGATGAGGGGGATATCGTCGTTGACGGATTTCATTTAAAAGATCCGAAAACGGATTTAAATAAAGTGCGTGAAGAAGTTGGTATGGTGTTTCAACGATTTAATTTATTTCCGCATATGACGGTGCTTAATAATATTACACTCGCCCCGATGAAAGTGCGCAAATGGTCGAAAGAAAAAGCGACAGAAAAAGCGATGCAACTGCTTGCGAAAGTCGGCTTACAAGATAAGGCACACGTATATCCGGATTCATTATCTGGTGGACAGGCACAGCGTGTCGCTATTGCTCGTGCGCTTGCGATGGAGCCAAAAGTTATGTTATTTGATGAGCCAACATCTGCGCTCGATCCAGAAATGGTTGGGGAAGTGCTTGCCGTCATGAAACAACTAGCAAAAGAAGGAATGACAATGGTCGTCGTGACGCATGAAATGGGATTTGCGCGTGAAGTCGGGGATCGTGTTCTCTTTATGGACGGTGGAGTGATCGTGGAGGAAGGAACGCCACAACAAATTTTTGATGCACCACAACATGAGCGAACGAAGTCATTTTTATCCAAAGTGTTATAAGAAAAAGGTGTCCCGTGTGTCAGGACACCTTTCGTTTTTATGCTAATAATTGTTTCTCTAATGCCACTTCGACAGGAACGTAGTCGTAACCGAGGTCGCGTGCGACAGCTTCGTATGTGATTTCTCCGTTTGCGACGTTTACACCAAGGCGTAATGCAGGGTTGTCTGCGACCGCTTTGTGTACGCCTTTATTTGCAATTTGTAGTGCGTATGGCATTGTGACGTTTGTGAGCGCAAGTGTTGATGTGCGCGGCACAGCTCCAGGCATGTTCGCTACTGCGTAGTGAACGACGCCGTGTTTCACATATGTTGGGTTGTCGTGCGTTGTTACATGGTCGCTCGTTTCAACAATACCGCCTTGGTCGATCGCTACGTCAACGATGACCGAGCCTGGTTGCATCGCTTTTACCATTTCTTCTGTCACTAATTTTGGCGCTTTTGCTCCTGGAATTAATACTGCACCGATCACAAGGTCAGACTCCGCAACAGCTTGTGCGATGTTCATTGGGTTAGACATAAGCGTATTAATTTGGCTTCCGAAAATATCGTCAAGTTCACGTAAACGTTCTGCGCTTAAGTCGATAATCGTGACGTTTGCACCTAAGCCGATCGCCACTTTTGCTGCGTTCGTTCCGACGACACCGCCGCCAATGATCGTTACTTTTCCGCGGCTAACGCCTGGAACACCGGAAAGAAGAATACCTTTTCCGCCTTTTGTTTTTTCAAGGAATTGAGCACCAATTTGTGCTGCCATGCGTCCTGCTACTTCGCTCATCGGTGTCAAAAGCGGTAACGTACGACCAACTTGTACCGTTTCATAAGCGATGGCGATGACACCTTTTTCTTTTAGCGCACGCGCTAATTCTGGTTCAGCAGCGAGGTGTAAGTATGTGAACAATACTAATCCCGGACGGAAGTATTCATACTCGCTTGGTAGCGGTTCTTTTACTTTCATCACCATATCCGCTTGCGCCCATACATCTGCGGCGCGTTCAACGATTTGTGCGCCTGCCTGAACGTAAGCTTCATCTGTGAAACCGCTTCCAATTCCTGCATTTTTCTCAATTAATACAGTATGTCCATTGCTGACGAATGACATAACGCCAGCTGGTGTAATCGCTACACGATTTTCATTATTTTTAATTTCCTTTGGAACACCAATAATCATGTGTTGTTTCCCCTTTCATGTTGTCTTTCATTATTATCTACAGTATAAATGTTTTTTATCATTTGTTGTTTGTTTAGAAAAGAGAAAGAAAAAACAAGCTTTTGTGGATTTCCACAAAAGCTATGTTGTCCGATATTTGTCTAATTTCATATCGATATATAGTTTTACTTTTTCGCTCATATTGCTTAAGTCAATGTTTCCAATTTCACTTATTCGCTTCAGACGGTAAGCGAGTGTATTCGGATGAATATTGAGCGTTTTCGCCGTTTCATTGACGTTGCTGTCACAGTCAAGATACGTTTCAATCGTCTCCACTAAGTTTGTATGATGTTGGGCATCGTATTGCTTCAGCTTTTCGAGCGCGGCGTTGTGGAAATCCCCATGTCGTTTTTGTTCAAAAAGCAAATCAAAAAATTGATACATGCCAAGATGTTGATAGCTTTGAATATTCGCAAGTTGATGAGGAAAGGCGCGTTTCATTTTTAATACCGTTTGTGCTTCTTCATAACTTTTTGCAATTTTTGTGTAGCACTCATACACATTTCCGAACGCCCCCATCATAATGTCGACGCGAAATCGTTCTTTCATTTGCGTCATAAACGAGCGGAAAAATCGCTCAATGTGCGCTTCCCCGTAGACGTTCGAGCTTGGAGCGACGAGCACGATGAGCCGCTGATGGTCGATCGTATAAAGCGGAATAGCGAGTTGTTGTGTCGTCTTTAATAAATAATCAATTTGCCGCTCCACTTGCGTTTGAATCTGTTGTTGAAATTGAAAAATGCCAACAGAAAAAAAAGGATATACATGCACGTTTAATTGATGGCATTGTTCAACGATGTCATGAGGAGAAGAAACGTGTCCCGTTAATAGCTTCCAAAAAAACTCTTGAATGCGCTCTTCTTTTTTATGTTTGCGAATTTGTAGTTGTGACAACAAATTTTTCGCTGCTTTCGCTGCTTGTTTTAACAAATGAAACTGCTGCTCTGTCCACGGCTCATTCATTTCAATTGCCCAAATAAACCCGAGCACCTCTTTATTTTTCCAAATCGAAATGGCGATGCGATTGCCGAGTCCTACTTCTGAAATTTCTGTGACACGAACAGGCTCTTCGCTCTGCAAAAGTTTTGGAATTACCCCTTCACGCCATAAACTATTAATGACCCGCTCTGGCACGCGACGATGGATGATTGTCGCCGTGCGAGCCGGATCGGTGTAATGCTCATGTCCACTATAAGCAATTAAGCGATGGTTTGCATCTTCAATCGTAATCGGACATTGTAATAACTCGCTCACACGATCTGCAAACTCCTCTAAACTTTCAAAGTGAGTGGCAAAAGGATTCATGACATCCACTCCGTTTCTTACGTTGTTTTTTACGATTATTGTAGCACGTTTTATATTGTGCATTGCATTTGTATCATTGTACATATTACGATGGAGTGGGAGGGAATGACGATGAAGAAAGGAATTATTAGTCTTGGTGAAGCGTTAATTGATTTTATTCCACTTGATGCGACAAATCGGGCGTATCAAAAAAGTCCGGGGGGAGCGCCGGCAAATGTTGCGGTTGGTGTCGCACGCCTTGGTGTTCCATCGACGTTTTTAGGGAAAGTTGGTCGCGATGTGCTAGGCGTTTTTCTAAAAGAAACGCTTGAGGCATACGGAGTGAACACATCTTTCCTTCAATTTAGTGATGATGTTCGCACAGGTGTCGTTTTTGTGACGTTAGCGGAAAATGGAGAGCGAAGCTTTGATTTTTACATTAACCCGAGCGCTGATCGCTTTTTATGCGAAGAAGAAATTGATGAGTCGTTATTTCGCACTCATCGCATTCTTCATTTTGGCTCGATTTCACTGATTAGTGAACCTGCACGAAGCGCTACAAAGCGGGCTGTTATGCTAGCGAAAGAAAACGGCATGATCGTTTCATATGACCCAAATTTACGCCTCGGTTTGTGGGAAAGTGAACAACAAGCTCGCGAAATGATTATGTCAATGTTACAAGAGGCAGATGTACTTAAAATTTCTGAAGAGGAATTGACGTTTATTACGGGGGAGAAAGATATTGGGAAAGGTATCGATGCCCTCGCCCCATACAATATTCCTCTCATTGTCGTCACGCTAGGGGAAAATGGCAGTTATACGTTTACGAAAGAAGGGTCGGTATTTACTCCGGCACTCAAAGTACAGGCAGTAGATACGACAGGAGCCGGTGATGCTTTCGTTTCTGGCATGCTGTATTGCTTACATGAAAGAGAAGGAACAATCGATTCGTTATCCCTTGCGGAAATTGAACAAATGGCGCGCTTTGCGAGCGTTTCTGGCGCGTTAGCTGCATCGACGAAAGGGGCAATGACAGCGTTGCCAACACGCGATGAAGTCGAACGTATTTTACGCGAAGGTTGGTCGAAATAATAGAAATTATGTTAAAACTTTTTCTTGTCAAATGTTCAGTTTTTTTCGTATGATGAAAGAAAAGGGAGTATTCCTTCAAATATGGAAGGTTGCTCCTTTTTCATTCATAAATAAAAGGTGATGAAGCGATGGAGCAAGATAAGCTAAAAAAAGTTGTTGAAGCAGCAAAGTTGTATTATTTGTTAGACTACAATCAAAACGACATTGCAAAAAAGCTTGGCGTATCGCGTCCGACGGTGTCGCGCCTACTACAGCAAGCAAAAGAAGAAGGAATTGTAGAAATTAAAATTAACGATCCAGCCGAAGATATTCAACAGTTGGCGAAACAGCTTGAACAAAAGTTCAACCTAAAAAAAGCAATTGTTGTATCGGTCCCTGAACATCAAGATGGCATTATTAAAAAATATGTAGGAAAAGAAGCCGCGGAATATTTACGCTCGATCGTCAAAGACGGCGATGTGATCGGTGTGACGTGGGGAACAACGTTGTATCACGTTGCATTACAGCTAAAGCATAAACATGTCAAAGACGTGAAAGTTGTGCAATTAAAAGGTGGCGTTAGTTTATCAGAAACGAATACGTTTGCGTCAGATATTTTACACTTGTTTGGAAGCGCCTTCAATGCAACGGTGCACCATTTGCCGCTACCTGCAATCGTGGATCATGTCGTTGTTAAGCAGGCGATGGAGGCGGACCGCCACATTCGCAAAATTCTTGATCTCGGTCGGCAAGCGAATATTGCTGTATTTACGATTGGACCAATTAAATCAGAGTCACTATTGTTCCAGCTTGGTTATTTTACAGAAGAAGATTTGCAAACGATTTATTCAAAAGCTGCTGGTGACATTTGTTCACGTTTTTTTGATCAAAATGGAAAGCTATGTAGCGAAGAGTTAAATGCGCGTACGCTCGGCATCGAGTTAGAAGATCTCAAAAAGAAAGAATATTCGATTGTCATTGCAGGAGGCATTCATAAAGTCGCTGGCATATACGGCGCGTTAAAAGGAAAATATGCGAACGTATTAGTGACGGATCAATTCACTGCCGAATGTTTGTTAGAAAAAGAATAAAAAAAAGACAAATGGGGGAAAAGAAAAAAGCCCCCTTTTATTTATGTATTTATGCAAAAAGGAAGAAACATTTAGCGAAACCATGAATTTTCTTTGACATTTGTTCATGTTAACGTTTACATATGTTCGTTTTCCTGTTATATTGATTACGTAATCAAAATTCAACTTATAGGAGTGTTCAACATGAATATCGTTTGGGGACTTGTCGGTATTGTCGTTGTCCTTGGGATCGCTTTTCTTTCTTCAAACAATCGCAAAGCGATTAATCCGCGAACGATTTTAGGTGGTCTCGCGATTCAAGTCGCTTTCGCGTTTATCGTTTTAAAATGGGAAGCAGGGAAAGCAGCATTGCAGTGGTTGACAAATGGTGTCACAAGCATTATTAACTATGCGAATGAAGGAATTAACTTTTTGTTTGGCGGTATGTTTGCGGCAAAAGGAATTGGATTTGTGTTTGCGTTCCAAGTGTTGCCGGTCGTCATTTTCTTCTCCGCGTTAATTTCTGTTCTTTACTATATTGGTGTGATGCAATGGATTATTAAAATGATTGGTGGGCCGCTTGCGAAATTGCTCGGAACGAGCAAAGCGGAGTCCATGTCAGCCGCGGCAAACATTTTCGTCGGTCAAACCGAAGCGCCTCTTGTGATTCGTCCGTATTTGTCTAAAATGACACAATCGGAATTGTTTGCAGTTATGACGGGTGGATTAGCGTCTGTTGCTGGTTCTGTGCTCGTTGGTTACTCGCTTTTAGGTGTTCCGCTTGAATATTTACTTGCGGCAAGTTTCATGGCAGCGCCAGCAGGATTAGTTATGGCGAAAATGATTGTGCCTGAAACAGAGCCGATTAAAGAAGATGAGCATTTTGAGATGGAAAAAGACGAAGAATCAACAAACGTCATTGATGCAGCTGCACGCGGAGCAAGCGACGGCTTGAAGTTAGCGTTAAATATCGGTGCGATGTTGTTAGCGTTTATCGCTCTGATTGCGTTAATTAATGGGTTGCTTAGCGGCATCGGCAGTTTGTTTAATTACGAAGGTTTGACGCTTCAAAACATTTTAGGATTCCTCTTTGCACCTATTGCGTTTGCGATCGGTGTACCGTGGTCTGAAGCGGTGACAGCTGGTGGATTTATCGGACAAAAATTAATTTTAAACGAATTTGTTGCGTATTCATCATTTGCGCCACAAATTCCAGATTTATCTGCAAAAACGGTAGCGATCGTTAGCTTTGCGCTATGTGGATTTGCTAATATTTCTTCGATGGGTATTTTACTTGGTGGATTAGGAAGCTTAGCGCCAAATCGTCGTAGCGACATTGCGCGCATGGGCTTAAAAGCTGTCCTTGCTGGTATGCTTGCTTCATTGTTAAGCGCATCCATTGCGGGTATGTTTATTTAAAAAACAAGGAGGAATGAATGATGAACATTGCTAGCATGATTGATCATACGTTATTAAAACCGGAAACAACGAAAGCACAAATTGAAAAATTAGTGGAAGAAGCGAAAAAATATGAATTTGCGTCTGTATGTGTCAATCCGACATGGGTGAAATTCGTTGCTGAACGTTTACAAGGAACGAAAGTAAAAGTGTGTACAGTCATCGGCTTTCCGTTAGGAGCGACAACACCAGAAGTCAAAGCGTTTGAAACAAAACAAGCGATTGAAAACGGTGCGCAAGAAGTCGATATGGTCATCAATATCGGTGCGTTAAAAGACGGCGATGATGAGCTTGTAGAGCGCGACATTCGCGCCGTTGTCGATGCAGCAAAAGGAAAAGCTTTAACAAAAGTGATTATTGAAACAGCGTTGTTGACAGATGAAGAAAAAGTGCGTGCATGCGAAATTGCCGTTCGTGCTGGTGCAGATTTCGTTAAAACATCAACAGGATTCGCAAGCGGTGGGGCAACAGTAGAAGACGTCGCATTAATGCGCAAAACAGTTGGTCCAAACGTTGGCGTAAAAGCATCTGGCGGCGTGCGCAGCGCAGCGGACGCGAAAGCGATGATTGACGCAGGCGCAAACCGCATCGGTACAAGTTCTGGACCAGCAATTATGGAAGGAACGACTTCAAACGAAGCATACTAATGGAGGCATTGACCTATGAAAGAAGTATTACTTAGCTTACTTGCTGGGCTTGTTGTCGGGATTTTGTTTAAGTTTTTACGTTTGCCATTGCCAGCTCCACCTGTATTGGCAGGAATGATGGGGGTATTTGGCGTATATTTAGGTGGCGTCGTTGCCGATTGGTTAATGAAGACGTTTTTTAACTAAACAGCCCAAGAAGGGATGATCAACAATGAATAAACAACAGTTAATTGAAGCGGCAAAACAAGCGAGGGAGCGGGCGTACGTTCCGTATTCAAAGTTTAAAGTTGGAGCAGCACTATTAACGAAAGATGGAAAAGTGTACGGTGGCTGCAACATCGAAAACGCATCATACGGTTTATGCAACTGCGCTGAGCGTACAGCTTTATTTAAGGCGTACTCCGAAGGCGATCATGAGTATGCGATGTTAGCCGTTGTTGCGGATACGGAGCGACCAGTTCCGCCGTGTGGCGCATGCCGTCAAGTCATTGTTGAATTATGTGATCCAAATATGCCTGTCATTTTAGCGAATATGAAAGGCGATATGCAAGAAACAACAGTAAAAGAACTTCTTCCTGGAGCGTTTTCAAAAGAAGACTTGCGATAAGCGTCGGTTTTTCCCGACGCTTTTTGCATTGATACATAACAAAAAAGGAAATATAATCATGAGGAAGACATTTGACAGCTGACAACGGAGGGATGACATGAGTAAAGACGTATCAAGAAACAAATTGCTTTGGGTTGCCGGGCTTGGCTGGTTGTTTGATGCGATGGATGTAGGGATGCTTTCGTTTATTATTGCCGCATTGCAAAAGGAATGGAATTTAACGGCCGAGCAAATGGGTTGGATCGGAAGTATCAATTCGATCGGCATGGCCGTCGGTGCGCTCGTTTTTGGATTGTTAGCTGACCGCATTGGGCGAAAACAAGTTTTCATCATTACGCTTTTATTATTTTCCATTGGTAGCGGACTATCAGCGCTTGCGACAACGTTAACGGTCTTTTTAATTTTACGTTTTTTTATCGGTATGGGACTTGGTGGCGAACTGCCTGTTGCGTCAACGCTCGTATCGGAAAGCGTTGCTGCACATGAACGTGGCAAAGTCGTCGTTTTATTGGAAAGCTTTTGGGCAGGCGGTTGGTTACTAGCAGCGCTTATTTCATTTTTCGTTATTCCAGCGTATGGATGGCAAATGGCGCTTATTTTAGGAGCTGTACCAGCGTTATATGCCATTTATTTGCGCATTAACTTACCAGATTCGAAAAAGTTTATGGCGACAAAAACGGAGCGCCGTTCCGTTTGGAAAAATATAACAGACGTTTGGGCAAAACCGTACGCAAAACAAACGACAATGCTTTGGATTTTATGGTTTTCAGTCGTCTTCTCGTACTACGGCATGTTTTTATGGCTACCGAGCGTCATGGTTATGAAAGGATTTAGTTTAATTAAAAGTTTTGAATACGTGCTCATTATGACATTAGCGCAATTACCGGGTTATTTTAGCGTCGCATGGTTAATTGAACGCATCGGTCGAAAAGCAGTACTGACCATTTATTTAACTGGTACCGCATTAAGTGCTTATTTCTTCGGAAATGCTGACTCAGCTGCGGCGTTAATGACGTTTGGGGCATTGTTATCGTTTTTCAACCTTGGGGCATGGGGAGCGCTTTATGCCTATACACCAGAGCAATATCCAACTGCCATTCGCGCGACGGGAGCAGGCATGGCTGCTTCATTCGGACGCATTGGAGGTATTTTAGGACCGCTTCTCGTCGGCTATCTCGTCGCACAAAAAGTATCAATCACGATAATTTTTGCGATTTTTTGTATCGCCATTTTCATCGGGGCGCTCGCTGTTCTTTTCCTTGGCAAAGAAACGAAACAACAAGAACTCGCATAATCATACGAAAAGAAGCTATAATGGTATCATTGTAGCTTCTTTTTTCGAAAGGGGATTTTCTTTTGGGTGTTTCCGTAGTTATCGCGACATATAACCGATTACTTCCATTAGCAGAATTGTTAGAGTCGTTAAGCAAACAAACGTATAAACCAACGCAAGTCATTATTGTTAATGATGGTGGCTCATCTGTGCAAGCTGCTGTCGATGCGTATCCTGAGCTTTCTATTGAACTCATTGAATTGCGTGAAAATGTTGGTCATGTCGAGGCTCGTAATCTCGGTGTACGTACCGCCACAGAAGATTTTATTATGCTTTGTGATGATGACGATTTGCTATTGCCATGCCATATTGAGCGAATGATTGCTAATATGAACGATGCCGATTTTGTATATTCGGACGTAGAAATTTTTCATTATCGTATTGAAAATGGAGTGCGCATCCCGACCGATCGCTTTTTATTTGCATATGAGTTCGATTTACAAGCGATGCGTTCATTTTCGACGTATGTTCCTTCAGGGAGCATGTATCGGCGTACAATTCATGATACAATTGGATATTTTGATCCGTACGTTCATAACTATTGGGACTGGGATTTCTTTTTGCGCGTGGCGAACGAGTTTCGTGTGAAACGTGTAGCGACAGCGAGCGTCCTCTATGCTTTTTCAAATGAAGGCGATCATTTATCAAAGCAAATGAATGAAACGAGACAAATGTATTTAAATCGATTAAGTGAGAAACATCAGCTCGGGGATTTACCGACAAAAAACTTTTGGCTTCTTTTGTCAGAACCGGAAGTAAAAAAGCGACAAGCAACGAGCGAAGTCATATGGAACGGTGAACCGTTTCGTTCCCGTCTTGCTCATCTTATTCATTGTTAGGGGAGAGTTGAAATGTATTGGTGGAGCATTCAGCAATTATTTCTTTTGCTTTTGTTTTCACCGCTTCTTACTCGTCACGTATTTTATGGGCGCGTCAGCTCGTTTTTATCTTTTGTTTGCTTCGCTTTTGGAACGACCGTATTTGCGGAATATATGGTAAAGAAAAAAGGAAAACAAACATGGCTATTTGTCGTTGCGCTACTATGTAATGTGTGTGTTTTACTCGCCGTTGCTTTTGTTATATGAGAAAGCAGAGTCTTTGTGGAGGCTCTGTTTTTTTGTTTATGAAAAAGGAATAAAAAGAAACATGGCGAAAAACTAAAACAGTTGTATAGTTTTCACTTGACAAATAAACATTCCTATATGATAATTTATATCGAATTATAATTGTTATAATTTAATTTTGTTTTCAGTCATATTTTTCGTATGGCTGAAGCATACTACTAACATGCAAAAAAAGATGTAGGAGGATGATTAACAATGCCATTAGTAGGAAAACAAGTACAACCATTTAAAGCGATGGCGTACCATAACGGTGAATTTATCGAGGTAACAGAAGAAAACTTAAAAGGAAAATGGAGCGTCGTTTGCTTCTATCCAGCTGACTTTACGTTCGTTTGCCCAACAGAATTAGAAGATTTACAAAACGAATATCCAAAATTAAAAGAGCTTGGTGTAGAAGTATACTCCGTTTCAACAGATACACATTTCACGCATAAAGCATGGCACGACCATTCACCAGCGATCAGCAAAATCGAATATGTGATGATCGGTGACCCTTCTCAAAAATTATCACGCATGTTCGAAGTGCTTGATGAAGAGACAGGCCTTGCACAACGCGGTACGTTCATTATCGATCCAGACGGCGTTATTCAAGCTGTTGAAATTAACGCTGACGGCATCGGCCGTGATGCAAGCACAATCGTAAACAAAATTAAAGCAGCACAATACGTGCGCAACAACCCTGGCGAAGTATGCCCAGCAAAATGGCAAGAAGGTGGAAAAACATTAAAGCCAAGCCTTGACCTTGTAGGTAAAATTTAAGGAGGCTTACGTAAATGATATTGGATGCTGAAATTAAAGCACAGCTCGCCCAATATCTACAATTGATGGAAAATGACATTGTGTTAAAAGTGAGCGCGGGAGACGATGAAGTTTCCCGCGATATGCTTGCTTTAGTCGATGAACTTGCGATGATGTCATCGAAAATCAAAGTAGAAAAAACAACGCTAGAAAGAACACCAAGTTTTAGCGTCAATCGCGTTGGGGAAGAAACAGGCGTTGTATTTGCGGGCGTGCCTTTAGGACATGAATTTACTTCTCTCGTGCTTGCATTACTTCAAGTGAGTGGAAGACCGCCGAAAGTCGATCAAGCGGTCATTGAACAAATTAAAAACTTAAAAGGGACGTATCGTTTTGAAACATACGTCAGCTTAACGTGCCATAACTGCCCAGATGTCGTTCAAGCGTTAAACGTCATGAGCGTATTGAATCCGAACGTTTCACATACGATGATTGATGGGGCTGCATTTAAAGAAGAAGTCGAGCAAAAAGATGTTATGGCTGTGCCAACGGTCTTTTTAAACGGCGAACCGTTCGTAAGCGGTCGCATGTCGCTCGAGGAAATTCTTGCGAAGTTAGGAAGCACGCCGGATGCTTCTACTTTTGAGGAAAAAGATCCGTTTGATGTGCTCGTCATCGGTGGAGGACCTGCCGGTGCAACAGCTGCCATTTATGCAGCGCGTAAAGGCATTCGCACAGGAATTGTTGCTGAACGCTTCGGCGGTCAAATTTTAGATACGTTAGGCATTGAGAACTTTATTAGCGTGAAATATACAGAAGGTCCGAAGCTTGCTGCGAGCCTTGAGGAACATGTGAAACATTACAATGTTGATATTATGAACTTGCAGCGTGCAAAACGGCTAGAAAAGAAAGACCTTATTGAAGTAGAACTTGAAAATGGGGCGATTTTAAAAAGCAAAGCGGTCATTATCGCCACAGGTGCACGTTGGCGCAATCTCGGTGTCCCAGGCGAAGCGGAGTTTAAAAATAAAGGCGTCGCTTACTGCCCACATTGTGACGGCCCTCTATTTGAAGGAAAACATGTCGCGGTCATTGGTGGTGGAAACTCTGGCGTCGAGGCAGCAATTGACCTTGCGGGAATTGCTAAGCATGTGACGGTGCTTGAATTTGCGCCAGAATTAAAAGCGGATGCTGTATTGCAAGATCGTTTATACAGCTTACCGAACGTTACTGTGATCAAAAACGCGCAAACGAAAGAAATTACGGGCACAGATAAAGTGAATGGTATCACATATATTGATCGCGCAACAGGCGAAGAGCACCATATTGAACTTCAAGGTGTATTCGTGCAAATCGGACTTGTACCGAATACTGAATGGTTAGAAGGAACGGTAGAGCGCAATCGCTTCGGCGAAATTATCGTCGATAAGCGCGGAGCGACAAACGTCCCTGGCGTCTTCGCTGCTGGCGATTGTACAGATAGCGCATATAAACAGATTATCATTTCCATGGGCTCAGGCGCAACAGCTTCTTTAGGAGCGTTTGACTATTTAATTCGAAATTAATATAATCAACCCCTTAACTCACTTTGACCCGCTTTACTGCTTATGTAAAGCGGGTTTTGCTTCTCCCCTTGACTGTCGTATTGCGGTTTGATACAATATCAACCAAATGAAATACAGGTGCAACGATGAAAGATGGATAGTAGCTAAGGGAGTTCTTTTATAGCGAGCTAGGGGTGGTGGAAGCCTAGTAAAGACGCTTAGCGAAACGGCAGTCTGGAGTTGCTTCACGCAAAAGTGGATGCGTTATGCATCAACTAGGGTGGAACCGCGGGAGTTACGCTCTCGTCCCTAGGCGAAAGGCCTAAGGATGAGAGCGTTTTTTGTTTACATTTTATTATTAAGGAGGATGGACGATGTCAGTAACGATGGATCAAATTGTAGCACACGCGAAGCATCGCGGCTTTGTTTTTCCAGGTTCAGAAATTTATGGCGGATTAGCGAATACGTGGGATTACGGTCCGTTAGGGACAGAATTAAAAAATAACATTAAGCGTGCATGGTGGAAAAAGTTCGTTCAACAATCGCCGTACAACGTCGGGTTAGATGCGGCCATTTTAATGAACCCACGCACGTGGGAAGCATCTGGTCATTTAGGAAACTTCAACGATCCGATGATTGACTGTAAACAATGTAAAGCGCGTCATCGGGCGGATAAGTTAATTGAAAGCGCGCTGGAAGCGAAAGGGATTGAAATGGTTGTCGATGGGCTTCCTTTTGAAAAAATGGAGCAGCTCATTCAAGAGCACGACATTGCTTGTCCAGATTGCGGCAGCCGCGACTTTACAAACATTCGTCAATTTAACTTAATGTTTAAAACGTTCCAAGGTGTGACCGAGTCGAGCGCAAACGAAATTTACCTTCGCCCTGAAACAGCACAAGGCATTTTTGTAAACTTTAAAAACGTACAACGAACGATGCGCAAAAAATTGCCGTTCGGTATTGCGCAAATCGGAAAAAGCTTCCGAAACGAAATTACACCAGGAAACTTTACGTTCCGCACACGTGAATTTGAACAAATGGAGCTTGAGTTTTTCTGTAAGCCGGGCGAGGAATTACAGTGGTTTGATTATTGGAAGCAATATTGTGAGCAATGGCTTTTATCGCTTGGTATGAAGCGTGAAAACATTCGTTTGCGCGATCATTCGGAAGACGAATTATCCCACTACAGCAACGCCACAACAGATATTGAATATAAATTCCCGTTTGGTTGGGGCGAGCTATGGGGCATTGCATCGCGTACCGATTACGATTTACGTCGCCATATGGAATATTCAGGTGAAGACTTCCACTACCTTGATCAAGAAACGAACGAACGTTTCATTCCGTACTGCATTGAGCCTTCACTTGGGGCAGATCGCGTCACGCTCGCATTTTTGATCGATGCGTATGAAGAAGAGCAACTGGCAGACGGTACGACGCGCACAGTGATGCACCTTCACCCAGCATTAGCGCCATATAAAGCGGCTGTATTGCCACTATCGAAAAAGTTATCAGAAGGTGCGCGTGCGATCTTTGAACAACTTTCACAACACTTTATGGTCGATTACGACGAGTCCGGTTCGATCGGAAAACGATATCGTCGTCAAGATGAAATTGGAACACCGTTCTGTATTACGTATGATTTTGATTCAGAACAGGACGGCATGGTTACCGTGCGCGACCGCGATACGATGGAACAAACGCGCATTCCAATTGCGGAATTAAAAAGCTTCTTAGAAGAAAAAATTCAATTTTAAGCAAAAACAGGCTATCCTATAAAGTAGGGTAGCCTTTGCATTAGAAAGGAGTGCGGTGATGAGCATATTGAAAAACGATTGGGCTCCTTTATTACAAGAGGAGTTTCAAAAACCGTATTATGTGAAATTGCGTCAATTTTTAAAAGAAGAATATCGAACGAAAACGATTTATCCTGATATGCACGACATTTTCAACGCTCTTCATTACACCCCGTATGCGAACGTAAAAGTCGTCATTTTAGGACAAGACCCGTACCATGGGCCAAATCAAGCGCATGGATTAAGTTTTTCCGTCAAACCGGGCGTCGCTTTGCCTCCATCGTTATTAAACATTTTTAAAGAGTTACAAGATGACCTAGGGGGCTATATTCCAAACAACGGCTACTTATTAAAATGGGCAAAGCAAGGTGTATTGCTTTTAAATACAGTATTGACAGTACGACGTGGAGAGGCGAATTCGCATAAAGGAAAGGGGTGGGAACATTTTACCGATCGCGTCATTGAACTTGTGAATGAAAAGCGTGAACCCGTTGTTTTCATTTTATGGGGGCGTCATGCGCAAGCGAAAAAAGAGCTCATCACAAATGAGCATCATTATATCATTGAAGCGCCGCATCCGAGTCCATTTTCTGCAGCACGAGGCTTTTTCGGAAGCCGCCCTTTTTCAAAAACGAATACTTTTTTACAACAGACAGGGAGAGAGCCAATTGACTGGCAAATCGAAAACATATAATGAGAGAGTAAATTGTTATGCATGCAAGCATTTTTATGTGACATGGGATGCGCAAATGCCGCGTGGTTGTCGGGCATTCGGTTTTAAAAGCGTGCTGTTGCCGTCTATTGTCGTCAAGCAATCATCTGGTGTGCCTTGCATGAAGTTTGTACAAAAAGAACATAAGGGGAGAAACGGATGAGTTCATCGCGCTCGATCGTCGTTTCCGTCATCGCGATGATTGTCGCCATTATCGCAGGAACGATCGGATTTATGTTTTCGGAACAATTAACGTTTTTTGATGCGCTTTGGTTGACAGTTGTTACGATTTTAACGGTTGGCTATGGCGATACAGTGCCACAAACGTTTTATGGCAAACTGTTTGCCCTCATCATTATTCCAGTTGGTATTAGCATTGTGACATATGCGACAGGGGCAGTCGTGTCGATGATGATGGAAGGAGAATTTTCAAAAACGGTTCGGAGGCGAAAAATGAAAAAGAAAATTGAAGCGATGACAAACCACATTATTGTGTGTGGGTTCGGACGCGTCGGAGAGCAAGTCGTGCGCGAGCTTGTCAAAAACGGGACAGCCGTCGTTGTCATTGAACGGAATACAGATTGGCTGGAAGAAATGAATGATCCGATTCCGTACATCGAAGGGGATGCGACAGAAGATGACGTGTTGATTGCCGCAGGTATTGAACGAGCTGCAGGATTAGTTGCAGCACTGCCTTCTGATGCTGATAACGTCTTTATCTCCCTCACAGCAAAAGGGTTAAATCGCGACATTCAAATTGTCGCGCGCGCCGAGCGACCGGAGTCGGAGGAAAAGTTGCGTCGTGCAGGTGCTGATAAAGTCATTAACCCATCGTTTTTGAGCGGTCGACGTATGGCGATGACGATGTTAAAGCCTGTCAGTGTCGATTATGTCGATACGATTTTTCACGGCCATGCAGAGCAATACGCGATTGAAGAAGTGACAATTGAGCCGCATTCTTCATTTGTTGGGACATCTGTCCGCGATCAAGCGGTGCGCACGCGCTTTCGTGTGACGATTATTGCGATTCAACGTCAAAACAACATGATTGGTAACCCAACGCCAGAGGAGCGGTTTTTCGTTGGCGATGTCCTGATCGTATTCGGTGAAAAACGAGCGCTAGAGTCGTTTGAACAGGCGGTAAATCAAAAATAAGCAGCCGAATCGGCTGCTTATTGTAATGCATAAATTCTCGCTTCGTGCGGACGCATATGAAGCGTTGTGCCTTCTTCTTTTACATCTGTATAATTGCCGAGCAAAAGATGGCGGTGAGCGGAAGCAAGCTCTTCTGGTAACTCATATACGTTGTCGTTGTCGCAATGGTTTAAGACGATGAGCCAGCGGACGCCATCAAGCTCGCGCGTGTAGGCGTAAATGTACGGATCATTTTCCGAAAAATCGCGGAACGTTCCGTACACCATGACTGGATGTTGCTTGCGCAGTTGAATGAGCTTTTTATAGTAATAATATACAGAGTTCGGATCGGCTAACGCTTGCTTTACATTGATTTCTTTATAGTTCGGATTCACTTTTAGCCAAGGTGTTCCTGTTGTAAATCCAGCATGTTCGCTATCATCCCACTGCATTGGCGTACGCGAGTTATCTCGGCTTAGTAGCTGCAAGCTTTCAAGCACTTCTTTCGGATCGCGACCTTTTGCCACTTCTTCTGCGTATTTATTTTTCATCGCAATGTCGTTATAGTCGTCGATCGAGTCAAACTTGACGCCAGTCATGCCAATTTCTTCACCTTGATAAATGTACGGTGTTCCAGGCAACGTATGCACGAGCGTAGCGAGCAATTTCGCTGATTCGACGCGGAATTGTTTATCGTTTCCGTAGCGCGTCACTTGTCGCGTATGGTCGTGATTGTTTAAAAACTGCGAGTTCCACCCTTTGCCCCACAATCCTTCGTACCAACGTTTTTGAATTTGTTTAAAACGAATCGGGTCCCATGTCGGCATTTCGTCGCACACTTCAAAGTGGAACAAAGTATGTAGTTCATTTCGGTCTTCCCCGACATATTTTAATCCTTCCTCTGGCGACACGAAAGCGACTTCTCCAACGGTGAAAATATCATAATGTTTTAATACTTTTTCATTCATTTCTTTTAAATAATCATGCACGCCTGGATTGTTTGTTAAATAACGAATGTCATACGGATTTTCGGCATCTGGGAATCCGTCAGGTTTTGCGAGTAAGGCAATGGCGTCTAAACGGAACCCGTCGATCCCTTTATCTAACCAAAAACGCATCATTTTATAAATTTCTTCACGAACTTCTTTGTTTTCCCAGTTCAAATCTGGCTGTTCTACCGCAAACGAATGGAAATAATATTGTCCTGTGTTTTCATCATATTCCCATGCGGATGGAGTAAAGTACGAGCGCCAGTTATTCGGTTTGTCGCGCCATATGTACCAATCGCGTTTCGGATTGTCTTTTGACGAACGAGATTCAAGAAACCAAGGATGTTGATCGGATGTATGGTTCACGACAAGGTCCATAATTAATTTCATTCCGCGTTTATGCACCTCGTTCAACAAGCGTTCAAACGTCCCCATATCCCCTGCTTTGTCCATGATGCGATAGTAATCAGAAATGTCGTATCCGTTATCTTTATCAGGCGACTCATAGCACGGATTGAGCCAAATGACATCCACCCCTAAGTCGCGAATGTAATCGAGCTTTTGAATAAGCCCTTCTAAATCACCGTATCCATCGCCGTTTGAATCAAAAAAGCTGCGCCAATATACTTGATATACGACGGCTTCTTTCCACCATGTCCGTTTCATTTGTTGTCACTCCTTTTTTAAGCGTTTTCAATTTGAAAAGTTGCTATGTATAAGATACCATTGTTGTAAAGGAAAAAGAAGTAGGGAGTGAAAACGTTTTGGACATATCGGTGACAAATGTATTCGCAAAAATAGAAGAAGAAATCGCAAAAGCAAAACAAGCATCATCACCGCAAGCGGTGCGTGAACATATATATGCTGTTCGCGCGTTGTGCGACATTATTTTGCAACAACCATCACCAAACAAACAGGAAGTGACTTTGTCGCAACCAGCAACAACCGAACGATTAGACATCGGTGTCGATGCGAACGGACCGTCATTACTTGATTTTTAGGAGGGGGACAACATGAAACTATTTACAATTATCGCTTCAATTAGTGCAGCATTATGTGTGGCGCTAGGGGCGTTCGGGGCGCATGTGTTGGAAGGAAGAATTCCAGATCGATATATAGACACGTGGCAAAAAGCTGTTCAATATCAAATGTTCCATACGATTGGTTTGTTTCTCGTTGCGCTGCTGGCAACAAAATGGCCCCAAGTGACGCCTGTTGGTTGGTTTATGCTTGCAGGAATCGTTTTATTTTCAGGTAGTTTATACGTACTAAGCTTAACGCAAATAAAAATACTCGGGGCGATTACGCCGTTTGGGGGCGTATCGTTCATCGTTGCGTGGCTATTTTTAGCATATATCGCGATAAAACAAATGTAAAACGAGGCGCTGTGGACGCCTCGTTTTTAACGTGGAGCATATGTGCTTAATCCGACACCAGATGCAAATGGGTATTCATAATTAATTTCTTCATCGAATGTCACATAGTCGAGATAAATCATTGGCAATAAATAACGCATTCCTGTTTGCGGATCGCTTAAAATGAGATGATCGCGACCAGCTGCTTCAATGACACCGCGGAAAATTTTCGCGTTCCATTCACGATTGTTTTCAAACGTCATATAAACGGTCGCAATTTTCCCTTTGTTTAAGCGCAAAATGTTTTCAATGTACGATTCTTCGATCGGAAGCATGCCAGGAAGCGGCTGACTGGCCGTTGTCGGCGTTTGCATCGCCCCTGTTTGTGGTGTAAATGTTGGTGTAGGCAAGCCAAACGGATATGTCGGCATTTGGTATGGATAGTAGTACGGATACGAATAATATGGCATTTGTTGACGTTCATCACTCATTGAAACCCCTCCTTTTAATATACGCGTGGACAATTAGAACTCGTCGGTGCATAAAAACAATGTGCCTTAAAACGTCCGGCATTCCATTGATTAAACCATTGCGGTGGGCAACTGCCATCTGGCCGGAAAAACCAAAGCGAATTCGTTGCGGGATGAAAACGTTCCCCGCGGATGACGCGGCGGGCAAGACGAATGTCTTCTTCACGCGCCCGTTGATAAAAATACCCTTTTTGTACTGCTTCAAATCCTCCAGGGCTTTGAAATACCATTTGACGAATGGTACGAAGCCCTTCAAAGTCTAAACAGTTTGCGCGCACACGGTTCACTCCAACGTTTCCAACCATCAACATACCGAGCTGTCCGTCTTCCTCTGCCTCTGCGCGCATAAGACGGGCAAGCAATTTGACATCTTCTTCTGTATACGCAATAACAGCCATCCCTTCACCTCACTTTATGAAAATCGCTATTAGCCTATGATGAGACATACGAAAATGTGAGGAAAGTCGTCATTGTTATATGTATGAAAGAGATGATAAAAAAAGACCTCCAAATCGGAGGCCTACACATGTAAAAACTGTTCCATTTTTTCTTTCGGTAAAATGTTGCCGACGAAGAAAGAGCCGAATTCACCAAAACGTGCGCTCACTTCATCGAAACGCATTTCGTACACAAGCTTTTTAAATTGAAGTACATCATTTGAAAAGAGCGTGACGCCCCATTCATAGTCATCAAAGCCGACCGAACCGGTAATGATTTGTACGACTTTTCCAGCATATTTTCTTCCCGTCATGCCGTGTGCACGCATTAAATTGCGACGCTCTTCCATCGGAAGCATGTACCAGTTGTCGTTTCCTTGACGGCGCTTGTCCATCGGATAAAAGCAAACATGGTTTGTTTTCGGTAAGATCGGATATAAACGGCGACGCACTTCTGGATTTTCGTACGGGTCGCCTGCTTCTGCTGGCAAGTAGTTGCTTAATTCAACGACAGAGACGTATGAATAAGCAGGTACGAGATATTCAGCGAGCTTTGTTTTATTGATTGCCGTTTCAATTTCATGAAGCTCTTCCATCGTTGGACGTAAAAGCATGAACATCAAATCTGCTTTTTGCCCCATAATGGTGTAAATCGCATGGCTGCCTTCATTTGCCGCTTCTGTTTTTTCCCATTTTTCCACTAATGTGAAAAACTCTTGTATTGCTTCTTGGCGCTCTTCATTTGTGAGCGTTTTCCAAGCCGCCCAATCAACCGTGCGGAAATCATGCAGACAATACCAACCGTCTAGCGTTTGTGCTGCTTCGCTCATGTCCAACACTCCTTTTGTTATGTACTACCGAAATTGTATCATATGTGTTTCGTTTATGCCAAACGCACTATTTGAACCGTTTGTAAATAAGAAAAGCAATGATAATGACAATGCCACCAACGATTGTGATCGTTGTAAAATGTTGTTCAATAAATGTTTTCGCTTGAGCGCCTAACATGAAAATAATAAGCCCTTCTGCGAAAAAGCGCGCCCCACGACCGATGAACGACCAAAAAAGCAACGTGCGAATGTTGACGTTAGAAATTCCGGAGAAAATAGTGAACACTTTATACGGAATCGGGGTGAAACCAGCGATAACGATCGCCATTGCCCCGTATTGTTGAAAATATTGTTCTACTTTATCCATCTTTTCATCAGAGATAAAATAACGCAAAATCGGTCTGCCGAATTTTTTCCCAATGTACCATCCAAGCAGCGCACCGAATACGGAAGCGACCGTTGTTAAAAAGGAAAACCATAACGCTTTCTCCGGCTGGGCAATGCTTAACGGAATTAATAACACATCAGGCGGAATCGGAAAAAATGAAGATTCTGTAAACGAAACGATAACGAGACCGATGACGCCAAATTCAAGCAACCATTGTTCAATATGATGAATCCATTGTGACATATATAATAACGCTCCTTTATTTGTACATGTTCCTTAACAAATATATCACTTTTTAGGCTATATATCACTCAAGATAAAAAACAGAATTGTTATAAAAAAAAGACTATTTTCGTTTATGGTGTAATTCATTGCTTTTCGTCTCAATAAGAGTATTCTAATAGATAGACGAATTTTTTTAAACTAAGGAGGAACATTTCGTGAGTGATTTATTTGCAGCCTTAAAACAAAAGGTGGCAGGAAAAAATGTAACGATCGTGTTTCCGGAAGGACTAGATGAACGTATTTTGACAGCGGTCGGACGTCTAGCGGCAGAAAATGTATTGCATCCGATTGTCATCGGCGAGCAAGAAGCTGTCGTCCAGAAAGCGAAAGAGCTTGGTTTGACGCTTGGGAAAGTAGAAATCATCGATCCACGTACGTACGAAGGAATGGAGGAAATGGTTGCCGCGTTTATTGAACGTCGCAAAGGAAAAGTGACGGAAGAAGATGCGCGCAACATTTTACTTGATGAAAATTACTTCGGTACGATGCTTGTGTATATGGGGAAAGCGCATGGGCTTGTGAGCGGTGCCGCGCATTCGACAGCGGATACAGTTCGCCCTGCGTTACAAATTATTAAAACAAAGCCAGGTATTCGCAAAACGTCTGGCGTGTTCATTATGGTGCGCGGCGATGAGAAATACGTATTTGCTGATTGCGCCATTAACATCGCTCCAGATAGCCAAGATTTAGCGGAAATCGCTATTGAGAGCGCACAAACAGCGAAAATGTTTGATATTGAGCCACGTGTAGCGATGCTTAGCTTCTCCACGAAAGGATCGGCGAAATCGCCAGAAACAGAAAAAGTGATTGAAGCGGTGCGCATCGCAAAAGAAATGGCCCCAGAGTTAACGCTCGATGGCGAGTTTCAATTTGATGCCGCATTCGTTCCGTCTGTGGCGAAAAAGAAAGCGCCAGACTCTGTCATTCAAGGCGATGCGAACGTCTTTATTTTCCCAAGCTTAGAAGCGGGAAATATCGGATATAAAATTGCACAACGTCTCGGCAATTTTGAAGCGGTCGGTCCAATTTTACAAGGACTAAATCAACCGGTGAACGATTTATCGCGCGGATGTAACGCCGAAGATGTGTACAAGCTATCACTCATCACAGCAGCGCAGGCGCTTGCGGCGATGGAATAATGAGCGAATTGTTGCGACAACAAACGTGGCGAATAATTGACCACACAACCCTTGGGCCATCGTTTGATGCGAAGCAGTCATTTGCGTTTGATGATGCGCTTTGCGAATCGGTTGGAAACGGTGAATCGCATCCGATCGTTCGCTTATGGGTCCATCATCAGACCGTTGTGCTTGGCATTCAAGATACGAAATTGCCGTACATTGAAAAAGGACTCGCCTACTTACATGAGCACGGTTGGCGTACGATCGTTCGCAACTCTGGTGGGTTGGCGGTCGTATTAGATGAAGGGGTTTTAAACGTTTCACTTATTTTTCCTGATACAAAAAAAGGAATTGACATTGATCGTGGGTATGAGGCAATGGCCGCGCTCATTGCGCGCATGTTGCCAGAAGCGCACGTGCAAGCGGGGGAAGTTATTGGCTCGTATTGTCCAGGAAGTTTTGATTTAAGCATTGATGGAAAAAAGTTTGCGGGCATTTCACAGCGCCGCATTCGAGGCGGTGTCGCTGTGCAAGTGTATATATGTGCAAACGGAAGCGGCGCAACACGAGCGGAGTGGATTCGTCAGTTTTATGAGCGCGCGCTTGCGGGAGAACAAACGAAGTTTACGTATCCGACGATTGTTCCACATACGATGGCGTCGCTTAGTGAATTACTCTGCAAAGAAATGACAGTTTCTACGCTTATCATTCGCCTATACGAAGCGCTCCAATCGCTTGGAAGTAGGCTCGAGCCATCGTCGCTCACCCCAAAAGAATGGGAGCGGTATAACATGTATTTTCAACGTATGATTGATCGAAACGAGACGATGTTGCCGAAATAAAAAAGCTGTCCGATGCGACAGCTTTTTACTCGGCAATCTTTTCGATTTTTTCTAAGTTTCCGTTACGATCCATTTTGAAAATAGGTGGTTTAAACTCATCCTCTGAAATTTCCATTTGTCTTGCACGGTTAATGATGCGTGCCATCGTTCCGTAATCCTCGCGTAATTCTTCATTTTCTTTTTGAAGTTTTGTAAATTGTTGTTCTAGTTGTTTATATTGTTGTTGTAGTTGTTCGAGCTCAATCTTCAGTTGTTTATTTTCCACTAGCGCTGTTTCTTGTCCGATATACGATTGTTTTAAAGAGTGTAAAAAAGCAATAACATGGTCAAGCGTTAAATGATTTGTTTCGACATGTTCATATTCATTTGCTTGCACTTCTAACGGTTCCATTCCTAACTCTTCAAGCGAAGGAACAGGTGGTGTATAAAGCGGCCGCTTTCGCAATGCGTGTTTATTTCCAAGGGCACGCTGCCGTTGTTTTCGGAACTTTTTCGCCATTTGTAACGATTCTTCATATTGTTGGCGAACGACCGCATTCCAGCGAAACCCGCATGCCGCTGACGTACGATTCAATTTATCGCCTACTTCTTCAAACGCATTTAATTGCGTGCTCCCTTCGCGCACGTGGCGCAACACCGTTTCAGCTAACAATAAATCTTCTTCTTCAGTCCAAGCATCTTGTCGTTTTTTTGTCATGAAAAAAACCCCTTTCGCATTCTTTTACTTTCATAATCACCAAAAAACGAGAAATATATACTATTTTTCAAAGGAAATAGATGCAGCTTGCATTGTTCGCGTATACGCGTTAGAATACTCGTTAGCGAAAAGGAGTGAGGACGGTATGCAAAATGAATTTCGCGTCTGTGACGACTGTCAAGCAACGAATTTAAAAACGTTGTTGCCAAGGTTAAAAAAATTAGATCCGAACGCAACAATCGAAATTGGCTGCCAATCGTATTGCGGTCCAGGTCGAAAAAAAGTATTTGCGTTCGTCAACAATCGACCTGTATCAGCGATGACGGAAGAAGAGTTAATCGAAAAAATTGCTGCGAAGTTGAAAAAATAAGGTGGCTGTCACCGATCAAGGGGCATTCTATGAGAAAGGAATGCCTTTTTTGTTTGATTTTAGTGCATATCATTGAAGGAAGTCTTTGTTTTTTTAAAAGAACGCTCTATAATAAAGCTATGTTATGAACGGAAGAGAGGGAGAACGATTGTATCCCAACGAAAAATTGAGCGAAGAGAAAGTGTTCAAAGATCCGGTGCATCGGTATGTGCATGTGCGTGATAAAGTCATTTGGGATTTAATTGGTACAAAAGAATTTCAACGGTTGCGTCGCATTAAACAGCTCGGTACGACGTATTTGACGTTTCACGGTGCGGAACATAGCCGCTTTAACCATTCGCTTGGCGTATATGAGATCGTGCGCCGCATCGTTGACGATGTGTTCGCTGGTCGTGCGGATTGGGATGAAAACGAGCGGCTGCTTTGTTTATGTGCTGCGCTTTTGCATGATTTAGGACATGGACCTTTTTCCCATTCGTTTGAAAAAGTGTTTCATCTTGACCATGAACAATTTACGCGCGCGATTATTTTAGGCGATACAGAAGTAAACGCGGTACTTCGTCGTGTATCGTTAGACTTTCCGAAAAAGGTTGCGGAAGTCATTGCGAAGACGTATGAAAATAAGCTCGTCGTTAGTCTTATTTCAAGTCAAATCGACGCGGATCGCATGGACTATTTATTGCGCGATGCATATTATACAGGCGTCAGCTACGGGCATTTTGATATGGAACGCATTTTGCGTGTGATGCGTCCACGCGAGGAGCAAGTCGTCATTAAACGAAGCGGCATGCACGCAGTAGAAGACTACATTATGAGCCGATACCAAATGTATTGGCAAGTGTATTTCCATCCCGTGACGCGCAGTGCAGAAGTCATTTTGACGAAAATTTTGCATCGTGCGAAACATTTGTATTTGACAGGCTATACATTTCAAACACCTCCTGTTCACTTCCAATCTCTTTTTCATGGACACTCGCAACTAGAAGACTACTTAAAGTTAGATGAGGCGGTGACATTATTTTATTTTCAACAATGGCAAGAGGAACGAGATGCGATTTTAAGCGATTTATGCCGCCGTTTTATGAATCGCAATTTATTTAAATACGTCGAATTTCAACCGACGAATGAAGAAATGAAAAAGTTGATGGAACTGACGACGTTGTTTAAAAAAGCGGGCATTGATCCGGATTATTATTTAGTCGTTGACTCCTCATCGGATCTTCCGTACGACTTTTATCGTCCGGGGGAAGAGGAGGAAAGGCTTCCGATTTATTTGTTAATGCCGAGCGGGGAGTTGCGCGAATTGTCGCGGGAATCGACGATCGTTGATGCGATTTCAGGCAAACGTCGCACCGATCATAAACTATATTTTCCACAAGATTTTCTTGACGACTTATCGACAAAACGAAACGTGAAGAAAAAAATAAAACAACTTTTATATGAATAGGAGATGGGGACGTTGCTTTTCGAGCATGCGAAAATGTTGAAAGCGTTAGCGGCAGTCGGGGAAATTGTTGGACGAAAGAAGCTACAAAAAATGATTTACATTGCGAAAAAAATGAACTTTCCTTTTTACGAAAAATTTGATTTTCATTTTTACGGTCCGTATTCGGAAGAGTTGACTTTGCGCATAGAAGAGCTATGTAACGTCGGCTTTGTGCAAGAAATGAAAGAGAAAAAAGGTGGGTATTATCAATATCGTTATGCGTTGACGGAAGCAGGGGAGCAATTTTTAACGCATTACAATTTGGACATGCCTGATTTAGATGTTTGTTTGCGCAGTTTAAATGAACAAAGCGCGAGATTTTTAGAGCTCGTTTCTACGATTCTATACTTTGAAGATTTAAGTAAAGATGAAGTGAAAGAAAAAGTATTTACATTAAAAAGTAAACAACGATATACGGAAGAAGAAATAGAAGAAGCGTATCGTTATATCGAGCAGTTACGCGAACAAGCGTACATAAAAAGCTGACAGCCCCCTGTCAGCTTTCGTCGCTTAATCGCTTTCCGCCAATGGCATAATGATTTTTAGACATTTCTTCAATAAAAACGACGATTTTTTCTTTTGGTGCACCTGTTGTTTCCGCAACAGCTTCTGTTACTTTTTCCACGAGCGCTCGTTTTTGTTCTTCTGTGCGACCTTCAAGCATTTTTACTGTTACATATGGCATCGCCATCGCCCCTTTCTCCTTTATTCGACAACTGTTATTATATCACGCATCGACCGTTGTCAGTAGTGCTTCCGCCCGTTTTTCGTGTATAATAATCAAAAAATGAAAAAAGTTTGAAAAGGAGAAGGAACGTGGACCAATTTTTAGCATATCCAATTCGAGAAATACCGTATGTCGTATTGGCGCTTGCGATTGCGTTTTCTGTCCATGAGTTTGCGCATGCATACGTAGCGTATAAATTTGGTGACCCGACAGCGAAACAACAAGGGAGGCTAACGTTGTCGCCGCTTGCTCATTTAGACATATTAGGAACGTTGCTTATTTTCATTGCCGGATTTGGTTGGGCGCGTCCGGTACCCGTGAATCGCGGTTATTTTCGTCACCCGCGTTTAGCCGGCATTCTCGTTTCTGTCGCCGGTCCGCTCAGCAACTTGTTGCTTGCGGCTATCGGTTTCGCTTTATGGTATGCGATGATTCGCATCGGTGTATTTGATTTTATTCCGATATGGTTTCGTGACGGATTGTATCAGTTTTTTGAAATTTATATCGGACTGAATATTTTATTGTTCGTTTTTAACTTATTGCCGTTTCCACCGCTTGATGGATATCGCATCGTCGAAGACTTGGCGCCGATGCATGTGCGCGCGAAAATGACGCAATTTGAAAATTACGGGGCGCTCATCTTTTTAATTCTTATTTTTACGCCGTTAGATCGATATACAATTCAGCCGATTTTTCAAATCGCCATTCCATCCGTTGCTCAATGGCTACAAAGTATATTTTCAACGCTTATTTTATAATGAAAGGATGAACGATCGTGGAAGAGAAAAAAAAGCCGATGTTTAATATTATTAAAAAAGAGCCGAAAGTGCACGGAACGTTCGGGACAGGGGTACTCAGTCTCGCGAACGTTTCGCCAGTCATTATTGATGTCGAAGCTGGCGAGGCGTTTATTGATATGGGAGCGATGCATGCGCGCAGCTCCGTTGAAAAAGGAATTAAATTTACGCCAAACCGCGATGAAGTACCAAACGGCAAGCCGTATTGGCTCGTATGGGTGACGGTCGATCAGGCGGAGGAAGGGGCGTATTATGCGGGGGTAACAGCGTGCGAAATGACGGTTGATCGCGAAGCGCGCCGCGGGTATAAATCGCTTCCTGAGCACGTCAATCGCATGGACAAATCGTTAAAGCGCCATATTATTGTTGACCATATGGATGAGCGGTCAAAAGAAGTATTAGTTTCATTTTTACAGCAGCATAACCGCGACATGTGGGACCGTTCGAGCGAGGAGTTAAAACGACAACTTCAAAATCATGGATAAAATGTGACGGTTTTGTGAACGAAAACAGGTCTATACTTGTCGTTGAGTGGGAAAAGGAGTAAACTAAAGGTACAAATGTAACACATGATAAAACTAGGACACATAAACGCCCAAGCATATGAGCTTGGGCGTTTATGTT
The DNA here is from genome assembly GCF_013761015.1 of Anoxybacillus ayderensis. Taxonomy (NCBI): domain Bacteria; kingdom Bacillati; phylum Bacillota; class Bacilli; order Caryophanales; family Anoxybacillaceae; genus Anoxybacillus; species Anoxybacillus ayderensis. The sequence goes on from NZ_JACDUV010000001.1 coordinate 98,610, forward strand.
TAAAACCAATCGAACAGCCGTTTAAACCACGAATCTTTTTCTTTTTGTTTTTTCTTCTTTTTCTTTTCAGCTGGGTGGTCTTTGCAGTAGTCGGTCGGTTCGGTGCCGACGACGTAATATGTCAATCGCTTTGTCGGACAAGCGGTTGTCGCAAGTTTGCCGCTATGAGGATCGACATATACGCCAACGACTCCTTCTGGCGGTTCGAATGTCGCGACCTTTCTTGCGCGTAAACTATCCTCCATAAAATTGACCCAAATATGCTTCGCGTATTGTTTTTCATCTGTGCGATCAATCGTTTCATCGCGGTCATATCCCGTCCAAACGGCTGTGACGAGCTGCGGCGTATAACCGATCATCCAACTATCTGTTTTCGTCGTCCCTGATTTTCCAGCATACGGGCGAGTCATGCGGGAAATGATCGATTGTCCTGTCACAGAAGCATAGTCGTTTAACGTTGGGTCAAACATGCCTGTCATTAAGTGCGTCGTCACAAAAGCAAGCGCTGGGTCGAGTATTTGTTCATCGCTTCGCCGTTGTTCGTATAGCACTTTTCCTTCGTAGTTTGTCACTTTTTTTATAAATATCGGCTCGACTTTTTTTCCGCCGTTGGCGATCGTGCTGTAGGCGCGCGCCATATCAATAACTTTAACGGGCGATGTGCCGAGGGCAAGCGACGGCACTTGTTTTAGTTTGCTTGTAATGCCGAGTTGTTTTGCGATGGAAACGAGTTTTTCTTGTCCGAGTAACAAATGCGTTTTTACGGCGTATACGTTATCTGAAAGGGCAATGGCTTGGGCAAGCGTAATCGTATCGTTCGCGTAGTAGTTGTTAAAGTTGCGCGGTGTATACGTCGAGCCGTCTTCTAGCGTAAACGTCGTTGCCTCGCTGCGCAATAGCGTCGATGGTGTAAATCCGTGTTGGAGGGCGACATAATATAAAAACGGCTTAAACGTTGAGCCGGGTTGGCGTTCTGCTTGTGTCGCGCGATTAAATGGACTTTTTTCATAGTCTCGTCCTCCGACGAGCGCCTTTACTTCGCCTGTTTTTGGCTCCATCGCGACAAGGGCTACTTGAATGTTTGATTGCGAATGAATCGTTTCTTTTATTTTTTCCTCTGCGATTGCTTGCATGTTGATATCGAGCGTTGTGTATACGCGCAATCCGCCCATTTCAATCGTTTCTTCATCGAGCCCAAGCACCGTTTTTAACATATGTTTAACGGCGTCTTGGAAATATGGGGCAATTGTTTTTGTTTTCATTTGCTCGCCGTTTGAGAAATGAAGCGGCTCGTTCGCAGCTTGTTTTGCTTCTTCTTTTGACAAAACATTCGTCTCAACCATCGCTTGCAAAACGATGCGCTGGCGCTTTTTTGCGCGCTCCATATCGACAAGCGGAGAATAGTAGCTCGGTCCTTTCGGAATGCCGGCAAGCATCGCCGCTTCCGCCACCGTCAATTCACGGGCGGATTTTCCGAAATAAAAATTTGCGGCTGCCTCAATTCCGTATACGCCATGTCCGTAGTAAATCGTATTTAAATACCCTTCTAAAATGTCATTTTTCTCGTAGTTTGCTTCTAGTCGAATCGTATATAGCGCTTCTTGTATTTTGCGCCACCACGTCTTTTCGTAGCTTAAAAATAAATTGCGTGCATATTGTTGCGTAATCGTGCTTGCCCCTTGCACTTTCGCCATTGCTTTAATATCTGCGATGATCGCCCCGGCAATTCGTTTCAAATCGAACCCGTAATGGTCAAAAAATTTTCGGTCTTCTATCGCAATCGTTGCATCAATGGCATGTTGCGACATGTCGGATAATTTAATCCAATATCTTTTTCCGCCGTAATGGTTTTCGCCAATTTTTGTGCCATCTTCTGCATAAAAAATCGTTGATTGCGGAACGGCTAAAGGGGGAGGACCTTGCCATTTGGCAAATATAATGAGCCCTGCGATCGTGAGCGTGCATAATAAGCTGCTAATAAAAGCGAGCCAAAGAAATAGCCGCATATATTTAAACGTTCGTTTCCATCGTTCGATGGCAATCATCTCCATAGCCATCACCTCATTTTTTACGTTTAAAATTAGTATGAAAACATTTTTATTTTTTTAAACGTTTTCTAGCAATTTTTACTTGAAATTTTGCTAGATTGCTCTATACTTTTTCATGTTTAGCATTTTATTTTTTGGGCATGATAAGCGGTGCATTATTGACGAAAGGGTGTTCAATATGGAACTTTGGTTTACTGAAAAACAGACGGACAACTTTGGGATTACAGCACGAATTAAACGCACTTTACATACAGAGCAAACGGAATTCCAAAAGCTCGATATGGTCGAAACAGAAGAATTCGGGAACATGCTTATTTTAGACGGAATGGTGATGACAACGCAAAAAGATGAGTTCGTCTATCATGAAATGGTTGCGCACGTTCCGCTATTTACGCATCCGAATCCAGAAAACGTTCTTGTTGTTGGCGGTGGAGACGGCGGCGTCATTCGCGAGGTGTTAAAGCATCCGAGCGTGAAAAAAGCGACGCTTGTTGAAATTGACGGAAAAGTTATCGAGTATTCGAAAAAGTATTTGCCAGAAATCGCTGGGCAATTAGACGATCCACGTGTTGAAGTGAAAGTGGACGACGGTTTTATGCACATTGCGCAAAGCGAAAACGAATACGACGTCATCATGGTTGACTCGACAGAGCCAGTCGGTCCAGCGGTTAATCTATTTACAAAAGGGTTTTATGCAGGCATTGCGAAAGCGTTAAAAGAAGACGGCATTTTTGTCGCGCAAACAGACAATCCGTGGTTTAAAGCGGATTTAATTCGCACTGTTCAACGCGATGTGCGCGAAATTTTCCCGATTACACGTCTATATATCGCAAACATTCCAACGTATCCGAGCGGCATGTGGACGTTTACACTCGGTTCGAAAAAATATGATCCGCTTGAAGTGAGCGAAGAGCGCTTCCACGACATTGAAACGAAATACTATACAAAACAGCTTCATAAAGCGTGCTTCGTATTGCCGAAATTTGTTGAAGACTTAGTGAAGTAAGGGGAGAAAACGATGCGATTTGATGAAACGTATTCTGGCAACGTATTTATTAAAAGCCATCCAAATTTTGAAGAAAGTCAAGCGGTTATTTATGGGATGCCAATGGACTGGACAGTTAGCTATCGTCCTGGCTCTCGCTTCGGCCCAGCGCGTATTCGCGAAGTGTCGATCGGGCTTGAGGAATACAGCCCATATTTAGACCGTGAGCTCGATGAAGTGAAATATTTTGATGCGGGTGACATTCCTTTACCGTTCGGTAATGCGCAACGCAGTTTAGATATGATTGAACAGTTTGTCGATCGCATATTGGAAGCCGGGAAATTTCCACTCGGTCTTGGCGGAGAGCATTTAGTGTCGTGGCCGGTGATGAAGGCGGTATATAAAAAGTATCCTGATTTAGCGATTATTCATATGGATGCGCATACGGATTTGCGCGAGCATTATGAAGGTGAGCCGTTGTCGCATTCTACGCCAATTCGTAAAATTGCGGAACTCATTGGGCCGAAAAACGTATATTCTTTCGGCATTCGTTCAGGAATGAAAGAAGAATTTGAGTGGGCGAAACAAAACGGGATGTACATTGCGAAATTTGACGTGCTTGAACCGTTAAAAGAAGTGCTTCCGACGCTTGCAGGTCGTCCGGTATATGTCACGATCGATATTGACGTATTGGATCCAGCGCATGCGCCGGGAACGGGAACAGTTGATGCTGGCGGCATTACGTCAAAAGAACTATTAGCTGCGATTCACGCGATCGCTCGTTCCGACGTGCGCGTTGTCGGGGCAGATTTAGTCGAAGTTGCGCCGGTATATGACCATTCTGAACAAACAGCCAACACAGCAAGCAAACTCGTACGCGAAATGCTTCTCGGTTGGGTGAAATAAAGACGAAAATCTCTGTCTGCGCGACAGGGATTTTTTTTCATAAAAGTATTGCCAACGTCATACATTGAAAGTAACATTTACATAGTGCAAATGTTTGAAAGGAGGTGAGAAAAATGGGCATTCGATTAATTAAAATTTCTGCTGTGTATTTCGCAATCGGTGTCTGTTTAGGGCTTTATATGTCAATGACACACGTGTTTACATTTACGCCTGTTCACGTTCATATTAATTTGCTCGGTTGGACAGCGTTAACGCTTGCTGGTATTTTATATCATTTATTCCCTCATATTGCGGAAACAAAAACAGCGAAAGCGCACTTTTGGCTTCATAACATCGGCTTACCGGCGATGATGATCGGCTTAGCGTTTGTCGTTTCTGGAAACGAAGCGTTCATTCCGCTTACAGCGCTCGGAGGCACTCTTGTGACGTTGGCAGTGCTAACGTTTGCATGGAATGTAGTAAAAAACTTAAAGCAGGCATAACATGTTAGGCGGTCTCTAAAAAGAGGCCGCCTATTGCATGTATTCCCCTCTTTTTCTATACTTAACTACAGCACAACAACAGCGAGGGTGTGGGGAAGGTGAACGGAATACCGATACGACTAAAGCAAGTGACGGAAATTCGTGATGGCGCGCGAAAAGAAATTGTTGTCATCGAGGCAAATGGTTTATACTACTTAAAAGGAGATGCGACGTATGTGACGTTTGAAGAGACGCATGAAGGAGAAACGATTAAAAACGTCGTAAAAATCGCCAATGATGAAGTTGTCGTGCTTCGCTCTGGGGCCATTTCGATGCGCCATACGTTTCGTAAACAGTCGGAAACGATCGGCACGTACGAAAGTCCAGTGGCGCGCTGGGAAATGAAAACAAAAACAGAACAAGTATTGTATCAGTATAACGAGAAAACGAAAAAAGGGCAGTTGTTTTTTTCTTACATACTTCACTTATCAGGGAAACATGTTGGTCGTCATGCAGTGACGATTTCGTTTAAGGAGGCAAAGAAATGAATATTGTTGAACAAATGAAACAAAAGTTAAAAGAAGAAATAAAAGAAGCGGTCATTCGTTCAGGGGTCGCGACAGAAGCGGACGTTCCAAACGTCATTTTAGAAACGCCGAAAGATAAAGCGCACGGCGACTATTCAACAAATGTCGCGATGCAATTAGCGCGCGTGGCGAAAAAGGCGCCACGTATGATTGCGGAAGACATCGTTCGTCATTTTAACGGTGAAGCGGTATTCGTTAAAAAAGTAGATATTGCTGGACCAGGATTTATTAATTTTTACATGGACAATCGTTATTTAACAGAGCTTGTTCCTGCGATTTTACAAGCAGGGGACGCATACGGTGAAACAAATGTCGGTCAAGGTCAAAAAGTGCAAGTCGAGTTTGTTTCGGCAAACCCGACAGGTAGTTTACATTTAGGACATGCCCGTGGAGCAGCGGTTGGCGATTCATTATGCAACATTTTGAAAAAAGCAGGCTTTGATGTCACGCGTGAATATTACATTAACGATGCCGGCAATCAAATTGCCAACTTAGCGAAATCGGTAGAAGCACGCTATTTTCAAGCGCTCGGAATCGAGAAAGACATGCCGGAAGATGGATATTTCGGTGAAGATATTATTGAATTAGGGAAAAAGCTAGCGGAAGAACATGGCGACAAATTTGTCGCGCTCGATGAACAAGAACGGCTTCAACAGTTCCGGGAATACGGATTAGCGTTTGAAATGGATAAAATTAAAAAAGATTTGGCGGACTTCCGCGTCACATTTGACGTTTGGTATTCGGAGACGTCGCTTTATCATAACGGAAAAATCGATAAAGCGCTTGAAACGTTACGTGAAAAAGGTCATATTTATGAACAAGATGGCGCGACATGGTTCCGCTCGACGACATTCGGCGACGACAAAGACCGTGTGCTCATTAAGCAAGATGGAACGTACACATATTTATTACCAGATATCGCATACCATCAAGATAAACTTGAGCGCGGCTTTGAAAAAATTATTAATATTTGGGGAGCGGATCATCACGGTTACATTCCGCGTATGAAGGCGGCGATCGCTGCGCTCGGATACGATCCGGATGTATTAGAAGTTGAGATTATTCAGCTCGTTAGCTTATATCAAAACGGCGAAAAAGTGCGCATGAGCAAGCGAACAGGAAAGGCGGTGACGTTGCGCGACTTAATGGAAGAAGTCGGACTAGATGCAACGCGCTATTTCTTCGCGATGCGCTCATCGGATACGCATTTAGATTTCGACATGGACCTAGCGGTGTCGCAATCGAACGAAAACCCTGTATATTATGCGCAATATGCCCATGCACGCGTATGCAGCATGCTTCGTCAAGGGGAAGAACAAGGATTATCTTATAATGGTGAACTATCTTTCACATACGAATTAGCGGAAAAAGAAATTGACTTATTGAAAAAGTTAGGGGAGTTTCCTTCCGCTGTGGCAGAGGCAGCTGTAAAACGTTCACCACATCGCATGACGAACTACATTTTTGATCTCGCATCGGCGCTTCATAGTTTTTACAATGCCGAAAAAGTGCTTGATGCAGCGAACGTTGAAAAAAGCCGTGCCCGCCTAGCGCTCATGAAAGCGGTGCAAATTACATTGAAAAATGCTTTAGCGCTCGTTGGAGTACATGCGCCAGAAAAAATGTAATACGAAAGCCCTTCTCCGCCGAGAAGGGCTTTTTATAATAATGGAGACAACATCGTTGCAACGGCTTCTTTGAAGCGATGAAGCCATGATTGCTTACGAAAATATTCCGCTGTCAACCATGTAGATGTGTCGATATCGCGAGCGATCGTTTGTTTTACATGTTGAATAAACGGTTTGTCATATATATAACAATTCATTTCGTAATTAATAAACAAGCTGCGGCGGTCGAAATTTGCGGTGCCAATATCACATATGTCATCATCAATGACGATCACTTTTGTGTGGTAAAACCCGTTATAAAACTGATAAATATGAGCACCTGCATGAAGAAGCTGACGAAAATAAGGGAATGAAGCTTCTTTTACAAACGGATGATCGGCTTGGATCGGTGCGATAATCGTCAGTTGAACGCCGCGTTTTATTGCTTCAAAAAGAGCGTCCATGATTTTTTTACTTGGGATAAAATACGGAGTACCGATGATGATTTCTCGTTTTGCGTGTTTGATGAGTTGAATAAACTCCTCTTCCAAATACGCTCCGTCTGTCGGAACAAATCGATGTTTCACCGCTCCTTTTTGGAGAGGTGGGAAATATCGTTCATCATCTCCAAACGTTTGTCCCGTCGCTTCTTTCCAATCTTCTGCGAACTGCCGTTGTAAATCAGCCACCCCTTCCCCCGTTATTTTTAAATGATAGTCGCGCCAATGGCCAAACTTTGGATCTTGACCGATATATTCTTTTCCGATGTTAAATCCGCCTAAATAGCCGATTTTTCCGTCAATGACCGTAATTTTGCGATGATTTCTCTCGTTTAGCTTATAGAAAAAAAACGGCAATGTCGGACGGTTCGCAAAGGCGAATTGCCCGCTTTTTTGTCGAAGGGAAGACGGTAGCCCGAAGCTTCCGACCCAATCGACGAGCACACGCACTTCTACCCCTTCATTTACTTTTTGTTCAAGCAAAGAAAAAAAGCGTTTTCCTATTTCATCATCGCGCACGATATAAAATAAAATGTGGATATGATGTTTTGCTCGTTCTAACTCTGCAAAGTAATCATCGAACAGCGTTTCCCCCGTCGTAAATAGCGTTATATCGCTTTGTCGCTCGACGCCGATTTTTTTCCGTGCCGCAGCTTTTGAAACTTTGTTGCCCCAATTGTAATCGAGAAAAAGAAGAAACAATAAAATGATGACAATCACGAGCCAGCGCATGCCTTCACTCCTTTCGTTGTTGTAGTGTCCCCAAAAAGAAAATAAAAAATAAGAAAAAATATTGACTGAATGCTCATTCATTATATAATGAAAGTAAGTTTGTTCAGAAAATTTATTTTATTTTTACAACAAAGGGGGAAGGGTATCGTGCTTTGGTTGAACTGGATCGCTTTTTTACTTGTGACAGCGTACGCCGTTCATTTATTCGTGTATCTCGTCAAAACACGCATCGCCTATATTAAACTAGGGAAAAAAGTGGAGTTTGACGGAAAAGTAAAAGAGCGTTTGCAAAACATATGGGTGAACGTCTTTGGGCAAAAAAAGCTGTTAAAAGATAAAAAAAGCGGCATTATTCACGTCATGTTCTTTTACGGCTTTATTCTCGTACAGTTTGGCGCCATTGATTTCATCATTAAAGGGCTTGTCCCAGGGGCGCACTTGCCGCTCGGACCGTTATATCCAGCGTTTACGTTTTTTCAAGAAATTGTGACATTACTTATTTTAGTGGCCGTTTTATGGGCGTTTTATCGCCGTTACATCGAAAAGCTTGTTCGTTTAAAACGCGATTTTAAAGCAGGGCTTGTCCTTATTTTTATCGGCGGACTCATGCTTTCCGTGTTGTTCGGTAACGGTATGGGACGCATTTGGCATAACGAAGGAACATCATGGAGCGAACCTGTCGCTTCTGCGATTGCACTTGCGTTTAGTTGGGTAGGAGAAACAGGAGCAGCGGTATTGTTTTTTGTCGCTTGGTGGGTGCACTTGCTTATTTTATTGACGTTTTTAGTGTACGTGCCGCAATCCAAACATGCGCATTTAATCGCTGGACCAGTGAACGTCTTTTTCAGCCGATTAACGAGACCGAAGCTTGAGAAAATCAATTTTGAAGATGAAACACAAGAATCGTTTGGTGTTGGGAAAATCGAAGACTTTAAGCAAACACAACTCATCGATTTATATGCCTGTGTAGAGTGTGGACGCTGTACAAACATGTGTCCAGCAACAGGGACAGGAAAAATGCTATCCCCAATGGATCTTATTTTAAAATTGCGCGACCATTTAACAGAAAAAGGTGCAGCCATTACATCGAAGGCGCCTTGGGTGCCGACGTTTGCGTTTGCGAATACAAAAGGAAACCAGCTCGCTTTGATGGCGCAAGGGATGCAAGAACAAGCCGCAACGATCGAAATGCCGAACTTAATTGGTGATGTCATTACAGAAGAAGAAATTTGGGCATGTACGACGTGTCGCAACTGTGAAGACCAATGTCCGGTCATGAACGAACATGTTGATAAAATTATTGACTTACGTCGTTATCTCGTATTAACAGAAGGAAAATTAAATGCTGATGCACAACGGGCGATGACAAATATCGAACGTCAAGGCAATCCGTGGGGATTAAACCGAAAAGAGAAAGAAAACTGGCGCGAGTTGCGTGAAGATGTACGCATTCCGACAGTGAAAGAAATGCAAAAAGCAGGCGAAGAATTCGAATATTTATTCTGGGTTGGTTCGATGGGATCGTTTGATAATCGAAGCCAAAAAATTGCGTTAGCTTTTGCGCGCCTATTAAATGAGGCGGGAGTAAAATTTGCGATTTTAGGAAACAAGGAGAAAAACTCTGGCGATACGCCGCGTCGTCTAGGAAACGAATTTTTATTCCAAGAACTAGCGACCGCAAACATTGCTGAATTTGAAAAAGCAGGCGTGAAAAAAATTGTGACGATCGATCCACATGCGTACAACACATTTAAAAATGAATATCCAGATTTCGGATTTGAAGCAGAAGTATATCACCATACAGAATTACTAGCAAAGCTTGTCGAAGAAGGGCGCCTCGTTCCAAAATATGAAGTCAACGAAGTCGTGACGTTTCACGATTCATGCTATTTAGGTAGATATAACGACGTATACGATGCACCGCGTCAAATTTTGAAGGCGATTCCAGGCGTGAAGCTCGTGGAGATGGCGCGCCATCGTGAGACAGGCATGTGCTGCGGTGCTGGTGGCGGATTAATGTGGATGGAAGAAACGACGGGTACGCGCATTAACGTGGCGCGCACAGAACAGGCGCTAGAAGTGAATCCGACAGTCATCAGCTCTGGCTGTCCGTACTGTTTAACGATGTTATCGGATGGAACGAAAGCAAAAGAAGTAGAAGAAAAAGTCGGCACGTATGATGTTGCGGAGCTGTTAGAAAAAGCTGTATTTGGACCTGTTCATTAAAAATTCTAAAAAAAATAAATAGTTTTATTTTTAAGATATTTTCAGTATAATGAAAGCAACAGGAAGGTGTACGATTTTCGTGCGCCTTCTTTGCCCGTCCATTGTTGAACGAGCGTTCGCTCAATATTTTTGAAAGGGCTTTCTTATGACGAAAAGGGGGAGAAACATGGGGAAAACGGTCATTGTTAGCGGGGTACGTACGCCATTTGGGAAATTCGGAGGAAGTTTAAGTGCATTGAGCGCAGCACAACTTGGAGGCATTGCGATCAAAGAAGCGTTAGTGCGCGCACATGTGAATGCAGAACATGTCGATGAAGTCGTATTTGGTACCGTATTGCAAGGTGGACAAGGGCAACTTCCATCGCGTCAAGCGGCTAGAGAAGCAGGCATTCCGTGGGAGACGAAAACAGAAACGATCAATAAAGTATGCGCCTCTGGTATGCGCAGCGTCACGCTTGGCGATCAAATGATTCGCGCTGGTGATGCGGACGTCATCGTGGCGGGTGGAATGGAATCGATGAGCAATGCGCCGTATATGTTGCCGAAAGCGCGCTGGGGTTTGCGCATGGGCGATTCGACAGTAAAAGATTTAATGGTGTATGACGGATTAACCTGCAGCTTCACAGGTGTGCATATGGGTATTTACGGAAGTGAAACAGCGAAAGAATTAGGTATTACGCGCGAAGAGCAAGACCGTTGGGCGTATCGTAGCCATCAATTAGCGATTGCGGCGATCGAAAGCGGAAAGCTGGCAGAAGAAATCGTCCCTGTTGCCATTCCGCAACGAAAAGGAGAGCCGATCACGGTAGCGATTGATGAATCGCCACGAAAAGATACATCGCTTGAAAAATTAGCGAAACTCGCGCCCGTGTTTGATCCAACAGGCACGATTACGGCAGGAAATGCGCCGGGCGTAAATGACGGAGCTTGCGCGCTTGTATTAATGAGCGAAGAGCGCGCGCAAAAAGAAGGACTTACTCCGCTTGCGACGATTGTTGCTCATACGGCCATTGCGGTCGAGGCAAAAGATTTCCCAAAAACGCCAGGCATCGTCATCAATGAATTGTTGCGCAAAACAGGAAAAACCGTACATGACATTGATTTATTTGAAATTAACGAAGCGTTTGCAGCGGTCGCTTTAGCAAGCATGAAAATTGCTGATTTGCCAGAAGAAAAAGTGAACGTCAACGGTGGTGCCATTGCGCTCGGCCATCCGATCGGTGCAAGCGGTGCGCGCATTATTATTACGTTAATTCATGAATTAAAACGCCGTGGTGGCGGCACGGGCATTGCAGCTATTTGCAGCGGCGGCGGTCAAGGCGACGCAATCATGATTGAAGTTCATTAATGGGGGATGGGAAGATGAAAAAAGTGATGGTTGTTGGCGCTGGGCAAATGGGCTCAGGTATTGCCCAAGTGTGCGCAACGGCAGGATATGATGTCATTTTAAACGATGTGAACGAAGAGCGCGTCCAGTGGGGGCTTAACAATATTAAAAAAAGCATAAACAAATTTGTTGAAAAAGGATCGTTAAGCGAACAACAGCGCGATGAAACGATGGGCCGTATTCGCCCCTCGACAAATGTGCGCGATGGAAGCGATGTTGATATCGTGATCGAAGCGGTCGTTGAAAATATGGACGTGAAAACAGCGTTATTTGCACAACTAGATGAAATCACACCTCTGCATGCCATTTTAGCAACAAATACGTCCTCATTACCGATCACAGAAATTGCCGCAGCAACGAAACGACCAGAAAAAGTGATTGGCATGCATTTTATGAATCCGGTACCGGTCATGAAACTCGTGGAAATTATTCGCGGTCTCGCAACAGCTGATGAAGTGTATGAAGCGATTGAACAAATGACAAAAACGTTAGGAAAAGTGCCGGTTGAAGTAAACGACTTTCCAGGATTTGTTTCCAATCGTGTATTAATGCCGATGATTAACGAGGCGATTTATTGTTTATATGAAGGGGTTGCGACAAAAGAAGCGATTGATGAAGTGATGAAGCTCGGGATGAATCATCCGATGGGCCCGCTCACCTTAGCCGATTTCATCGGATTAGATACGTGTTTATACATTATGGAAGTGCTTCATGATGGACTTGGGGATGACAAATACCGTCCGTGTCCGCTTTTACGTAAATATGTGAAAGCAGGCTGGCTCGGACGAAAAACGGGACGAGGATTTTACACGTACGAATAAAGGGGTTAGCGTCATGAATTTACATTTTACAGAAGAACAACAAATGATGCGTCAAATGGTGCGCGAGTTTGCCGCAAATGAAATCGCACCGTTTGTCGAGCGCATGGAGCGGGGAGAGTTTCCGCGCCCCATCCTTGAAAAAATGGCGGAGCTCGGTCTTATGGGCATTACCGTCCCTGAACAATATGGTGGGGCAGGAATGGATTTTACGTCATACATTATCGCCATTCATGAAATTTCAAAAGTGAGTGCAACGGTTGGGGTCATTTTATCTGTCCATACGTCTGTCGGCACAAATCCGATTTTATATTTCGGAACGGAAGAGCAAAAGCAAAAATATGTGCCGAAGCTAGCGCGAGGAGAATATTTAGGGGCGTTTTGTTTAACAGAGCCAGGATCAGGATCCGACGCAGCAAGCTTAAAAACGACGGCTGTTCGCGATGGTGACCATTACGTATTAAACGGCTCAAAAGTATTTATTACAAACGGTGGAGAAGCGGATACGTACATCGTGTTTGCCCGCACAAATCTAGAAGAAAAGGGAAGCAAAGGAGTTAGCGCATTTATTGTTGAAAAACAGACGCCTGGGCTTGTTATCGGAAAAGACGAGAAAAAAATGGGGCTTCACGGATCGCGCACAGTACAACTGTCGTTTGAAGATATGCGTGTGCCAGCAGAAAACTTGCTCGGTCAAGAAGGGGACGGATTTACAATTGCGATGGCTAATTTAGATGTCGGGCGCATTGGAATTGCGGCGCAATCGCTCGGCATTGCCGAAGCAGCGCTGGAACATGCGACGAGCTATGCGAAAGAACGCATGCAGTTCGGCAAGCCAATTGCCGAGCAACAAGCAATCGCTTTTAAACTAGCAGATATGGCAACGAACGTCGAAGCGGCAAAACTGCTCGTGTATCATGCTGCCTTTTTGCGTTCAAACGGCATGCCGTGTGGAAAAGAAGCATCGATGGCGAAGCTGTTTGCATCAAAAACAGCGATGGAAAACGCTATCGAAGCGGTACAAATTTTTGGCGGAAACGGCTACACAGAAGACTATCCGGTTGAGCGGTTATTCCGCGATGCAAAAGTATGTGAAATTTACGAAGGGACGAGCGAAATTCAACGGCTTGTGATTAGTAAACATTTGTTAAAGGGGATGGGAAAATGAATTTTCAACTAAGTGAAGAACATGAAATGATACGAAAAATGGTGCGCGACTTTGCGAAAAATGAAGTGGCACCGACAGCGGCGGAACGCGATGAAGAAGAACGATTTGATCGCAGCATTTTTAACAAAATGGCGGAGCTCGGTTTAACGGGCATTCCGTGGCCAGAACAATACGGTGGCATCGGCAGCGACTATTTAGCATACGTCATCGCTGTCGAGGAGCTTTCCAAAGTGTGCGCCTCGACAGGAGTGACGCTATCAGCTCACATTTCGTTAGCGAGCTGGCCGATTTATAAATTTGGGACAGAACAACAAAAACAAACGTATTTACGGGCGTTAGCGACAGGTGAAAAGCTTGGCGCATACGGTTTGTCTGAGCCAGGGGCAGGTTCTGACGTTTCAGCGATGAAAACGCGTGCAGTTCGCGATGGCGACCATTACGTACTAAACGGCTCAAAAGTATGGATTACAAACGGCGGAGAAGCGGACATTTATGTCGTGTTTGCGGTCACGGACCCAGAGAAAAAGCATCGCGGCATTAGCGCATTTATTGTTGAAAAAGGAACGCCTGGGTTTTCGATCGGGAAAAAGGAGAAAAAGCTCGGCATTCGTTCATCGCCAACGACGGAGCTTATTTTTGAAGATTGCCGCATTCCGAAAGAAAATTTACTCGGCGAAGAAGGGGAAGGATTTAAAATTGCGATGATGACGCTCGATGGCGGACGAAACGGCATTGCGGCGCAGGCGGTTGGAATCGCGCAAGGGGCGCTAGATGCGGCGGTTGAATATGCGAAAGGGCGCGTTCAATTCGGCAAGCCAATCGCAGAACAACAAGGCATCGCTTTTAAACTAGCGGATATGGCAACGGCCATCGAAGCGGCGCGTTTATTAACATATCAAGCAGCATGGCTCGAATCAAACGGCTTACCGTACGGAAAAGAATCAGCGATGGCGAAATTGTTTGCAGGGGATACAGCGATGAAAGTTACCGTTGAAGCGGTGCAAATTTTCGGCGGTTACGGCTATACGAAAGACTATCCAGTAGAACGTTTTATGCGCGATGCAAAAATTACGCAAATTTATGAAGGCACGCAAGAAATTCAGCGCATCGTTATTTCAAGAATGTTAACGAAATAGGAGTGATGTAATGAAGAAGCGTGAAGTGCCCGCGTCTGTGAAAGACGAACGGCTTGTGAAAAAAAGGCGCAATCAAATGATTAAAGGGGCGATTTCGTTATTTAAACAAAAAGGGTTTCATCAAACGACGACGCGCGAAATTGCCCGCGCTTCTGGCTTTAGCATCGGAACGTTATACGAATACATTCGCAAAAAGGAAGACGTTCTTTATTTAGTGTGCGACCGAATTTACGATGAAGTACGCGATCGAATGGAGCAAGCCATCGATACGACAAAAGGGGATTTAGACGGATTAAAATTAGCGATTGATTACTATTTTCGCGTTGTTGACGAGCTGCAAGACGAAGTGCTCGTCATGTATCAAGAAGCGAAGTCGCTCGGCAAAGAATCGCTGCCGTACGTGTTAAACAAAGAATTGCAAATGGTGGCGATGTTTGAACATATTTTACGGCGCTGTGTCGACAACGGGGTATTTTCGCTTACAGAACAAGAAATTCAATTGTTTGCACATAACATTTTCGTTCTCGGTCAAATGTGGGGGTTCCGTCGGTGGGCGTTGAAAAAAATGTATACGCTCGATGAATATATTGAATGGCAAACAAAGCTATTGCTCGAAGGTATTATGAAGCGGTAGCGAAAGGGGATGGGAGAAAGATGGCGCACATTTATCGTCCAAAACATCACGTTCGCTTTGTGACGGCATCGAGTTTGTTTGATGGGCACGATGCGGCCATTAACATTATGCGCCGCATTTTACAAGCGAGTGGAGCGGAGGTTATTCATCTAGGCCATAATCGTTCAGTAGAAGAAATTGTGAACGCTGCGATTCAAGAAGACGTACAAGGGATTGCTGTATCCTCGTATCAAGGCGGACATATGGAATTTTTTAAATATATGTACGACTTATTGCAGCAGCGAGGCGCTTCGCATATTCGCATTTACGGTGGCGGTGGCGGCGTGATTATTCCAAGGGAAATAAAAGAATTGCACGCGTATGGTATCGCTCGTATTTTTTCACCAGAAGACGGGCGGCGTTACGGGTTGCAAGGAATGATTAACATCATGATGGAAGAATGCGATTTCCCAACGGTCAGAGAAATAACAGATGAAGTGGAACGATTAGCAAACGGAGACGTTCAAGCGGTGGCGCGATTAATTACTGTGTGTGAAAACCGCGTGAATGCCCATAGTGAAGTAGCTGCGACAGCAGAAGCGGTTTTACAACGGGTTAAAGCGATGGCCAAGCGCGTTCCCGTCGTCGGGATTACCGGAACAGGTGGAGCCGGCAAAAGCTCGCTCACAGATGAGCTCGTCCGTCGCTTTTTAAATGAAATTCCTGAGAAAAAAGTGGCGATTTTATCGGTTGATCCGACAAAACAAAAAACGGGCGGTGCATTGCTTGGTGACCGCATTCGCATGAATGCGATTTCTTCCCCGCGCGTCTATATGCGCAGCTTAGCGACGCGCAGTTCGCGTTCGGAATTGTCGCTTGCGATTCAAGATGCAATTGAAGTCGTCAAAGCGGCAGGCTTTGATTTAGTGATCGTAGAAACGAGCGGCATCGGTCAAGGCGATGCAGCGATTAAAGATATTTGTGACATTGCGATGTATGTGATGACGAGCGAGTTCGGCGCCCCATCGCAGCTCGAAAAAATCGATATGATCGACTACGCCGATCTCATCGTCATTAATAAATTTGAACGCAAAGGTTCAGAAGATGCGAAACGCCAAGTGCAAAAACAATATCAACGAAGCCATCAATTGTTTGATCGCGATGTGAGCGAAATGCCTGTATTCGGCACGATCGCAAGCCAATTTAACGACCCGGGAACAAATACGCTCTTTGTCGCATTAATCGATTTAATTAACGAACGAATGGGAACGAATTGGACGACGACGTTGCAAAAAGTGGATCATGTCGAAAAACAAAATGTGATCATTCCGAACGAACGGCGCCATTATTTGCGCGAAATTGCTGATACGATTCGACAATATCATAAACGCGTCAATGAGCAATGTGACATCGCTCGCCGCGTATTTCAGCTTGAAGGCGCCATTGAAACGATGAACGAGCGCCATGATGAACAAGCGTTGGCAGCTTTGCAAGAGGCTAAGCGAGCATATGAAGAAAAATTAACACCAGAGTCAAGAAAGTTATTAGCTTCATGGGAAGATGTGAAAAAGAAATATAGCGCAGAACAGTTTGTGACAAAAGTGCGCGAGAAAGAAATTGTCACACCGCTAAAGACGAAAAGTTTAGCAGGTTTAGACATTCCAAAAGTGGCGTTGCCGAAGTTTAAAGATTACGGGGAAATTTTACGCTGGCTTTATAAAGAAAATGTTCCAGGTGCATTTCCATTTACAGCTGGTGTATTCCCGTTTAAACGGCAAGAGGAAGATCCGAAGCGACAATTTGCTGGAGAAGGTACGCCAGAGCGGACGAATCGCCGCTTCCATTACTTATGCAAAGACGACCCAGCGAAACGGTTAAGTACGGCATTCGACTCCGTGACGTTATATGGAGAAGATCCGAATGAACGTCCAGACATTTTCGGAAAAATTGGCGAGAGTGGTGTAAGCGTTTGTACGTTAGATGACATGAAAAAGTTGTACAAAGGTTTCGATTTGTGCGATCCCCTCACGTCCGTATCGATGACGATTAATGGACCTGCGCCGATCATTTTAGCGATGTTTATGAATACAGCGATCGATCAACAAGTGGAAAAGAAAGAAGCAGAGCTCGGTCGAAAACTGACGCAAGAAGAATACGAACAAGTGAAAGCGCAGACGTTACAAACGGTACGTGGAACGGTCCAAGCGGACATTTTAAAAGAAGACCAAGGGCAAAATACGTGCATTTTTTCAACCGAATTTGCTTTGCGCATGATGGGAGATATTCAACAATATTTTATCGACAATCGTGTCCGTAACTATTATTCTGTTTCCATCTCAGGCTACCATATTGCGGAAGCTGGAGCAAATCCGATTACGCAATTAGCGTTTACGCTTGCGAACGGCTTTACGTACGTCGAATATTATTTAAGCCGAGGCATGCACATTGATGACTTTGCACCAAACTTATCATTTTTCTTCAGCAACGGCCTTGATCCAGAATATACAGTAATCGGTCGAGTAGCAAGACGCATTTGGGCGGTTGCGATGCGAGAAAAATACGGGGCGAACGAACGAAGCCAAAAGTTGAAATATCACGTACAAACATCAGGACGTTCGCTTCACGCCCAAGAAATTGATTTTAATGACATTCGCACAACGTTACAGGCGCTCATGGCGCTTCATGATAACTGTAACTCGCTTCATACGAACGCTTACGACGAGGCAATCACAACGCCGACTGAAGAGTCTGTCCGTCGCGCGATGGCGATTCAGCTCATCATTACAAAAGAACATGGGCTAACGAAAAACGAAAATCCGCTACAAGGTTCATTCATTATCGAAGAATTAACAGATTTAGTTGAGGAAGCGGTGTTGAAAGAGTTTGAGCGTCTCGATGAGCGTGGCGGTGTGCTTGGCGCGATGGAAATGCAATATCAGCGTGGCAAAATTCAAGATGAATCGATGTATTACGAAATGAAAAAACATAGTGGGGAACTGCCGATCATTGGCGTAAACACATATTTAAATCCGAACGCAGCAGTCGAAGAAGAAATTGAAAGCTTGCAGCTCGCGCGGGCATCATATGAAGAAAAGCAGCTTCAACTCGAAAACTTACGCAAATTCCATGAAGAACATAAAGACGAAGTGGAAGAAGCGCTTGCGCGGTTAAAACATGTCGCGGTAAGCGGCGGAAACATTTTCGCCGAGCTGATGGAGACAGTCAAAGTCGCTAGCTTAGGACAAATTACAAAGGCGTTGTATGAAGTCGGTGGACAATATCGCCGCAATATGTAATGTCGGGGGATGTCCCGACATTTTTTTTGGGCAACGCTCTAGCATAAAGTAAATGAATTTGTTTATAATGAATGGTATGGATTTTTGTTGTTTTCATACGTTGGAGAAAGGGAGTGCGGAAAGTGAGTTTGGAGCAATACTCTCAAGAACAATTGCGAGAGATGTCTTTTGTCGAACTTGCATATTTGCTATTGTGTGAGAAAAAGCAGACGGTATCTTTTCAAGAGATGGTCGAACAGCTAGTCGCGATTAAAGGATTATCTGAAAGCGAAGTGAGCGCGCGGTTGGCGCAGTTTTATACAGATTTAAACGTCGATGGACGGTTTATTTGTATCGGGGAAACAGCTTGGGGCTTGCGCGCATGGTATCCATACGACCAAACAGAAGATGAAGCGGTACCTGTCGAGCGCGTGAAGAAGAAGAAAAAAGTGGCGGATGACTTTGATGACTTTGATGACATGATCGATGAAGACGAATTAGTATATGACGATTTAGATGAAGAATTATTAGACGATGAAGAGCTGTTAGACGATGATTTTGTATTAGATGAAGATGAAGAAGTGATCGATGATTTATTAGATGAAGAACTAGATTTAGATGACGCCCCGCTTGATGAAGAGCTGGACGTCGTCGATGAAGAATTAGAGTTAGAAGAAGACGAGGAATTATAACCTTGACTTTTTACATCGATATATGTAGAATTCTGTTTGGGCTCTTTTCATAGAGATACGTTCGCTCCCTTACATATTTGTAAGCGGAGCGTTTTTATTTTTCCCCGAATTCGCACACACTGTAACTATTCCAAATGAGTTGAGGGGGAAGGTTTGATGACGAAATATATTTTTGTAACAGGCGGCGTCGTTTCATCGCTTGGGAAAGGAATTACGGCTGCTTCACTCGGTCGATTATTAAAAAATCGTGGTTTGAAAGTAACGATTCAAAAATTTGATCCGTACATTAACGTTGACCCAGGAACGATGAGTCCGTATCAACACGGAGAAGTGTTCGTCACAGATGACGGGGCGGAAACGGACCTAGATTTAGGTCATTATGAACGCTTTATTGACATTAACTTAAACAAATACAGCAACGTGACAACAGGAAAAATTTATTCGACCGTATTGAAAAAGGAACGCCGTGGCGACTATTTAGGCGGAACAGTACAAGTTATTCCGCACATTACAAACGAAATTAAAGAACGTGTGTTCCGAGCAGGACGTGAAACGAACGCTGACGTCGTCATTACGGAAATTGGCGGAACGGTTGGCGACATCGAATCTCTTCCGTTTTTAGAAGCGATTCGTCAAATTAAAAGCGACGTCGGTCGCGACAATGTGATGTACATTCATTGTACGCTTGTGCCGTACATTAAAGCGGCAGGTGAAATGAAAACGAAACCGACGCAACATAGCGTCAAAGAATTGCGCAGCTTAGGCATTCAGCCAAACGTCATCGTCGTGCGCACAGAAATGCCGATGTCTCAAGATATGAAAGATAAAATTGCTTTATTCTGTGACATTGATCCGAAAGCGGTCATTGAAGCGCGCGATGCTGATACGTTATACGCTGTACCGCTCATGCTTCAAGAACAAAAGTTAGACCAAATTGTTTGTGAGCATTTAAAACTAAACTGCAAAGAAGCGGATATGACAGAATGGATCGCACTCGTTGAAAAAGTGCGCAATTTATCAAACAAAACAACGATTGCACTCGTTGGAAAATACGTTGAGCTTCAAGATGCGTACATTTCTGTCGTGGAAGCGTTACGTCATGCAGGATATGCGTTTGATGCGGATATAGACATTCGTTGGATTAACTCAGAGCATGTCGATCGCGACAATGTGGCGCAGTTGCTTCAAGGAGTAAATGGTATTCTCGTTCCAGGCGGATTTGGCGATCGTGGAATCGAAGGAAAAATTGAGGCGATTCGCTATGCGCGTGAGCAACGCATTCCGTTCCTTGGCATTTGTTTAGGTATGCAGTTAGCATCTGTGGAGTTTGCTCGTCATGTCGTCGGATTAAAAGATGCCCATTCAGCAGAAATTAATCCAAACACACCACATCCGATTATCGACTTATTGCCAGAACAAAAAGATATCGAAGATTTAGGGGGAACGCTTCGTCTTGGCTTGTATCCGTGCAAGCTCGTTGAGGGAACGAAAGCGTACGAAGCATATCAAGATGAAGTCATTTATGAGCGCCATCGCCATCGTTATGAATTCAACAATGAATATCGTACGATGATGGAAGAAAACGGTTTTGTCTTTTCAGGAACAAGCCCAGATGGCCGTCTTGTAGAAATTATCGAATTGAAAGATCATCCGTGGTTTGTCGCAGCGCAGTTCCATCCGGAATTCACATCTCGTCCGACGCGCCCGCAACCACTTTTCCGCGAATTTATTCGCGCATCGCTAGAAAAATAATAGAGGATGTCCGCTATGGGCATCCTCTTATTCATATTCGGCAACCATTTCTTTTGTCATTAGCACTAAACTATGATAAGCGAACAAAGCGGCGACAGCCGAAGGGAAGCCGATACGTGTGCCATCTTCTGTTGGAACGAGGGGCTGTTTTAAACATAAATCAATATGTACGTCGACGTAGTCAACGAGCGACGGTTTCGTTTCCTCTGCGATAGATGACATACCGATCGTCCATATGTTTTGTTCGTGAAGCTGTTTGGCGATGCGAATCGCTTCTTCATCTGTGCAAAAGCGCGAAACGATGAGCACGCGGTCAGCCGTTGTTACTTCGTTCATGTTTAGCGGTTTAACGTTCGGCAATTTTTCAGCTCCATGTAGCGCTTCAGCAACGACAGCTTCCATTTCGTCCATGCCGTAAACAAAAATGGTGCCGTCGCTAATGATCGCTTGGGCAAATAAACGGGCAGCATCTTCAAACTGCTCTTCTTCTTGCGCACTTATTCGCTGAAACACACCTGCAAGCTGCGTCGATAATATTTTTAACATAATCCATCTCCTTTTCATGCGACTTTCGCTTTGTTGCCCATTATATTAAAAAATAAAAAAATGATCAAAATTAGAACATGAAGCAGGATAAATGGTAAAAATTTCGAAATAATGATACGATAATAAAAATAGGAATGTTACATATGAAAAAGAGAAAATAGAGGTGTTTATCATGGCGGGGAAGATTTTGATTGTGGACGACCAATTCGGCATTCGCATTTTATTAAACGAGGTGTTTCAAAAAGAAGGATATGAAACGTATCAAGCAGCAAACGGTGTTCAAGCGCTCGATTTGTTTGCGAAGCACTCCCCCGATTTAGTGTTGTTAGATATGAAAATTCCAGGCATGGATGGGGTAGAAATTTTAAAGAAGATGAAAGAAATGAATGAACATGTAAAAGTCATCGTGATGACGGCTTACGGCGAACTCGATATGATTCATGAAACGAAAAAGCTTGGTGCGCTGACCCATTTTGCGAAACCTTTTGATATAGACGATATGCGTGATGCAGTGAAAAAATATATTGGTTAACCGTTGACAGCTTTTTGAACTTTTTTCACAAAGTTTTGTTCGTTTCGGTGAATAAGGTTGATGTATGGAAACAAAGTTTGTTATTCTTATAATGTACATACTATTCGATATCGTCTTGTATAAATTTGTCGTATTTTGGTCATTGTACATGTGAAAGGCGCTTTCGGATAGTGAATAATGGCTACATTTAAGGAGGATTTAGCGATGCCTTTAGTTTCGATGACGGAAATGCTTAAACAAGCATTGGCAGGCAAGTATGCAGTCGGTCAATTCAATATTAACAACTTAGAATGGACACAAGCCATTTTAGCAGCAGCGGAAGAAGAAAAATCTCCTGTGATCCTTGGCGTGTCTGAAGGAGCAGCTCGCTACATGGGCGGCTTCAAAACGATTGTGAACATGGTGAAAGGATTAATGGAAGACATGAACATTACTGTTCCTGTCGCGATTCACCTTGACCACGGTTCAAGCTTTGAAAAATGTAAAGCAGCGATTGACGCTGGATTTACATCAGTCATGATCGACGCATCACATCATCCGTTTGAAGAAAATGTTGAAATTACAACAAAAGTTGTTGAGTATGCTCATGCGCGTGGTGTATCTGTTGAAGCGGAGTTAGGAACAGTCGGCGGACAAGAAGATGACGTTGTTGCAGAAGGAATTATTTATGCAAATCCAGATGAGTGCGAAGAGCTTGTCAAGCGCACAGGCATTGACTGTTTAGCGCCAGCGCTCGGTTCTGTACACGGTCCATACAAAGGAGAGCCGAAATTAGGATTTAAAGAGATGGAAGAAATTCGCGATCGTACAGGTGTACCGCTCGTTTTACACGGCGGAACAGGTATCCCGACAGAACAAATTCAACGTGCCATTTCGCTCGGTACATCTAAAATTAACGTCAATACAGAAAACCAAATGGCATTTACAAAAGTTGTGCGCGAAGTGCTAGCGAAAGATGAAAAAGTGTACGATCCGCGCAAATTCCTCGGCCCTGGTCGCGACGCGATTAAAGAAACAGTCATCGGCAAAATGCGCGAATTCGGTTCTTCCGGCAAAGCGTTGTAATACAAGCCGCGCCGTTTCAGCCTTGCTGAAGCGGGCGGTTTTGTTTCATTCCATTTTTGAAAGCGTTTAGGAGGTTGAAAATTATGAAATTTTTTATTGACACGGCAAATATTGATGAAATTCGCCACGCCCATGAACTAGGCATTTTAGCGGGAGTAACAACAAATCCAAGCCTCGTGGCAAAAGAAAACGTATCGTTCCACGATCGTCTTCGTGAAATTACTTCTCTCGTTTCCGGTTCCGTTAGTGCGGAAGTGATCGCAACCGATGCAGAAGGAATGATTGCAGAAGGGGAAGAATTAGCAAAAATCGCACCAAACATTACAATTAAAGTGCCGATGACGCCAGAAGGATTAAAGGCGGTAAAAGTATTTAGCGAAAAAGGAATTAAAACAAATGTCACCCTCATTTTTAGCGCGAATCAAGCGCTGTTAGCAGCGCGTGCTGGTGCGACATACGTATCGCCGTTTTTAGGTCGTTTAGATGATATCGGTCATAACGGCTTAGAGTTAATTGAAACGATTGCGAACATTTTTGCCATTCACGACATTGATACAGAAATTATCGCCGCATCTATTCGTCACCCACAACATGTGACAGAGGCAGCATTAAAAGGTGCACATATTGCGACAGTACCTTACAACGTGCTTATGCAACTATTTAAACATCCGCTTACAGATCAAGGCATCGAAAAGTTTTTAGCAGACTGGAATAAAGCAAACCAAAAATAATGATTTAGCAGTTTTCCGTCGCGTTCTAGGACTTGCTTTGCGAGAAGGGAGACACATATGGAAAAGTTAAAAATCGTTGGCGGTGACCTCCTTCAAGGCTCCGTGCGCATTAGTGGAGCGAAAAATAGCGCCGTCGCGCTCATTCCAGCCGCTATTTTAGCCAACTCACCTGTAGTCATTGAAGGGTTGCCGAACATTTCAGACGTTCATGTGTTAGGACAGTTAATTGAAGAAATTGGCGGTACATTTCATTTTGACGAAAACGAAGTCGTCATTGACCCGTCGCATATCGTTTCCATGCCTTTGCCGAACGGAAAAGTAAAAAAATTGCGCGCGTCATATTACTTGATGGGCGCGATGCTTGGACGTTTTAAAAAAGCGGTCATCGGTCTTCCGGGTGGCTGCCATTTAGGGCCGCGGCCGATCGATCAGCACATTAAAGGGTTTGAGGCGCTTGGAGCGAAAGTGACTAACGAGCAAGGAGCGATTTATTTACGGGCGGAAGAGCTTCGTGGAGCGCGCATTTATTTGGACGTTGTCAGCGTTGGGGCGACGATTAACATTATGTTAGCTGCCGTCCTAGCAAAAGGAAGAACAATTATTGAAAACGCGGCAAAAGAGCCGGAAATTATTGACGTTGCGACGCTGTTGACGAACATGGGTGCACGCATTAAAGGAGCAGGAACGGATGTCATTCGCATTGACGGTGTAGAACAGTTGCACGGTTGCCGCCATTCCATTATTCCGGATCGCATTGAAGCGGGAACGTATATGATTATCGGTGCAGCCATGGGGAAAGAAATGATTATTGACAACGTCATTCCCCAGCATTTAGAAGCAGTCATTGCAAAAATGCGAGAAATGGGTGTCGTTGTCGAAACGAGCGATGACCAAATTTTTATTGCGACGAAAGATCATCTTCGTGCCGTCGATATTAAAACGCTCGTTTACCCCGGCTTTCCGACCGATTTACAACAGCCATTCACTTCACTATTAACGAAAGCGTCTGGGACGAGCATTGTGACAGATACGATTTATAGCGCCCGATTTAAACATATCGATGAATTGCGGCGCATGAACGCCAATGTGAAAGTCGAAGGACGTTCAGCCATTATTACAGGTCCATCACGACTACAAGGAGCGAAAGTGCGTGCAACCGATTTGCGTGCAGGTGCCGCGCTTGTCGTCGCCGGATTAATGGCCGAAGGGGTTACAGAAATTACAGGATTAGAACATATTGATCGCGGCTACAGCAACTTAGTTGACAAACTTGTCAACCTTGGCGCTACCGTTTGGCGCGAACAAATGACAGAACAAGAAATCGAGCAACTGAAGAACACATAATGCACCAAAGGGGAGAGGGAGAAACGATGGAAAGAAGTTTATCAATGGAGCTTGTCCGCGTCACAGAAGCGGCTGCATTAGCTGCAGCCCGCTGGATGGGGCGCGGGAAAAAAGACGAAGCAGACGAAGCGGCCACGTCTGCGATGCGGGACGTATTTGATACGATTCCGATGAAAGGAACGGTCGTCATCGGTGAAGGGGAAATGGACGAAGCACCGATGCTATATATTGGAGAAAAGCTCGGCAACGGGTACGGTCCGCGCGTTGATGTGGCGGTTGATCCGCTTGAAGGAACGAACATCGTCGCTTCTGGTGGATGGAACGCGTTAGCGGTCGTCGCTGTGGCGGATCACGGCAATTTGCTTCATGCGCCAGATATGTACATGGACAAAATTGCGGTTGGGCCAGAAGCGGTCGGCATGATCGACATTAACGCGCCAATTATCGATAATTTAAAAGCTGTTGCTAAAGCGAAAAATAAAGATATTGAAGACGTTGTGGCGATCATTTTAAATCGTCCGCGCCATGAGCGCATCATTGCGGAGTTGCGTGAAGCAGGCGCGCGCATTAAGCTCATTAATGACGGTGACGTCGCTGCTGCAATTAATACAGCGTTTGATCATACAGGTGTAGACATTTTATTTGGGTCAGGAGGCGCTCCAGAAGGGGTGTTAGCCGCTGTGGCGCTCAAATGTCTCGGCGGGGAAATACAAGGGAAGCTATTGCCGCAAAACGATGCGGAACTCGAGCGATGCAAAAAAATGGGGTTAGATGTAAACCGTGTATTGCGCATGGAAGATCTCGTAAAAGGGGACGATGCCATTTTTGCCGCAACGGGTGTAACGGACGGAGAATTGTTGCGCGGTGTGCAATTTAAAGGAACATACGGCGAGACGCACTCCGTTGTCATGCGCGCGAAATCAGGTACCGTTCGTTTCATTGAAGGTCGTCATAGCTTAAAGAAAAAGCCGAACCTCGTCATTAAATAATCGCGAGATGCGCGAACTTTTCGCGCGCTCGCTCTTTTTCTATTGATTGACAACATAAAAAAAGGGTAAAATAGTCATGTTACGTTTCTTCTCGTAATCATCTTTTCATCTTCGCTGTTTCCATCCAAAAGAGCAATTCATGAAAATTAAATAAAAGAGTGGTGTAAGTATGGAGTTAGGAGATTTAACGATTGCAACGCTAGAAAATATGACGATTAAAGAGCTATATGAATTAGCTCGCCAATACAAAGTTTCATATTACAGTAAACTGACAAAGAAAGAATTGATTTTTGCCATTTTAAAAGCGCGCGCTGAACAAGACGGCCTCTTTTTCATGGAAGGCGTGCTTGAAATTATTCAATCAGAAGGATTCGGTTTTTTACGTCCAATTAACTATTCCCCTAGTTCGGAAGATATTTATATTTCCGCATCGCAAATTCGCCGCTTTGATTTGCGCAACGGTGATAAAGTATCAGGAAAAGTGCGCCCGCCAAAAGAAAATGAACGGTATTTCGGCTTACTGCACGTCGAGGCAGTAAACGGTGAAGACCCAGAAATTGCGAAAGAACGCGTTCACTTCCCGGCGCTGACACCGCTTTATCCGAACCGACAAATGAAACTAGAGACGACACCAGACAAGCTATCTACTCGCCTCATTGATTTGATTGCTCCGATCGGATTCGGTCAGCGCGGTTTAATTGTTGCGCCTCCGAAAGCGGGAAAAACGATGTTGTTAAAAGAAATTGCCAACAGCATTACGACAAATCATCCAGATGTTGAACTTATCGTTTTGCTTATTGATGAGCGCCCAGAAGAAGTGACGGATATTGAACGTTCTGTATCGGCGGATGTCGTCAGCTCGACGTTTGATGAAGTGCCGGAAAACCATATTAAAGTGGCAGAGCTTGTGCTCGAACGTGCGATGCGCCTCGTTGAACATAAGCGTGATGTCGTCATTTTAATGGATAGTATTACACGTTTAGCGCGCGCATACAACTTAGTTATTCCGCCAAGCGGACGTACGTTATCGGGAGGAATTGACCCGGCCGCATTCCACCGTCCGAAACGGTTTTTTGGAGCGGCGCGAAACATCGAAGAAGGGGGCAGCTTAACGATTTTAGCTACCGCTCTTGTCGATACAGGTTCGCGCATGGACGATGTCATTTATGAAGAATTTAAAGGAACAGGAAATATGGAGCTTCATCTCGATCGTTCATTAGCGGAAAAACGAATTTTCCCTGCTATCGACATTCGTCGTTCTGGCACGCGAAAAGAAGAGTTATTAATTCCAAAAGAACATTTAGAAAAATTGTGGGCCATTCGTAAAACGATGTCAGATACCCCAGACTTTATTGAGCGATTTATTCATCGATTAAAGCAAACGAAAACGAACGAAGAGTTTTTTGCGATGTTAGATGAAGAGTGGAAAACAGCCGGAAATTTAAAACGGTTATAAATGGATAGTTGCAAAACAGTGATACGATTGTTATAATTTTATCATGTGTGTTTTTCATTGCATATAAACTCTGTTTCGAAAAGATTCAGGGCGGAAGGAGATGAAATAAGATGAAAGCAGGAATCCATCCAAACTATAAAAAAGTGATGGTTAAATGCGCGTGTGGAAACGAGTTTGAGAGCGGTTCTGTGAAAGACGAAGTGCGCGTAGAAATTTGCTCAGCGTGCCACCCATTCTACACAGGACGTCAAAAATTCGCTTCTGCTGCAGGACGTGTTGATAAATTTAACAAAAAATACGGCCTTAAGTAATCCGTATGTCATGAAAACAGGCAAGCGAACTTTTTTCACTTGCCTGTTTTTTTCGTGAAAGTTTGAAAGAAAGGGGTCGCCCTGATGTATGTTATGAAGCAATCCGGCTGGCTAGAGGTCATTTGCGGAAGCATGTTTTCCGGAAAATCGGAAGAACTGATCCGCCGCGTACGACGCGCGCAGTTTGCGAAACAAGAAGTGAAAGTGTTTAAGCCAGCGATCGATAATCGATATAGCGAAGAAGCTGTCGTTTCCCATAATGGAACATCTGTTATTGCTATTCCTGTGTCATGTGCATCAGACATTCGAAAGCACTTGACAACGCATACAGACGTTGTCGCGATCGATGAAGTGCAATTTTTTGACGAACATGTCGTTGATGTTGTTCAACAGCTCGCCGATGAAGGATATCGCGTCATCGTAGCAGGCTTAGATCAAGATTTTCGCGGCGAACCGTTTGGCCCTGTTCCAACGCTGATGGCGATTGCTGAATCGGTGACAAAGCTACAAGCGGTTTGCACCGTTTGCGGTTCCCCTGCATCGCGCACACAGCGGCTCATTAATGGGCGTCCAGCATCTTACCACGATCCCGTCATTTTAATCGGAGCAAGCGAATCGTACGAACCACGATGCCGCCATCATCATGAAGTGCCTGATCATCCAAAGAAAAATAAAGCATGTAAAGAAACGGCCACTCGTCCATAAGGGCGAGTTTTTTCATATGATCGTTTATGATATAATGAAAAGTCGAGGTGAGAAAAATGTTCGATCGTTTACAGGCGGTAGAAGCCCGTTATGAAAAATTAAATGAACTATTAATGGATCCAGAAGTATTAAATGACCCGAAAAAATTACGTGATTATTCAAAAGAACAATCCGATTTAGCGGAGACGGTACAAACGTATCGCGAATATAAATCGGTGCGCGAGCAGTTGGCGGATGCGAAAGCGATGCTTGAAGAAAAGCTTGATCCGGATATGCGCGACATGGTGAAAGAAGAAATTAGCGAACTAGAAGAACGTGAAGAACAGCTTGTTGAAAAGTTAAAAGTATTGTTGCTTCCAAAAGATCCGAATGACGATAAAAACGTCATTATGGAAATTCGCGGAGCGGCAGGTGGAGAGGAAGCGGCGCTTTTTGCAGGCGATTTATATCGCATGTATACGCGCTATGCCGAGTCGCAAGGATGGAAAACAGAAGTGATTGAAGCACATCCGACAGGACTTGGCGGCTATAAAGAAATTATTTTCATGATTCAAGGAAAAGGGGCATATTCGAAATTAAAATTTGAAAACGGTGCCCATCGTGTTCAGCGTGTACCAGAGACGGAATCAGGCGGACGCATTCATACGTCAACGGCGACAGTCGCTTGCTTGCCAGAAATGGAAGAAATCGAAATTGAAATTAACGAAAAAGATATTCGTGTCGATACGTTTGCCTCGAGCGGTCCGGGCGGGCAAAGCGTCAATACGACGATGTCAGCCGTTCGTTTAACCCACATTCCAACAGGCATTGTCGTGTCTTGCCAAGATGAAAAATCGCAAATTAAAAATAAAGAAAAAGCGATGAAAGTATTGCGTGCGCGCATTTACGATAAATATCAACAAGAAGCGCGTGCAGAATACGACCAAACGCGCAAACAAGCGGTCGGAACAGGCGATCGTTCCGAGCGGATTCGCACGTACAACTTTCCGCAAAATCGCGTCACCGATCATCGGATCGGATTGACGATTCAAAAACTTGATCAAGTGTTAGAAGGAAAATTAGATGAAATTATCGATGCGCTCATTTTAGACGATCAATCGAAAAAGTTGGAGCAAGCGAACAATGAGCAGTAAAATATATGAAGTCCTCCAATGGGCTTCTTCTTTTTTCCGAGAGCACGGGAAGGAAGAAACGGCAGCGGAATGGTTATTGCGTCATCATTTACACATGACGCGTGCGCAACTATTTGCCAATTTGCGTGAGCCGATCGATGAAACGTGCAAACAAACATTTGTGGCGGATGTGAAAAAACATGCGCTAGAGCATATCCCGATTCAATATTTAATCGGATACGAACAGTTTTACGGACGGACGTTTATCGTCAATGAACACGTATTAATTCCGCGCCCAGAAACAGAAGAGCTTGTTTCTCATGTGCTTGCCCGAACAACCGAAAAGCCGCTTTCCGTCGTTGATGTCGGAACGGGAAGCGGAGCGATTGCAGTGACGTTGTCGTTAGAGCGACCAACGTGGCATGTGTACGGTGTGGATATTTCTGCTTCATCGCTTGAAGTGGCGAAGCGAAATGCCGAGCAGCTTGGCGCTCGCGTTCATTGGTTAGAAGGGGATTTACTGCAACCGATTATCGACCGTGGTATACGAGTGGATGTTGTCGTTTCTAATCCGCCATACATTCCAGCACACGACATTTCGACGCTATCGCCTATTGTACAAAAAGAGCCGCTTCGAGCGCTCGTCGGTGGCGAAGATGGGTTGCTATTTTATCGTCGTTTAGCGAGCGAACTTCCGCATGTCGTTACCCCACAAGCGCTTATTGCGTTTGAAATCGGTCACGGACAAGGGCAAGCGGTGCAAACGATGTTGCAACAAACATTTCCTTCGGCGCGCATTGACGTCCTGTTTGATATAAACGGCAAAGAGCGCATCGTCATCGCCGATCTCGCTTCCGAGTAACATCGGAAGCTTTTCTTATATTTTTTCATTTTCATAGTTTATCAACTTCTCTTTCTGGTTACACTGCATAACAAGAAAGGGGAGGTAAACGATGAACAAATACGTTATCATTTTATATATGACGATCGTGATGATTGGGGGCATTGTCACGATATATGGGCAACAAACAGAGGCGCAAAGCGATGTTGTGATTCCAAACGAGGCGGTACGGTTGCGCATTTTAGCAAATAGCGATTCACCAGAGGATCAAGCGTTAAAACGCGCGGTTCGTGACGCAGTAAATGAACAAATAACAACATGGGTTAGCGACTTAACATCATTTGAAGAAGCGAAACAAGTCATTGCCCAACATGTGCCAGACATTGAACAAACGGTCGCTCGCGTTCTTCGTGAGAAGAAGAGTAATCAATCGTACAACGTGACGTTTGGACGCGTGTCATTTCCGACGAAAATATACGGATCATATATATATCCAGCAGGTGAGTATGATGCTGTATTAATTACGCTTGGCAAAGGGGAAGGAGCAAACTGGTGGTGCGTCTTGTTTCCTCCGCTCTGTTTTCTCGATTTTTCCACAGGTGAAGCGGTTCGTCCTGTGGAAAAACAAATAGGGCAACAAGAACGAATCGATGAACAACCGCTTGTTGTGGAAGACGAACAGCAAATCGAAGTGAAATTTTTCGTTGCGGAAGTATGGAAAAAGCTTATTCAATAACATATCCACAAAATTATCAACAAAAAAGAGCGACTTATTCACAATTTGTGGACAATTGTTGTGTATTTTGGGCGAATCTTTTATACTCATTGAAGAAAAAAGTTGTAAAATGCTTGTAGAATGTTGATAAAAAAACAAGCGATTTGAATATTTATGAGGTGAAAACGTTGAAGACACATGTGTTTTTTGTGGATAAAAATGTGGATGATTTAAATACTTATCCACACATTTTGCAAGCTGCTTCGTATTTACAGCGAGGTGAACTTGTCGCCTTTCCGACAGAAACGGTATATGGTCTTGGGGCGAACGCGATGTCCACAACTGCTGTGGAGAACATTTTTGTTGCGAAAGGAAGACCGAGCGATAATCCACTGATTGTCCACATTGCGACAAAGGAACAACTGCACGATATTGCCTGCGACATTCCTCCTGTCGCACATACATTGATGGAACATTTTTGGCCTGGTCCACTAACGCTTATTCTTCCAAAAAAAGAAGCCGTTTCTCCACATGTGACTGCAGGGTTGAACACGGTGGCCGTTCGCATGCCGAATCATCCGATTGCCCTTGCGCTCATTCAGGCAAGCGGCCTGCCTATTGCTGCGCCAAGTGCGAATCGTTCCGGAAGACCGAGTCCGACGACAGCCAAACATGTGCTTGATGATTTAGATGGGCGCATTGCGGCTATTGTCGATGGGGGGGCAACAGGAGTCGGGGTTGAATCGACGGTTATTGACTGCACGACAGCCATTCCAACGATTTTACGACCGGGTGGCGTAACAAAAGAGGACATTGAACAAGTGATCGGTGTTGTGGATATCGATCGTGCGCTTGTGGAAAAAGGGGCGGTGCCGAAATCTCCGGGAATGAAATATACACATTATGCTCCGAAAGCGCCGTTAATTGTCGTGAACGGTTCTTCGACATTTTTGCAACAACTTGTGAATGAAAAGCGCGCCAACGGCTTAAGAGTAGGAGTGTTGACGACGGAAGAACGTCGTCACACATATGAAGCTGACGTTGTCATTCCTTGTGGACGACGGAACGATTTGCGAACGGTTGCTCAACATTTATATGATGTGCTGCGAACGTTTGATGAAACGAATGTGGATATCATTTATAGCGAGTCTTTCCCGAATGAAGAAATGGGTGTAGCCATTATGAACCGTTTATTAAAAGCAGCAGGTCATGAACAAGTTATGGAAAAATGACGTCTAAACGCCTTAGGATGTGCATATGTTAACGTGAAGGCACGTCCTAAGGGGGCATTCGTATGATTGGGGAAATGATCACATTAGCGATGATGGCATTTGCGTTAGGGATGGATGCATTTTCAGTCAGCTTAGGCATGGGTTTGCTTCGGCTTCGTTTGAAACAAATTGCTTACATCGGTTTAACAGTAGGTTTCTTTCATATCGTCATGCCTTTAGCAGGCATGATGATTGGGCAGCTATTATCTGTCCAACTCGGTCATATGGCGACGTATATCGGTGGGGGATTGTTGTTTATTCTTGGTGTGCAAATGGTCATCGCTTCGTTTCGTCATGAACAAGAACGTTGGCTGAGGCCCGTTGGCATCGGTTTGTTTTTATTTGCATTTAGCGTCAGCCTCGACAGTTTTTCTGTCGGACTCAGTTTAGGGATTTACGGAGTACAGATCGTATTAGCGGTCATGTCGTTTGGGGTCACGAGCATGGTGTTAACATGGATCGGTTTGCTTCTTGGGCGGCGCTTTCAACGTTGTTTAGGTACATATAGCGAGGCGCTAGGTGGCGCCATTTTGCTTTTGTTTGCATGCAAACTTTTATTTCCGCTATGAGCTGGGGCGTTTCCAGTTCTTTTTTCTTTTTTTTTGCTCTATATTTTGTCCAACCGTTTGCTTTATAATAATAGTAAACATGTGGGAAATGATGCGAGGTGTGAATCAGTGAATCAAACGAACGTTTTGTTTGTATGCACAGGAAATACGTGCCGCAGTCCGATGGCAGAAGCGTTGCTAAAGCATAAACAGTTGCCGCATGTGCAAGTGAGATCAGCCGGCATTTTTGCATTTGATGGAAGTGACGCTTCACAACATGCGAAAGCTGCGCTCGCTGAAAAAGGAATCGATATTGACCATCGTGCGACGTTATTATCGAAAGAACATATTGATTGGGCGACGTACGTGTTGACGATGACCGAAAGTCATAAACAACATGTGTTATCGCGCTTCCCAGAGGCAGAAGGAAAAACGTTTACGTTACATGAATTTCTTGGGGACGATAAAGATGTCGTTGATCCATTTGGTGGCTCCATCGATGTGTATCGTCAAACGTGCGATGAGCTCGAACAAGCAATCGAAAAGCTACATGAAAAGCTATAAAGCAAGGGGGATGTATGATGGGGGGAAAATACACATTTAGCTTACAAAAAAAGCTAGCCATTTTTACAACTGTATTAGCAATTATTACGTATTCAACGAGCGCTTTTTACATTTATGTGCTTTACGACTACGTAAAACAATGGATTCCGTTTAGTAAAAATACGTTTACAATTTTGACGTTGCTGCTCGGTATTTTTTGGTCAGGTGTCTTAGCGTATTTTGCAGCGCGCTTTATTACGAAACCGCTTTCTCAACTAGAACAAGCCGCGTTAAAAGCTGCGGAAGGTGAAATTGGACAAGATGTGCCTGTGCCAAAATCCGATGATGAAATTCGTTCGCTTGCGCTCGCGTTTAACGATATGTTGCGGAACTTGCGTGAAATGGTGCGCAACATTCAACAAAATTTTGCGCATACGAATGAAAAAGTAGTAGAGATGACAAACGTGTCTCGCGTCGCTGCGGAACAAGCGGAAAACATTGCGCGCACGATTGATGAAATTTCAAAAGGAGCGGACAATTCAGCGGTTGCGATGCAGACAACGGCAGAAGCGGTGGAAGATGTGTTGGCGATCGCAGGAAATGTACAACAAAAAGCGATGCAGTCTGAAAAGCTATCGATGGATATGGTCGAAACGCTTGAACAAAGCCGTCGCGTCATCGGCTCACTTATTGTGGGCATTCAACAATTAGCGGAAAACAACGAAGCGTCATTACATGTTGTGCGACGTTTAGAAGATCATGCGAAAGAAGTCGGACAAATTATTTCGCTCGTTGGAGATATTGCAGGGCAGACGAATTTACTTGCGCTCAATGCTTCGATTGAGGCGGCGCGTGCTGGTGAACATGGGAAAGGTTTTGCTGTCGTTGCGGAAGAAGTAAGAAAGTTGGCAGATGAAAGCGCCAAAGCGGTACAAGGTATTTCTGAGCTCGTGCAAAACATTCAACATGAAGTAGGAAACGTCGTTAATCAAATTACAGAGCAAGTGAAAAAAGCGAATGACGAAGCGAAAAAAGGAAATGAAACAAATGAAGCGATTTCGCATATGAGCGCATCGATTCATGAAGTGGCAGAAGCGGTGAAACAAATTGCCCAACTTGTCGATGAACAAACGAAATACATTCAACAAACATCTGTTCAGTCGCAAGAGGTTGCGGCGATTGCCGAACAAACGTCGGCCGGTGCTGAAGAAGTGACAGCGGCGACACAAGAACAAACAGCGGTCATTGAAAGCATGCGCGAGCTAGCGACAGAACTTGGAGAACAAGCAGAAAAATTAAAACAAACGATTGCCCGTTTTCGTTTATAAGCATAATAAATGATGAAAAGACCGTCTCGACCCGTTAAAATGAAAAGAGACGGCTTTTTCTTTATAACGATAAGGAGGGGTTTGAACGTGAAAGTAGCGATTGCATCAGATCATGGTGGCATCCGAATTCGTGAGGAAATAAAACAACTAATGGATGAAATGGGGATCGAATATACAGACTTTGGTTGTGAGTGTGAGACATCGGTCGATTATCCAGATTATGCTCTGCCAGTTGCGCAAAAAGTGGCGAGCGGGGAATTTGACCGCGGGATTTTAATTTGCGGAACAGGAATTGGCATGAGCATCGCAGCAAACAAAGTGAAAGGAATTCGTTGTGCCCTCGTTCACGACGTATTTAGTGCAAAAGCGACGCGCGAGCATAACGACAGCAATATATTAGCGATGGGAGAGCGCGTCATCGGACCAGGATTGGCGCGGGAAATTGCAAAAGTATGGTTGACGACTCCGTTTGAAGGAGGACGTCACGAAAAACGCATTCAAAAAATTTCTGCTTATGAAAACGAGCAATAAAGGTGGGAGTAGCGTGACGGACATGGAACGATGGCGCAATGAATGGCAAACGGCGCTAGCTGAGTTTCGTGCACAAGTGCCGCTAACGGATAAAGATGTGGTCGTCATTGGATGTAGCACAAGTGAAGTCATTGGAGAAAAAATTGGGACGGCAGGAACGATGGACGTGGCGGCGATGCTATTTCAAGAATTAAAATGGTGGCACGACGAAACAGGAGTACAGCTTGCGTTTCAATGTTGTGAACATTTAAACCGTGCATTAGTTGTGGAACGACAAACAGCTGTGACAAAGCAGCTTGACATCGTGACGGTCATTCCGGTTCGCAACGCTGGTGGAGCGATGGCGGCATATGCATATACGCAATTCCGTGATCCTGTCGTCGTTGAACATATTCGGGCAGATGCAGGCATCGACATCGGCGCTACATTAATCGGTATGCATTTAAAGCATGTCGCTGTCCCTGTGCGAACATCGATCAAACAAATTGGACATGCGACGCTCACATTTGCGAAAACACGACCGAAACTGATCGGGGGCGAGCGCGCCGTTTATTCACAAGAAAAGGCGAACAAATCATGTTCAATCGGTTAAATTTGTTCACTTTTTCATTTGAAAATGTGTTAAGATAAAAAAGAATATTCACACTTTAGGGGAGGATTGTCGATGAGTCGCTTGTCACAGCAAGATCCGCAAGTATTTCAAGCTATTCAAGATGAATTAAAACGACAACAAACGAAAATTGAATTAATTGCATCAGAAAACTTCGTTAGCGAAGCGGTCATGGAAGCGCAAGGATCGGTATTAACGAACAAATATGCAGAAGGATACCCGGGACGTCGCTATTACGGTGGTTGTGAACATGTTGACGTCGTTGAAGAGCTTGCGCGCGAGCGTGCAAAACAATTGTTCGGAGCCGAGCATGCAAATGTTCAGCCGCACTCAGGGGCGCAGGCGAACATGGCTGTATATTTTACCATTTTAGAGCACGGTGATACGGTACTTGGCATGAACTTATCACACGGAGGGCATTTAACGCACGGAAGCCCGGTTAACTTTAGCGGCATACAATACAATTTTATCGAGTATGGCGTCGATCCGGAAACGCACCGTATTAACTACGATGACGTTCGTGAAAAAGCATTAAAACATAAACCGAAATTAATCGTTGCTGGGGCAAGCGCATATCCTCGCACGATTGACTTTGCGAAGTTTCGTGAAATTGCCGATGAAGTAGGCGCTTATTTCATGGTCGATATGGCCCATATCGCTGGGCTTGTTGCGGCAGGGTTGCATCCAAATCCTGTTCCGTATGCCCATTTTGTGACGACAACGACGCATAAAACGTTGCGCGGTCCACGCGGGGGAATGATTTTATGCCAAGAGCAATTTGCGAAACAAATTGATAAAGCGATTTTCCCAGGCATTCAAGGCGGTCCGCTCATGCATGTCATCGCTGCGAAAGCTGTCGCGCTCGGCGAGGCGTTGCAAGATGATTTCAAAACATATGCGCAAAACATTGTGAACAACGCGAAACGTTTAGCAGAAGCGTTAACGGCAGAAGGGTTTACGCTCGTCTCTGGCGGAACGGACAACCATTTATTGTTAATTGACTTGCGTTCAATCGGATTAACAGGAAAAGTTGCTGAAAAAGTGCTTGATGAGATCGGCATTACCGTGAATAAAAATACGATTCCGTACGATCCAGAAAGCCCGTTTGTCACAAGCGGTATTCGCATCGGTACAGCAGCCGTAACAAGCCGCGGCTTTGGTCTTGAGGAAATGGATGAAATTGCGCGCATCATTTCCATTGCGCTCAAACATAAAGACGATGAACAAAAATTAGACGAAGCGCGCCATCGCGTTGCAGCATTAACTGAAAAATTCCCATTGTACGTATAACGACAGGTGTCCCGACTGGGGCACCTTTTCTTCGGTTGAATCATCGTCTGTTTTTATGTAAAATTTACAAGAATGCATATAAAAAAGGAGCGATTGACATGAGTAAAGTGTACGTATTTGATCATCCGTTAATTCAACATAAGCTTACATACATTCGCGACAAACATACAGGAACAAAAGAGTTCCGTGAGCTTGTCGAAGAAGTAGCAACGCTCATGGCATTTGAAATTACACGCGATTTGCCGCTTCAAGAAGTTGAAATTGAAACGCCTGTCAGCAAGGCAAAAGCGAAAGTGATCGCAGGGAAAAAATTAGGCATCATCCCAATTTTACGTGCAGGAATCGGAATGGTTGACGGGATTTTGAAGCTTATTCCAGCCGCAAAAGTTGGACATATCGGCCTATATCGCGACCCAGAGACGTTAAAACCGGTCGAATATTACGTGAAACTTCCAACGGATGTTGAAGAGCGCGACTTCATTGTCGTCGATCCGATGCTTGCGACAGGTGGATCCGCTGTGGAAGCCATCCATGCGTTGAAAAAACGTGGCGCAAAAAATATTAAGTTTATGTGTTTAATCGCTGCACCAGAAGGAGTCGAAGCGGTGCAACAAGCGCATCCAGATGTCGATATTTATATCGCTGCGTTAGATGAAAAGTTAAACGATCACGGCTATATTGTGCCAGGTCTTGGCGATGCTGGAGACCGTCTATTCGGAACGAAGTAAGGTGGGCGTGATGAATAAACGAAAAAGGGATGTGACGACGCATCCCTTTTTCTTACCAAAAATTTTCCCTATTTTTGTGACCGAACGCATTGACATCGCGTTTTCACTATTGTATGCTTACAAAGGGATAAGGATAACCTTTTTAAAAATACAGTAAATTCTGAAAATGAAAAGTGAGGCTTTCGTATGCGACAACATGAGCGCCATCCGTTTCGAGCGATCGGTTTGATGACGGCCATCTCTTCTCAACTTGTCGGTTCCGTTTTAGTTGGGATTTTTGGAGGGCGTTTTGTCGACGAGCGTTTTGGTACCGAACCGCTTTTTTTAATTGTCGGTTTGCTTCTCGGATTAGCGGCTGGTGTTTATGCGATGATTCGCCTCATTGGCTCATTTTTTTCAGGAGAGGAAAAATGAACGAGTTACAGCAACATTGGCGCCGTCACAAATCATACATACTATACTTGTTGTCGATTTACGTGTTAGGCTGGGCTTTTACGCCTTATGAGCAAGCGTTTTCAAGTTTGCTTCTCGGGACGGTGATCAGCCTATATAACGGTTGGACGATGGTGCGGAAAGTGGAACGGTTTGGACAAGCGGTTGCGTCTGGGCAAAAAGCGCGTTCGCTTGGCATGATGTCGCGCATGGCTGCTGCGGCGCTTGCAGTATTTATTGCTTTTCGTTGGCCTGAACAGTTTTCTGTCGGGTGGATCGTATTGGGATTAATGACATCTTATATTGTCATTATAATAGATTTCTTTTTCCAAAAAACAAAAGGGGAAGAGAGGTGAGTACAGATGCATCACGAAGCTCCTTTATACACGCTGTTTGGCTTAACATTTAACTTAGCCAACGTATTAATGATTACGGTTACATCCGTCATCGTCTTTGTCATTGCCGTATTAGCCACGCGCAACTTAGCGATGAAGCCAACGGGAATGCAAAACTTTCTTGAATGGGTTATGGACTTTGTCAAAGGAATTATTAAAAGCAACATGGATTGGAAAACAGGTGGACGCTTTCATATGCTCGGCATGACGCTCATCATGTACATTTTTGTAGCGAACATGCTCGGTCTGCCGTTTTCAGTCGTCATCGACAATAAGCTATGGTGGAAATCACCGACAGCTGATCCAGTCGTGACGTTGACGTTGGCGACGATGGTTGTCGCGTTATCGCATTACTATGGCATTAAGCTTAACGGGTTTAAAGAATATGCAAAAGGATTCGTTAGCCCGATGCCAATTTTGTTCCCATTAAAAATTATTGAAGAATTTGCGAATACATTAACGCTCGGTCTCCGTCTATACGGGAACATTTTTGCGGGTGAAATTTTGTTGGCGCTCTTAGCGGGAAGTTTAGCGACAGGAGTCGGCGGAACGATTGCGGCGATCATTCCAACGATCGCATGGCAAGGATTTAGTATTTTCGTCGGCGCCATCCAAGCGTTTATTTTCACGATGTTAACAATGGTTTATATGGCGCACAAAGTGAGTCATGACCATTAATTTTCAATACACATTCATTTCAACATAAAAAATTGAAGGAGGACTTTTCAAATGGGTGTATTAGCAGCTGCAATTGCAATTGGTTTAGCGGCACTTGGTGCTGGTATTGGTAACGGTTTAATCGTATCTCGTACAGTAGAGGGAATTGCACGTCAACCAGAGGCGCGCGGTATGTTACAAACAACAATGTTTATCGGGGTAGCGTTAGTCGAAGCGATTCCGATCATCGCGGTCGTTATCGCGTTCATGGTTCAAGGTCGTTAAAACTGAGCGCTCGTTCGAAACGAGCGGTAACTGCATACGGAAACGAAACTCGTTCAACAATGGCGAAGATCATTCCATGAGAACCTTCGCCATTCCTTTATGTTCGTACGCACACGTTCCGACTAGTATTCGGGCGATTTTTGAAGGGAGTGAAACGCGCGGTGGTAAACATGTTTGTATTAGGCGCTGGTGGACATGGGTTCAACGGCGGCGATATCGCATTCCAATTAGTCATGTTCCTATTGCTTATGTTTTTGCTTCGCAAATATGCGTTCGGTCCATTAATGGGCGTCATGAAACAGCGCGAAGAGCATATTGCGAACGAAATTGAGCAAGCAGAAAAGCATCATCAAGAAGCGAAAAAGCTTGCAGAAGAGCAACGTGAATTAATGAAAAAGTCACGCCAAGAGGCGCAAGCGCTGATCGAAGAAGCTCGCAAGCTTGGCGAAGAGCAAAAAGAGCAAATCATTCAAGCCGCTCGTCAAGAAGCAGAGCGCTTAAAAGAGGCAGCGAAAAAGGAAATCGCACAAGAAAAAGAACAAGCGATGGCAGCGTTGCGTCAACAAGTGGCTTCTTTATCTGTACTTATTGCATCAAAAGTCATTGAAAAAGAGTTGAGCGAACAAGATCAAGCGAAGCTGATTAGCGAGTACATTCAAGAGGTAGGAGAAAGCCGATGAACAAACAAGTCGTAGCGAAACGATATGCGTCGGCACTTTTTGAAATTGCGAAAGAACAGCAGCTTCTTGATCAGCTCGAACAAGAACTTCGCGTCGTCAAACAGGTGTTTGCACAAAATGAAGCGCTTCTTTCTGTGCTAAACCATCCAAAAATTGCGCTAACGAAAAAGAAAGCGCTCGTCCAAGAAGCGTTTGCGAACATTTCGACGGTATTGCAACATACGCTCATGTTGCTTTTAGATCGCCATCGCATCGACATCGTAAGTGATTTAGCAGATGCGTTTATTGCGTTAGCAAATGAAGCGCGCGGTGTAGCTGAGGCGATCGTTTATTCGGCTCGTCCGTTAACGGAAGACGAAACGAATGCGCTTGCAGACGTGTTTGCGAAAAAAGTTGGCGTCGACGCGCTTCGCATTACAAACGTCATTGATAAAGATGTGATCGGCGGCGTCAAAGTGCGCATCGGAAACCGCATTTTCGACGGAAGCGTCAGCGGAAAATTAGCAAGATTACAGCGACAGTTAACTCGCTAACATTTATAGATAGGGGTGAAATGCATGAGCATCAAAGCGGAAGAAATTAGCGCGCTGATAAAAAAGCAAATTGAAAACTATCAGTCTGAAATCGAAGTGAGCGATGTCGGTACAGTCATTCAAGTTGGTGACGGAATCGCTCGTGCTCATGGCCTCGACAACGTTATGTCAGGAGAGCTTGTTGAGTTTGCCAACGGCGTCATGGGATTGGCGCTAAACTTAGAAGAAAACAACGTCGGTATCGTTATTTTAGGACCGTACACAGGCATTAAAGAAGGCGATGAAGTACGTCGTACAGGTCGCATTATGGAAGTGCCAGTAGGTGAAGCGTTAATCGGTCGCGTGGTGAATCCATTAGGTCAACCAGTCGACGGACTTGGCCCAATTGAGACGACAGAAACTCGTCCAATTGAAAGCCCAGCGCCTGGCGTTATGGACCGTAAATCTGTCCATGAGCCACTACAAACGGGAATTAAGGCGATTGACGCGCTTGTGCCAATCGGTCGCGGTCAACGTGAGTTAATTATCGGAGACCGTCAAACAGGAAAAACGTCCGTTGCAGTAGATACAATCATTAACCAAAAAGGGAAAAACATGATTTGTATTTATGTGGCGATCGGACAAAAAGAATCAACCGTTCGTAACGTCGTTGAAACGTTGCGTAAATACGGTGCATTAGATTACACAATCGTCGTTACAGCGTCTGCGTCACAGCCAGCTCCGCTTTTATTCTTAGCACCATATGCGGGCGTAACGATGGGCGAATACTTCATGTACAAAGGACAACACGTTCTTGTTGTATACGATGACTTATCAAAACAAGCGGCAGCTTATCGTGAGCTTTCGTTATTATTACGCCGTCCGCCAGGTCGTGAAGCGTATCCGGGTGACGTATTCTACTTGCATTCTCGCTTGCTTGAGCGCGCAGCAAAATTAAGCGATGCAAAAGGTGCAGGTTCATTAACAGCGTTGCCGTTCGTTGAAACACAAGCGGGCGACATTTCAGCATACATTCCAACGAACGTCATTTCCATTACAGACGGACAAATTTTCTTGCAGTCTGACTTGTTCTTCTCGGGCGTGCGTCCAGCGATTAACGCCGGTCTTTCTGTATCGCGCGTCGGTGGAGCAGCACAAATTAAAGCGATGAAAAAAGTATCTGGTACGTTGCGTCTTGACTTAGCGGCATATCGCGAGTTAGAGGCGTTCGCGCAGTTCGGTTCTGACCTTGATAAAGCGACACAAGCGAAACTTGCTCGCGGTGCGCGCACAGTTGAAGTGTTAAAACAAGGTTTACATGAGCCGCTACCAGTTGAAAAACAAGTAGCGATTATTTACGCATTAACACGCGGCTTCTTAGATGACATTCCAGTAGAAGACATTCGCCGCTTTGAAAAAGAGTTCCATGCATGGTTAGACAAAGACGAAAACGGTCAAAAACTGATGGAACATATTCGCACAACAGGCGATCTTCCAAACGAAGAAGACTTCAACAAAGCGATTGAAGCGTTCAAAAAGACGTTTGTTGTATCGGAGTAAGAAAAGTGAGCGGAACAGCTGAGCTGTTCCGTCCCCTTTCAACAATTGAGCGAAAAAGGTGGTGAAACCTTTGGGAGCATCGTTACGCGATATAAAAGCGCGCATTAACACGACAAAAAAGACGAGCCAAATTACAAAAGCGATGGAAATGGTCTCGGCATCAAAATTAAATCGTGCGGAACATAATGCAAGATCGTTTACGCCGTATATGGAAAAAATTCAAGAAGTCGTAGCGAGCGTTGCGCTCGGAAGCAACGACGCTTCTCATCCGATGCTTGTGAAGCGCCCAGTAAAAAAGACGGGATATTTAGTCATTACATCTGACCGTGGCTTAGCTGGCGCCTATAACAGCAACGTACTTCGTACCGTTTTTCAAACGATTCAAGAACGTCACCGTTCGACAGAAGAATATGCGATTATTGCGATCGGTCGCGTCGGCTTAAATTTCTTTAAACGCCGCAATATTCCGGTAGCTTTACATATTACCGGTTTGCCAGATCAACCAGCGTTTGCGGACATTAAAGAAATTGCGAACAAAACGGTGAACATGTTTGCAGATGGTACGTTTGATGAGTTGTATATGTT
This sequence comes from Anoxybacillus ayderensis, assembly GCF_013761015.1. Lineage (NCBI taxonomy): Bacteria > Bacillati > Bacillota > Bacilli > Caryophanales > Anoxybacillaceae > Anoxybacillus > Anoxybacillus ayderensis. Next base: position 141,805 of record NZ_JACDUV010000001.1, read on the forward strand.
TTACAATCATTTCGTCAGCGCCATCCAACAAGATGTGACGGAGAAAAAGTTATTGCCATTAACTGATTTAGCGTCGGAGAAAAAGTTAACAACTTATGAATTTGAACCGTCACAAGAAGAAATTTTAGAAGTGTTGTTGCCGCAATACGCTGAAAGCTTAATTTATGGCGCGTTGCTCGATGCGAAAGCGAGCGAGCATGCTGCGCGGATGACAGCGATGAAAAACGCAACAGACAACGCAAAAGAATTGATTCGGACACTTACGCTTTCTTACAACCGTGCCCGTCAAGCAGCAATTACGCAAGAAATTACAGAGATTGTGGCCGGAGCGAACGCCTTGCAATAGCTTAAGCAGTTAGTTAGGAGGGAAAACGATGGCAAAAGGACGCGTTATTCAAGTTATGGGTCCTGTTGTAGACGTAAAGTTCGAAGACGGACACTTACCTGCGATTTACAACGCCCTAAAAATTAAACATAAAGCGCGTAACGAAAAAGAAGTCGATATCGACTTAACGTTAGAAGTAGCCCTTCACCTTGGGGACGACACAGTGCGCACAATTGCGATGTCAACGACTGACGGATTAGTGCGTGGGATGGAAGTCATCGACACGGGAGCACCGATTTCTGTTCCTGTCGGTGAAGTCACGCTCGGACGCGTATTTAACGTATTAGGAGAGCCGATTGACTTAGGAGAAGATATTCCAGCAGACGCTCGTCGCGATGCAATTCACCGTCCAGCACCAAAATTCGAACAACTTTCAACACAAGTTGAAATTCTTGAAACAGGAATTAAAGTTGTAGACCTTCTTGCTCCTTATATTAAAGGTGGAAAAATCGGCTTGTTCGGTGGTGCAGGGGTAGGAAAAACGGTTTTAATCCAAGAGTTAATTAACAACATCGCGCAAGAGCACGGTGGTATTTCCGTATTCGCCGGCGTTGGTGAGCGTACGCGCGAAGGAAACGACTTGTACCATGAAATGAAAGACTCTGGCGTTATTAACAAAACAGCGATGGTATTCGGTCAGATGAACGAGCCACCTGGAGCACGTATGCGCGTTGCGCTAACAGGATTAACAATGGCGGAATATTTCCGTGATGAGCAAGGACAAGACGTATTGTTCTTCATCGACAACATTTTCCGTTTCACGCAAGCAGGTTCAGAAGTTTCTGCCCTATTAGGACGCATGCCTTCAGCGGTAGGTTACCAACCAACGCTTGCGACAGAAATGGGTCAATTACAAGAGCGTATTACATCAACAGCTGTCGGTTCTGTTACGTCGATCCAAGCGATTTACGTTCCAGCGGACGACTACACTGACCCAGCGCCAGCGACAACGTTCGCGCACTTAGATGCGACAACAAACTTAGAGCGTAAATTATCAGAGATGGGTATTTACCCAGCGGTTGACCCGCTTGCATCGACATCTCGTGCGCTTTCACCAGAAATTGTTGGAGAAGAGCATTACCAAGTGGCGCGCAAAGTGCAACAAACGTTGCAACGCTATAAGGAATTACAAGACATTATCGCCATTCTTGGTATGGATGAGCTTTCAGAAGAAGATAAACTTGTCGTTCATCGCGCTCGTCGCATTCAGTTCTTCTTATCACAAAACTTCCACGTCGCTGAACAGTTTACAGGGCAACCAGGTTCATACGTACCTGTAAAAGAGACAGTTCGTGGCTTTAAAGAAATTTTGGAAGGAAAATATGACCATCTTCCAGAAGATGCGTTCCGCTTAGTTGGCCGCATTGAAGAAGTAATTGAAAAAGCGAGAAAAATGGGCGTAGAAGTTTAATAAGGGACCGAGGAGGATTTTTTCATGAAGACGATTAAAGTCAGTGTCGTAACTCCGGACGGCCCAGTGTATGAAGCGGATGTGGAAATGGTAAGCGCTAAAGCACAAAGCGGCGAACTCGGCGTGTTGCCTGGGCACATTCCGATGGTCGCACCGCTAGAAATTGGCGCGGTTCGTTTAAAAAAAGGAAACGCGACTGAGCTCGTGGCGGTGAGCGGTGGCTTTTTAGAAGTTCGCCCTGATCGTGTGACGATTTTAGCGCAAGCAGCAGAACGAGCAGAAAATATTGACGTTGCGCGCGCAAAAGCGGCGAAAGAGCGGGCTGAACGCCGCTTGCAAGCGAAGCAAGATGATATTGATCATAAACGGGCGGAATTAGCTTTACGTCGTGCGATTAACCGTTTAAATGTTGCAAATCGCAATTTTTAACCCTAGGAGCATCGTCTCTTAGGGTTTTTTGTTTATTTTTGGAACAAGTTTTATCGACACATATGTGAAGAAGTGATATAATGTTATCGGTTACAGTCTTAATAGTGTGACGTTTTCGAAAAATGTGTATAAAGTCACAAAGGGGTGGGGCATCGTTGAACGTTTATGTAAACAGTTATGTAGTCGTCTTTGTGTTTCTTTGTTTAGGCATTTTACTTCCAATCGTTGCGCTTACGGCGGGTCGTTTTCTTCGTCCACATGCGCCAAATGCAGCGAAACAAACAACGTACGAAAGCGGATTAGATCCGTTCCACGATTCGCGTGTGCAGTTTAACATACGGTATTACATTTTTGCGTTATTGTTCGTCATTTTTGACGTAGAGACTGTATTTTTATATCCGTGGGCGGTAGCGTTTGAAAAGCTCGGTGCATTTGCGCTCATTGAAATGCTCATTTTCGTCGTCATGTTGTTGATTGGACTTGTGTATGCTTGGAAGAAGAAGGTGTTAAAATGGATGTAAAATTATTGAACGTATCAGATCAAGAGATGGAAGAAATGCGTCGCAACGTTTTTTTAACGACGTTAGAACAGCTCAAAGCATGGGCGCGCAGCAACTCGTTATGGCCGCTCACGTTCGGTCTTGCCTGTTGTGCGATTGAAATGATGGGGGTTGGCTCTTCGCATTACGATTTAGATCGTTTTGGTTCTTTTTTCCGTACATCCCCTCGTCAATCAGACGTCATGATCGTCTCTGGAACGGTGACGAAAAAAATGGCGCCAATCGTTCGTCGTTTATACGATCAAATGCCTGAACCGAAATGGGTGATTGCGATGGGATCTTGTGCGACAGCAGGCGGTCCGTATGTGAAATCGTATTGCGTCGTAAAAGGTGTCGATCAAATTGTACCGGTTGACGTATATATTCCAGGATGTCCGCCAAACCCAGCTGCATTAATTTATGGCATTAACAAACTAAAAGAAAAAATTCGCTACGAAGCGAAAACAGGAAAGAAGGTGCTGTAAATGAGTGATGAAAAAGATTTACAGCAACTAAAAAAAGAGGCGGCGGAACGGGCGAAACAATTAGCGAAAGAGCGACTTGCGGCGAAGCAAGCAGCGGAACAAACTGAGCCTCCGCTCGAAAGCGAAGAAGACCTTGCGCTAGCGAAGAAAAAAGCGGCAGCAGCGGCGAAAGCGAAAGCTGCAGCGTTAGCGAAACAAAAAGCGGCGGAGTCGGGGGAATTAAGCGAAGAAGAATTAGCGAAGAAAAAAGCGGCAGCAGCGGCGAAAGCGAAAGCTGCGGCGTTAGCGAAACAAAAAGCGGCGGAGTCGGGAGAATTAAGCGAAGAAGAATTGGCAAAGAAAAAAGCAGCGGCAGCGGCGAAAGCGAAAGCTGCGGCGTTAGCGAAACAAAAAGCAGCGGAGTCGGGGGAATTAAGCGAAGAAGAATTAGCAAAGAAAAAAGCGGCAGCAGCGGCAAAAGCGAAAGCTGCAGCGGCAGCAAAAGCAAAAAGTGCAGATGTCGCTGAAGAAAAAGAGGAAAAACCGTCACCAAATCAGCCATATCTCGACAAATACGTCAAAGTTATTGAAGAACATCTCGGAAAAGACGTATTAGAAAACGCTTACATCAATCGTTTGTCGAAAGATGTGCCGACGCTCGTTGTAAAAAAAGATACATATTTTAAAGTGGCTGAGTTTCTAAAATATAATGAGCAGCTAAGTTTTGATTATTTATCAGAATTGCACGGAACGGACTTTCAAACGCATATGGAAGTGTATGTGCACTTATATTCGTATAAAAATCGCCAATCAGTTGCGTTGAAAGTAAAAATTGATCGCGATCAACCGGTCATTGACTCGCTCGTTCCGCTTTGGCCAGGGGCAAATTGGCCGGAGTGTGAGGCGTATGATCTGCTTGGCATTCGTTTTGAAGGTCATCCACAACTCATTCGCATTTTCTTAGGGGAAAACTGGGTCGGCTATCCGCTTCGGAAAGATTACGAGCCGTACGATATGGAGGGTTAAGGCGTGCTGAGAACAGAGGAGATGCTTTTAAACGTCGGACCGCAACATCCGAGCACACACGGCGTGTTTCGTCTCGTATTAAAAATCGATGGGGAAATCATTAAGGAAGCGACTCCTGTCATCGGTTATCTTCATCGCGGGACAGAAAAAATCGCAGAAAATTTGCAGTATACACAAATCATCCCATACACTGATCGCATGGACTATTTATCAGCGATGACGAACAACTACGTCATTTGTCACGCAGTAGAAACGATGATGGGCATTGAAGTGCCGGAGCGTGCCGAGTATTTACGCGTGCTTGCGATGGAGCTCGGTCGCATTGCGAGCCACCTCGTTTGGTGGGGGACGTATTTGCTTGATATTGGTGCAGTCAGTCCGTTTTTATATGCGTTTCGTGAGCGGGAAATGATTATTAATCTATTAAATGAACTATCAGGTGCGCGCTTAACGTTTAACTACATGCGTGTGGGTGGCGTGAAATGGGATGCGCCAGACGGATGGATCGACAAAGTGAAACAGTTCGTTCCATATATGCGCAAACAGCTCGAAGGATATCATGAACTTGTGACGGGAAATGAAATTTTCCGTAACCGCGTCATGGGAGTTGGCAAGTACACGAAAGAAGAGGCGTTAGCATATTCGCTAAGCGGCGTCAATTTGCGTTGTACCGGTGTGAAATGGGATTTACGAAAAGACGAACCATATTCCATTTATGATCGATTTGATTTCGATGTTCCTGTACGTACAGAAGGGGATTGTTTTGCGCGCTATGAATGCCGCCTTGCTGAAATTGAGCAATCGCTTCGCATTATCGAGCAGGCGTGCGAGCAGTTTCCAGATGACGGTGAGATTATGGCCAAAGTGCCGAAAATTATTAAAGCGCCACCGGGAGAAGCGTATGTGCGCATCGAGTCGCCGCGTGGGGAAATTGGTTGTTATATTGCGAGCGACGGGAAAAAAGAGCCGTACCGCTTAAAATTCCGTCGACCGTCATTTTACAATTTACAAATCCTTCCGAAATTATTAAAAGGGGAAAATATCGCGAATTTAATTGCGATACTTGGCGCGATTGATATCGTGCTTGGGGAGGTCGATGGATGATGATGGAACAACTTTTGCAGTCGACGCCAAGCTGGACGAATGTTGCCATTTTCTTTGCGATTGGCGTTGGGCTATTGCTCGTTGTATTAGGATTTGTCACGTACGGCATTTTAGCGGAACGAAAAGTGATGGGATTTATGCAAGGTCGCATCGGTCCGAACCAAGTTGGAGGACGCTGGGGATTGCTGCAAACGGTGGCTGACGTGTTAAAGCTATTGTTAAAAGAAGATACGATTCCAAAAGCAGCCGATCGCCCGTTGTTTATTTTAGCACCGGTCATCGCGTTTGCCCCTGCGTTTATGGTGCTTGCCGCACTGCCGTTTACAGATGCGTTGCAATTTGCTGATATTGGCGTTGGGCTATTGTATTACATTGCCGTTTCCGGATTAACGACAATCGGAGTTGTGACAGGCGCATGGGCATCGAACAACAAATATGCCCTGCTTGGAGGCATGCGCGCAGCTGCGCAAATGATTTCATACGAAGTACCGCTTGTCATGTCTGTCATTGGCGTTATTTTGTTGTCGGGAAGCTTAAACTTAAACGACATTGTCGAAGCGCAAAAAGATGTATGGTTTATCGTTGTCCAACCGATCGGCTTTCTCGTTTTTCTTGTCGCCGCTGTGGCGGAGTTAAACCGGACGCCGTTTGACTTGCCGGAAGCAGAATCGGAACTTGTTGCAGGATTCCATGTTGAATATTCTGGATTCCGTTGGGCGTTTTTCATGCTCGCAGAGTACGTGTACTTTTTTGCGATGGCAGCATTAACGACGGTGCTCTTTTTAGGAGGATGGCATCCGCTTCCGTTTCTCGGCTTTATTCCAGGTGCTGTATGGTTTGCGTTAAAGTTTAGTCTCGTCGTCTTCTTATTTATTTGGTTTCGCATTACGTTTCCGCGTGTGCGTGCCGATCAATTGATGGAGTTTGGTTGGAAAGTGTTATTGCCTGTGGCGCTCGTCAATATTTTTGTCACAGCTCTTGTGAAACAACTATTTTTTTAAATAAAAAGGTGGGTGGGCAGAAATGCTCGGTTTAATGAAAGGATTAGCGTATACGCTGAAAAACTTAACAAAAGAAAAAGTGACGTACGATTATCCGAATGAACCGCTTCCGCTTCCGGATCGCTTTCGCGGCATTCAAAAGTTTTATCCGGAAAAATGTATCGTTTGCAATCAGTGCGCAAACATTTGCCCGACCGACTGTATTCAGCTGACGGGCAAAAAGCATCCGGATCCGACGAAAAAAGGAAAAATTATTGATACGTACGACATTAACTTTGAAATTTGCATTTTATGCGATTTATGTACGGAAGTATGTCCGACCGAGGCGATTGTGATGACGAACAACTTTGAATTAGCGGAATATAGCCGCGATGAATTATTTAAAGATTTAACGTGGCTTGATGAAAACGATACGAACGTGCGGAAGGTGAATAAGCCATGAGTGGACAATATCTCGCATTTTTCGTTCTTGCGCTCATTGCGCTTGGCGGCGGCGTGTTTATGTTAAATTTAAACAAAGTTGTTCATATGGTCGTCGCCCTCGTTTTCACGTTCGTCAGCATCGCCGGCATATACGTTCTTTTATCGGCTGAATTTGTGGCGGCCGTCCAAGTACTTATTTACTCTGGTGCGATTACAATTATTATGTTGTTCGGCATTATGCTTACGCGCCATCAAGATGACGGCCAATCGACAGGCAGCCCGCTTCGAAAAGCATTCGCATTGCTCGGTACGGTTGCTTTTGGGGCGGTCATGTACATCGGCATTCGCACGCTTGACTTTGGCAGCGAAGCGGTTGGGCTTCATGATAAAAATACGGAACAAATCGGAATCGCCCTCTATTCGAAGTACGTCATTCCGTTTGAACTAGCATCCGTTTTATTGCTCGTTGCACTCATTGGCGCTGTCATTTTAGCGAAAAAAGATGATAAGGAGGCGGGAAAATGAATGTACCGTTATCCGCCTATCTCGTATTTGCGCTTTTATTGTTTTGCATCGGATTGTACGGAGCGTTAACGAAACGAAATACAGTCATTGTGCTGATTTGTATCGAACTTATGTTAAATGCCGTGAACGTCAACTTAGTTGCATTTAGCAAATACGGGGTAAATCCAGGCATTACCGGTCAACTATTTTCGCTCTTTACCATTACTGTTGCCGCAGCGGAAGCAGCAGTCGGTTTAGCTATTTTAATTGCGTTATACCGCAATCGCAAAACGATTCATATTGATGAAGTCGATTCGATGAAACGATAAAGGATGGGAAACAAAGGGGTTACATATAAATGCACCTGAAAAAGGGGATGATTGAACGATGATGGAAAACGCATGGCTCATACCGCTTTTTCCGTTCGTCTCGTTTATTGTGCTGCTTGTTGTTGGCAAGCAGTTAAAAGAACGAAGCGCGTATGTCGGAATGTTGTTGACGCTTCTTTCGCTCGTCTTCGCCCTCGGGACGTTGTACGAGCGCTGGACGGAGCCAACATATAAACAAGCATACACATGGTTGACAATCGGGGATGTGCATTTGACGGTCGGTTTTGAAGTGAACGCATTAAATGCCCTCATGCTCGTTGTTGTATCGCTTGTTAGTTTTCTAGTACATACGTATGCGAAAGGATATATGCACGGTGATGAGCGCTTTCCGGTATTTTACGCCTACTTAGGTTTGTTTACATTCGCGATGCTCGGGCTCGTCGTATCACCAAATTTACTGCAAACGTATATTTTTTGGGAACTTGTCGGTCTCGGTTCGTTCTTACTCATCGGATTTTATTTTTACAAAGAAGAAGCGAAAGCTGCGGCGAAAAAAGCGTTTATTATGACGCGCATCGGGGACGTTGGCTTATTGATCGGCATGATTTTATTGTTCCTTGAAGTAAAAAGTTTTGAATACGAGACTATTTTTGCTGCGTTACAACAAGGGGATGTTTCAACGACAATCATTACGTTAAGCGCCATTCTCATTTTTATCGGTGCGATTGGAAAATCAGGTCAATTTCCGCTTCATACGTGGCTTCCAGATGCGATGGAAGGTCCGACGCCTGTATCGGCATTAATTCATGCGGCAACGATGGTCGCTGCTGGGGTATATTTAGTTGCGACGCTGTTTCCGCTTTATGAAGCAAGTGAAGTGGCGATGACGACCGTTGCTTACGTCGGAGGATTTACCGCCATTTTTGCAGCGTCAATCGGCTTAGTGCAAACGGACATTAAACGCGTGCTTGCCTATTCGACTGTTAGCCAGCTCGGTTATATGATGTTAGCGCTCGGCTCTGCTGGGTACGTGGCAGGCGTCTTTCACTTAATGACACACGCCTTTTTTAAAGCGCTCCTTTTCTTAGCGGCAGGTAGTGTCATTCATGCGGTGCATACGCAAAACATTGATCAAATGGGCGGGTTATGGAAAAAAATGAAATGGACCGCTCCGCTCTTTCTTATCGGAACGTTAGCCATTAGCGGATTTCCGTTTTTCTCAGGCTTTTTCAGCAAAGATGAAATTTTAATTGCAGCGTGGACGCACGGGCATGTCGGCTTATTCGCTGTCGCTGTTATCGCTGCCTTTTTCACAGCGTTTTATATGTTCCGCTTATTTTTCCTCGTGTTTGCGGGAGAAGCGCGGACAGCAAATGACGATGTGCACGAATCACCGATGGTCATGGTGTTTCCGATGATCGTCCTCGGTGCGTTGGCCGTCGTTTCTGGTTACGTTCAAACACCGTGGGGAGCGTTTTTAGGCGAGTGGTTGACAGAAGGAACGAATTGGCATGCACATATGGAAGGTCCGAGTTGGATTATGATTGTAGCGACCGTTGTGTCGCTATGCGGAATTGCTCTCGCGTGGCTCATATATGGCAAACGTGCCATTGCTCGCGACTGGCTATCGTCACGTTTTCCGCTTACGTACAATGTGCTCATGAACAAATATTACATTGATGAGTTTTACGGATTGACAGTCATCCGTGCGACGTCATTTGTTAGCTTATTGTTTGAGTATATTGACCGTTTCCTCATCGAAGGAGTGGCTCAGCTATTTGCAGCAACCGCGCGCGGCATCGGACGAATCGGTTCACGTTTACAAAACGGTCAAGTACAAATGTACGGTACGGTGACGATTGTTGCTTTAGCGATTCTCGTCGTCATTTTTGCGGTGACAGGGGGGTATTTATAATGCAGCCATACTTTTTATCGCTCTTAATTTTCTCCCCGCTTTTAGGCATACTCGTTCTTTCGCTCCTTTCGAAAGAACAAGAAAAAGCGATGAAATGGCTTGGCGTTTTAGCGACGTTGCCATCGTTATGTTTATCGTTATTTGCGTTTTGGCAATATCAAAACGGCTACGATATAAGCAAATTAGCGGAAAAACGGTCATGGATTCAATTTGGCGAGTTTCCGTTTTTAAAGGAGACAGATTTTACTGTCGCATATGAACTTCATGTGGACGGTTTTGCGCTCGTTATGATCGTTTTAACGACCGTCCTCGCGACGCTTGCTGCGATCGCTTCCATGTCCATTCAAAAAGAATGGAAAGGATATTTTCAACTGTTTTTATTGCTTGAAATCGGTATGCTCGGCGTGTTTGCCGCAAGCAACCTTGTGCTCTTTTTCATCTTTTTCGAGCTAACGCTCATTCCGATGTTTTTCTTAATCGGAAAATGGGGATATTTCGAAAAAGAAAAAGCGGCATACAGCTATTTAATTTATAACGGGCTCGGTTCAGCCGTTTTATTGATCGTCATTGCCGTCTTGTTTGCGCGCACGGGTACATCGAATATCGATGAGCTGCGCCACATATTAACGGATCCGATGGCACAAACGATTTCGCCAATTTCCGACGCGCTTCGCTACGGATTGTTTCTTGCGTTGCTCATCGCATTTGGGGTTAAGCTACCGATCGTGCCGCTTCATCGCTGGATGTTGCACGTGCACGTACAAGCGCCACCATCTGTCGTTATGCTACATGCAGGAGTTTTGTTAAAAATTGGTGCTTTCGGTCTTGTCCGTTTTGCGTTTGGATTATTTCCCGGGCAATTCCAACAATTTTCGACATGGCTCATCGTTTTAGGCGTTGTTAACTTGTTGTACGGTGCGTTTTTAGCACTAAGACAAACCGATTTTAAAATGGTGCTTGCTTATTCGAGCGTATCGCACATGGGCATTGTATTAATCGGTCTCGGTTCGCTCACTGAGGCAGGAATACAAGGAGCGATTTTCCAAGCGGTGTCACACGGATTTATCGCTGCGTTTTTATTCTTCTTCGTCGGTGTCATGTACGAAAGAACGCGCACGACGACGCTTGCTCGTTTAGGTGGGTTAGCGAAGACAATGCCGTACGTATCAGGATTTATTCTTGCTGGGGCGATGGCTTCGCTCGGTTTGCCAGGGACGTCTGGATTTATTAGCGAGTTTATGGCGTTCGTTGGGGCATTTCAAGCGGAACTTTTGCTCGCTGCGATCGGTACGCTCGGCATTATTATGACAGCTGTATATTTATTGCGCGCTGTCCTCGGCATGACATTCGGGCAAACAACGGTGACAAACGTTCCCGATTTACGTGGGATAGAATGGGTACCAGCGATTAGTTTACTGTTGCTTATTATCATCATCGGGGTATATCCGAACGTGTTGGCGATGCCGCTACAAACGACGATTGAAACGATGATGAATGGGTTAGGGGGTTGATGAGATGGATTTTGAAACATTACTTAGCTATGAATGGGGCGTGATGATGCCGGAATTTATTATTCTAGGCGTCGCCGTTGCGCTCTCGCTCATCGACCTATTTATGCCAGAAAACCGAAATCGGCAACTGCTTGGCTTATTCGCTTTTGTTGGCGTCGCCGTTTCATTCGTCTCGCTACTCGGTTTATGGACGAGTGATGTCACATCCATTTTAGGCGATACGTTCCGCCTTGATTCGTTCGCCAAATCATTTAAAGCGTTATTGCTGATCGGTAGTGCGCTCGTTTTATTGCTTTCGATTCATTATGAACCAAAAGAGCGCATCGCCTATCGTGGCGAATTTTATTACTTATTTTTAACAGCGCTTCTCGGCGCAATGATGATGGCATCAAGCGGCGATCTCATTACATTGTTTGTCGGGCTTGAGCTATTGTCCATTTCTTCTTATATTCTCGTCGCCATTCGGAAAAAACATACACTCGCAAATGAAGCAGCGTTAAAATACGTCATTACTGGAGGCATTGCAACGGCGATTACGTTGTTCGGGATGAGCTACATATTCGGCTTCACCGGATCGACGAATATAAAAGAAATTGCCGTGCAGCTTGCGAGCACGTACGATGAAAACCATCAATACATTTTATCGCTCGCCTTTTTGCTGACGTTCGTCGGGCTATCGTTTAAATTAGCATCGGCTCCGTTTCATATGTGGGCACCTGACGTATATCAAGGAGCGACGACCCCTGTTGTTTCTTTTTTAAGCGTCGTCTCGAAAACAGCTGGGTTTGTTATCGTCTTGCGCGTCGTCGTTTCCGTCTTTGCTCAAATACCGACGGGAAGTTCGAATTCCATGCTCGTGACGCTTGCGCCATATATCGCTTTTTTAGCAGGAGCAACGATGATCATCGGCAATACAATTGCCCTTCGTCAACGAAACGTCAAGCGCATGCTAGCGTATTCGAGCATCGCACACGCAGGATACGTGCTCGTTGCTTTCGCAAGCTTATCGATGTTTATGTTTGAAGCGATTTGGTTTTACTTGTTCGCGTACGTATTTATGACGATCGGGGCGTTTGCGATTTTGCAAGTCGTTTCTCAACATCACGATGACGAAGACATTAGCATATTTGCTGGCTTATATCGACGCTCGCCGCTTATGGCGGTGGCGATGACGATCTTTTTACTATCGCTTGCAGGCATTCCGGGGACAGCGGGATTTATCGGAAAAATGAACATTTTCCTCGGCGCATTTGTCGTTGAGCCTGCTCATTATGTGCTCGCGTCCATTATGGTAGTCACGACCGTCATATCGTACGTATATTACTTTGGTATTTTCGTCCAAATGTTTTTCCGACCTGTCGAACATACGGATCGATTACAATGGCCACCAGGTGTCATTGCTGTGGTTGTCATTTGTATCATCGGTACGTTGTTGTTAGGGGTGTTTCCAAACTTTGCTTACGATTGGATTGCACCATTTGAACATTTTCGCGATTTTCTTCAGTAGGACGTATAATGGAAGGGGTGTACCCTTCCATTTTTTTATGTGAGGAGAGATAAGTATGGAAACATTCGGACAAGAAGCGTTAATTAGTTTATTGTCGCATTTATTTTTCATTACGGTGACGTGGTGGACGTTACAAGCTGTTCGACTTGAAGTAATTTTTAAACCGAATCGCATCGTTCAAGCGCGCGTCTTTTACATTCTCATTACGATTGCGATCGGCTCGTTAGTGAGCAATTTCTTTTTAGATTATTTACGCTGGTCACGCCAATTGCCATTTTTACTTTAAGCGCGAGCGTTGTCGATTTTTTTCACGTATGTTCCCTTCCGATCTGGCAACAATAAAAGCTAAGGAGAGGAAGGGAAAAGAGATGAGAAAAAGATGGTTGGCACTCGTTATTTTTTGTTTGTTATTAAGTGGTTATCGGATGTATGATGATGAACGTGTCGAAAGAGAAATAACGAAAATAAACGACATGCTCGGCGTATTTGAAGCCCATCATATTCACCTCAAACGATGGAACGTCTACGCCAAAGAGCAAGTGCTTACAAAAGACCCTCACAACTGGATCCAACAACACGTGAGAACATGGTCCTCTTTCCATTGGACAGTTGAACCGCACAAGATGATTGGCAAACGTGAAACCTCCGCTTACGTTGAAACGATTCAACTCATCACGGTCGCTCATCATCCCGCAGTCATTATTTTATATGAAGCAACCGGTTCAACGTGGAATAAACAACTCGAACGCACGCTCGTCCGACAAACGACAAAATTATTCGCAAAACCTACATTTTTCACTTGTATTACAGGGGAATTCGATGGTAAGATGAAAGGTGTTTTGTTTGACAAGGCGGTTCGCTTGCTTTCTTCCTTTCAAGCGGAACCGATTGAATCATTACGTGAAGAGACATTTGTCTCCGTCTCAGCATATACTGAGCAGTGGAAGACGTCACTTTCTGTCGGACAACAACAAATGAATCTTCAACTGGCATTACGACAAAACGGATTGGGCGCGCGAACGACCGTTGTCATTGGCACCCCAATCATAACAGCTGAATATTAATATAGAGACTTTGGACGCGGAGGGGAATGCCTTGGAAAAAATCATCGTCCGCGGCGGGAAGCGGTTGAGCGGCACAGTGAAAGTGGAAGGTGCGAAAAACGCTGTGTTGCCTGTCATCGCCGCAACATTATTAGCGAGTGAAGGAAAAAGCGTCATTTACGATGTACCTGAACTCTCCGATGTATATACGATTAGTGAAGTGTTACGTCACTTACAAGCAGACGTGACGGTTGGCAAAAACAACATTGTCGTCGATGCATCTGGAGAGCTAAGTATTGAAGCTCCATTTGAATATGTACGAAAAATGAGAGCATCTGTATTAGTGATGGGTCCATTGCTTGCGCGCAAAGGTCGGGCACGAGTCGCACTACCAGGTGGCTGTGCGATCGGGTCAAGACCAATTGACCAACATTTAAAAGGGTTTGAAGCGATGGGTGCGACGGTGAAAATCGGGAACGGTTTCATCGACGCTGAAGTGAACGGAAAATTACGCGGGGCAAAAATTTATTTAGATTTCCCGAGTGTCGGCGCGACAGAAAACATTATGATGGCTGCCGTTTTGGCAGAAGGAACAACCGTTATTGAAAACTGCGCAAAAGAACCAGAAATTGTTGACTTAGCGAACTTTTTAAATGCGATGGGCGCGAAAGTGCGCGGTGCAGGAACAGGCACGATTCGCATTGAAGGTGTTACTACATTATATGGTGCAGAGCATACCGTTATTCCTGATCGCATTGAAGCAGGAACATTTATGATTGCCGCTGCGATTACGGGCGGAAACGTCCTCGTACAAGGGGCGGTGCCAGAACATTTAACGTCGTTAATTGCCAAACTCGAGGAAATGGGTGTCACTATTGTTGAAGAAGACAACGGCTTGCGCGTCATCGCTCCGGACAAACTGAAAGCAGTCGACGTGAAAACAATGCCTCATCCCGGCTTTCCGACCGATATGCAGTCGCAAATGATGGCGTTGCTTATGAAGGCGGAAGGCACAAGCATGGTGACAGAAACGGTATTTGAAAACCGCTTTATGCACGTCGAAGAATTTCGTCGCATGAACGCTGATATGAAAATTGAAGGCCGTTCGGTCATTATTAACGGTCCGTGCAACTTGCAAGGGGCAGAAGTGGCGGCAACGGACTTGCGTGCTGCTGCAGCGCTTATTTTAGCTGGGTTAGCGGCAGAAGGATACACGCGCGTAACAGAGCTGAAACATTTAGATCGCGGTTACGTTCGCTTTCATGAAAAATTAGCTGCTTTAGGGGCAGATATTGAACGTGTACGCGAACATGTGGACATCGTACAAACGCAAGTGACAGATGTGGGATAATGTAAAAAGACGACCGTTTGCGAAAAGCTAATGGTCGTTTTTGCATATATGCTTGTCCTCCTGCATACAGTTTAGTAATGATAAAGGGGGGATGGCATTTGCGACAATGGATGATCGCAACCGTTGCGTTATTTACACTTATTTTACTTATTCCTGCATTGGTCGTTTTAGCGTTCGGGGAAAAGCAAAACACACCCCTTCCTGCCGAACCGAAGCCCGTTCAAGCGCGCGATGAACCGACGGTGGAAGTGGCTGTATACCGAAGTAAAGAAAAAAAGGTCGAACGGCTTCCGCTTGAACAATATGTCGTTGGTGTTGTAGCGGCAGAAATGCCGGCAGAATTTGAAATGGAAGCGTTAAAAGCTCAAGCGCTTACCGCAAGAACGTATATCGTGAAACAGCTCATGCATAACCAACCGATCCAACTGCCTGAAGGAGCGAACGTGACCGATACGGTCATGCATCAAGTGTATTATAACGACGAGCAATTAAAAGAAATGTGGGGAATCAGTTACGAATGGAAAATAAAAAAAATTAAAGAAGCGGTTGAGGCGACGCGCGGGCAAATTTTAACGTACAACAATGAGCCGATTGAAGCGGCATTTTTCTCCACAAGCAACGGCTATACGGAAAATTCGGAAGCGTATTGGCAAAACGCGTTTCCTTACTTAACGAGCGTGGAAAGCCCGTGGGATACACAGTCGCCAAAGTTTTACGAACAAGTGACGCTATCTGTTCGCGAATTTGAGCAGCGGCTCGGTGTCAAATTGCCAAAAGACGGATCAGTCGGCAAAGTGCTCGCACGCACGCCAGGAAAACGTGTCGCCCTTGTCGATATTCATGGAAAACAGCTGACTGGACGGGAAGTGCGCGAAAAGCTGCAATTAAAATCAACGGATTTTACATGGACAAGGCAAGGAAACAACATTGTCATCACAACGAAAGGATACGGTCACGGCGTTGGGATGAGTCAATACGGGGCGAACTTTTTAGCGAAGCAAGGAAAAACGTATAAAGAGATCGTTCAATATTATTATCGCGGGGTACAAATTCACGATGTGTCACTTGTCGCTTCAAAATTTTGAAGCGGCAAATTTTTTTATTTTCTTGTGTATAAATGTTCTTCTTTCTGTTCACAATGGTTGCTGAGGTGATGAACATGAAAGAAGAAAACAAAAAAGTTTCAAAGTTGTTCCGTAAACGTTGGGTTGTTCCTTCGATTTATTTGTTAAGCGCAGCGCTTATTTTAACAGGCGTGCTTTGGTTCCAAAGCAAAACAAACGATATCGTGCAACCGCCTGTTGATGAAACAAAACCGGGCACAGCTGTCAACGAACAAGAATCTGTTCCTGTCCAACAAGCCGTTGAACAAATCGCGATGCCTGTCCTTGATCCAAACGCTGTCGAAATTGCAAAACCGTTTTACGACTTTAATGCATCAGCCGAAGAACAAGAAGCTGCTCTCGTCTCTTATAATGATGAATATTATCCGAACAAAGGTGTCGACATCGCGATGAAAAACGGCGAAAGCTTTGATGTGACCGCATCGTTAAGCGGGACGGTCGTTAAAGCCGAAAAAGACCCACTCTTTGGTTACGTCGTTCATATTCAACACGATCGCGGCGTCGTGACGGTATATCAATCATTAAAAGACGTACAAGTGAAAACAGGTGATACAGTAAAACAAGGACAAGTGATTGCGAAGGCAGGAACAAACGAGTTTAATAAAGAAGCAGGCGTCCACGTCCATTTTGAAATTCGGAAAGATGGGCAAGCCGTTAACCCGGTCGCTTACTTCGATCAACCGCTTAGCGCATTAGAAGCGAAAGAACAACAAACGGAACAACAAGAAACAAATCAAAACAAAACAAATGAACAAGAAAGCGATCCGTCAAGCACTGTTCCAGATGCTTCGATCGGAATGGCAAGAACATGAACAGATGGGCAAAATGCTCATCTGTTCGCTTTTTTATGGAATATATTTTCTTCTTCCCTAATACACTATTACAAACTTGAACAACGAGGGTGTTTGAGGTGAGATGAACGATTAATAGATGAGATTGACGACTTTGTTATGAACGAGTAAACGCCACTGCGATCAACGCCTTATACGTCTCATTTCACACTTCTCACATCCAACTTAGGGAGGGCGAGCAGTGTGCACGATTACATCAAAGAGCGTACAATCAAGATTGGCAAGTATATCGTGGAGACGAGAAAAACCGTTCGCGTCATCGCGAAAGAGTTCGGTGTGTCCAAAAGCACCGTGCATAAAGACTTAACGGAACGGCTCCCGGAAATTAACCCCGAATTAGCGAATGAAGTAAAAGAAATTTTAGATTACCATAAATCCATTCGCCATTTGCGTGGAGGAGAAGCGACGAAGAAAAAGTATAAAAAAGAAACGGAGCAAGCGACGTAAATTTGTTGTTCCCCTTGTCAAAAATATTCTCTTTTTTTCGCCATCGTTGTGGTAGAATATCTTATTAGGAGAAACGGCAAGGAGGAACATATATGTTTTTAGCAAGAGATATCGGCATCGATCTCGGCACGGCGAACGTGTTGATTTATGTCAAAGGAAAAGGCATTGTATTAAACGAACCTTCTGTTGTGGCGATTGACCAGCATACGAAGCGGGTGTTAGCGGTCGGAGAAGAAGCGCGGCGCATGGTCGGACGTACGCCTGGGCATATTGTTGCCATCCGTCCGTTAAAAGATGGTGTCATTGCGGATTTTGAAATTACAGAAGCGATGCTAAAACATTTTTTAAGCAAGCTGAACTTAAAAGGATGGTTTGCGAAACCGCGCATTTTAATTTGTTGCCCAACAAACATTACATCAGTAGAGCGTAAAGCGATTAAAGAAGCAGCAGAAAAAAGCGGCGGCAAAAAAGTGTACTTAGAAGAAGAGCCGAAAGTGGCAGCGATCGGCGCAGGGATGGATATTTTCCAACCTTCTGGAAACATGGTCATCGACATCGGTGGCGGTACGACAGACGTTGCCGTTTTATCGATGGGTGATATCGTCACATCTGCATCAATTAAAGTAGCGGGCGATAAATTTGACCAAGAAATTTTAAGTTATATTAAACGAGAATATAAACTATTAATCGGTGAGCGAACGGCGGAAGAAATTAAAATAAACATCGCTACGGTCTTTCCAGACGCGCGCGATGAAGCGATGGACATTCGCGGACGCGATTTAGTGACAGGGTTGCCAAGAACGATTACGATTCGTTCTGGAGAGATTGAAAAAGCGTTACGCGAAACGGTATATACGATCGTCCAAACGGCAAAAAGCGTCCTTGAGCGCACACCGCCGGAATTATCGGCAGACATTATCGACCGCGGCATTTTCTTAACAGGCGGCGGTGCATTGCTTCACGGCATCGATCAACTGCTTGCGCAAGAGTTGAAAGTGCCTGTCTTTATTGCAGAAAATCCGATGGATTGCGTCGCGATCGGCACAGGATTAATGCTTGATAACATTGACAAAGCTCCATATCGTCAACTCGTGTAGGTGCCATTGGGAAATGGTACCTATTCGCTTTTTTTCCCCATTTCTTTTATAATGGAAGTAGTGTAAAAACGATTGGGGAGGACGTTTTATGTTTCGCGGACTATATACAGCGGCTTCAGGCATGCTTTCTCAACAGCGGCGCATTGAAATGATGACGAACAATATCGCAAACGCCAACACGCCAGGCTACAAAGCTGATCAAGCGTCATTACGAGCTTTTCCAGATATGCTGATGCATCGCATTCAACAAACGACGATTCCGACTGAAAAAAAACCGACGTGGCGTGATCGTACATATATCGGTCCGCTATCGACAGGCGTGTACGTGCAAGAGCTTGTGCCAAACTTTGCCCAAGGGGATATACGCGAAACAGGCAATAACACCGATATGGCAATCGTTGATGGGACAGGCACATCGTTTTTTATCGTACAAAATGAAGCAGGCGACGTTCGTTACACGCGAAACGGTCATTTCACCATAGATGCAGACGGATTTTTAACGACGGCGGACGGTTTTTACGTGCTTGATGAAAACGGGAACCGCATGCAAGTAGGCGATGAGCAGTTTACAGTACGTGAAGACGGCACGATTACAAAAGATGGACAGACGATCGCACGCCTTGGCATCGCTTATGCGGCAAACGTTCAATCGCTAGCGAAAGAAGGGAACGGTCTATTTCGAGCAGAAGGCGAGCTTCCGCGTGCTGAAGCGTATACGATTCGCCAACAATATATTGAACGCTCGAACGTCGATTTATCTCGCGCGATGACAGATATGCTTTCAGCTTACCGAGCGTTTGAAGCGAACCAAAAAATTTTACAAGCGTACGACAAAAGCATGGACAAAGCAGCCAACGAAATTGGCCGCCTAAAGTAGGAGGATATGTATGTTGCGCTCAATGATTACTGCTGCTAATACAATGAACCAGCTACAACAACAGCTTGACGTCATTAGCCACAATATCGCAAACGTCAACACGACCGGGTTTAAAAAGCGCGATGCCGTATTTGGCGAACTGCTCGCTCAACAATTTCAAAACTCGCCAAAGACAGACGAAGCCCCGCGCTTCACGCCTGACGGTCTTCGTCTTGGCGTCGGAGCGAAAGTAGCGTCGACACATATGCAAATGAAGCAAGGGTCTGTTGTAAAAACAGATCGTCCGCTTGATCTCGCTTTTACAAAAGAAGGGCAGTTTTTCCGCATTCGTGTCGATGATGCGATTCAATATACGCGCGACGGTGCGTTTTACCTTAGTCCGTCCGCGAACAATCCAGATGAACTGATGCTTGTCACAGCGGATGGTTATGCGGTATTAGATGAAAACGATGAACCGATTACCGTGCACGAAGGGTTTAAAGATATTCAAGTCACTCAAAACGGCACGATGCAATTCATTGCGCCAAACGGAAACATCATGCAAACGGTAAACATCGGTGTTTCATACGTGCCGCGCCCGCAGCTTATGCAAGCGCTCGGCGACAACCGATTTGCTTTCCCTGCTGATGTAAATGCACCAAATACGGTCATCAATTTAACTAACAACAACCGTAACGCCATCTCAATGCAACAATACGCCCTTGAACAATCGAACGTGGAACTAGCGACAGAAATGAGCGAACTCATGATCACGCAACGGTCATACCAGCTCAATGCTCGGGCAATTACATTATCGGATCAAATGATGGGGCTCATTAACGGTATTCGTTCATAGAGAGGGAAAACGATGGAGGAAAAACAAACGAAAAAACGTTCACTTCGCCGTCCGCGCCGTCGTCTCATTCCGATTTGGCTTCGCCTGGTGATTGTGCTCGTTCTCGTAGCGCTAAGCGGGGCGATCGGGGCGATGGTCGGTTACGGTATACTCGGCGACGGCAAGCCATTTGACGCACTCAAACCAACAACATGGCAACATATTATCGATTTAATCGAAAAACAGTAGTGGACAGACCACTTGAAAACATGATACATTGAAAACAAATACGGAAGGGAGATCCTTCCGTTTTTTTATAAAGGAGGAAGAAAGTATGCTTGATATGCAACAAATTCAACAAATTATTCCACATCGCTATCCGTTTTTACTCGTTGATCGCATTGTGGAAGTGGAAGAAGGAAAACGAGCCGTTGGCATAAAAAACGTCAGTGCCAATGAACAATTTTTTGTCGGTCATTTCCCTGAATATCCCGTCATGCCGGGCGTATTAATTGTTGAAGCGCTCGCACAAGTTGGGGCTGTCGCCATGTTAATGAAAGAAGAAAACCGCGGCCGTCTCGCCTTTTTCACAGGCATTGACAACTGCCGATTTAAAAAGCAAGTGAAACCAGGTGATCAACTTCGTTTAGAAGTCGAAATGATTCGCTTTAAAGGTGCCATCGGCAAAGGAAAGGGCATCGCTACAGTCGATGGCGAACTCGTTTGCGAAACAGAAATTATGTTTGCACTTGGAGAAAAATAATGTATAACCGTCTCCTTTCTGGGCATGTTATGAGTGATTACATACATGACAGAAAGGAGAACAACGATGAAAACAAAATGGCTATTCAAACTACTTAGCGCGCTCATCGCCATTATGGTCGTGACCGGTTGTAACAATGACGATACAGACAACGACATGAACAACCAAGAAGAAATGCAGCCGGGCGAAGACACAAATGAAGGTGTCGGCGACGATGAAAACGACGCTGTGCCAGACGAAGAAGACGCTGTCGAGGACGCTGAAGATATGAACGATGCAGACAATACGGACGAATAAGCGCAAGAGATTTCCTCTTGCGTTTTTTTATTCCCTTCCTTCCTATAAACGTTATCATAGTTATAAAAAAACTTTGTCAATACACGTTTCTTTAGGATACATTAACGGTTGACGATAATGATATGGAGGGTTTTTATATATGTTAAAACAGCTTCCTCATCGCTTGAAAATGAACATCACGCTATCGATTAAAAAAGTGTTCGAAAGATATATGGCGACGATTGATTGGGATGAAACGAAATACGATGCGGCAGCGTTGATGGAACAGTGGCGTCATTATTTATACAATGAAGCGACATGGTTTGCACAATTAGACGATAAGATGAAAACAAACCCGCAATTTCATGAACAGCTCGCTGACCGCATGAACGAAATTATCGACCAACTCGTCAACGAACCTCCAACAGACGACCAAATTGCAGAAATTAACCGTCTCGTTGAACGGCTCGGCATCGATGATTTTCCATACGGCTGTAAGTTAGAAGCAAAATATCATATCGAACGTCTCCGACAAGAATTAAAAAAAGGGGCACCTCGTCTGTAAAAGGTGCCTAAACTTTGCTTTTTCTTACTATTGCATTTGCAAATGTTCTTTTAGTTTATTGGAAATTTGCAGTCTTTCTTCTTCTGGTACCATCAAATAATATACTCCATTCATCTTCGTCCCTTTTCCTTTTATGTGTAATTGTTCAATATTGTGACGAGCTTCTTTATAGTTTGATTGAATGAGCTTCATTTCTTCAAATGTTAAATTTGTTTTTATATTTTTCCCGATGGCAGATAAAACATCGCTGTAGTTAGTTAACGAAGAAAAGCTAGCCCCTTTTTTAATAATGGCTTCGATAATTTGTTTTTGGCGATCTTGGCGCCCAAAGTCACCACGTGGATCATCATAGCGCATGCGCGAGTATTTTAGTGCTTTTTCACCGTTCAGCGTAATTTCTCCTTTAGGGAACGAAACTCCTTCATATGTGAACGCAAAAGGGTTGTTTACAGTAACTCCACCTAAAGCATCTACAATATCTTTGAAGCTTTCCATATTTACTTTAATGTAGTAATCAACAGGAATATCTAAAAACTTTTCGACAGTTGCGATTGTCATTTCAACGCCGCCAAAAGCATACGAGTGGTTAATTTTATCCGCTTTCCCTTTTCCTACAATTTCAGTTCTTGTATCGCGAGGAATACTTAACATTTCAACGGATCTCTTTTGTGGATTAACCGTCATAATAATTAGTGAGTCCGCTCGTCCGCGATCGTTTTTTCTCTCATCCACTCCAATAAGTAAGATAGAGATAGGATCTTTATTTTCTAGGGAAAATTCCTCTATTCGTTTCTCGGATTTTGTTCGATTAATAGGCTCGTGCATATTACTTACTGTTTCTTGAACCTTATTATAAAGTGAGTAAACGTATCCTCCTATGGCAAGAAAAATAAGGGAAATCAATATCCCAGCGATAAATAGGCGTTTTCGTCTTTTTTTGCGACGATCTGTTCTCATAAACATCTCCCTCTATTTTAAAATTCTAACCATGATTATATGTTTTTTTTTATTTGTATACAATGTTAAATTTTGAGCAGTTAATTTTTGAATGTTATCGTTTTAATTTTGCTAAAATGTTCTTCTACTAATATACGTTGATGTTCATTTGTTTGTATGTTATCATAGAGTGTGTTATTGTGTGATATAATTGCGAAATATGTATTTTTTTGTCTTAAACATCCTACTTTTTTCTTAGCTTATTATTTAATTCTTTTTCTTTATATGTTTTCGTCTATTAACTAAGCTTTCTGTTTCAAAGAGGGGGATTTTATTGAAAAAAGTTCGTAAAGCCATCATCCCAGCGGCAGGGTTGGGCACACGCTTTTTACCAGCGACAAAGGCAATGCCAAAAGAGATGTTGCCAATTGTAGATAAACCTACTATTCAATATATCGTAGAAGAAGCTATCGATTCAGGAATTGAAGATATTATTATTGTAACAGGAAAAGGGAAGCGTGCAATTGAAGATCATTTTGATTATGCAGTAGAACTAGAGTATAACTTAAAAGAAAAAGGAAAATGGGATCTTTTAGAGAAAGTGAAGGAGCCTTCTAAAGTTGATATTCACTATATTCGTCAAAAAGAGCCTAAAGGATTAGGGCATGCTGTTTGGTGTGCTCGCAAATTTATTGGGGACGAGCCGTTTGCAGTACTTCTTGGAGATGACATTGTTCAATCAGAAACACCTTGTTTAAAACAGTTGATTGATCAATTTGAAAAAACAGGATTTTCTATCATTGGGGTTAAGTCTGTGCCTGATCATGAAACTTCGCGATATGGTATCATTGATCCGCTTCAGAAACAAGGAAATCTCTATGAGGTTCGTCAGTTTGTTGAGAAGCCCCCGAAAGGTATGGCCCCATCTAACTTAGCTATTATGGGGAGGTATATTTTAACTCCGCAAATTTTTGAGCTTCTCGAACAGCAAGAAGTTGGAGCGGGCGGGGAAATTCAATTAACTGACGCTATCCAGAAGCTAAACGAGATGCAGAAAGTTTATGCTTATGAGTTTGAAGGAAAACGTTATGACGTGGGAGAAAAGCTCGGCTTTATCCAAACAACAATTGAGTTTGCGCTTCAAAGTGAAGAACTGCGAGATGATTTAATTCATTTCATGAAAAACATTATTAAAGTATAGAAAGAGATTCATATAAACATTGAAATGATCAAGGAGGGGAATGTGAATGAAATCGGAGGCTGTTGCTCGAAGTATACAAGTAGAACATAGTCAAAGAAGTATAGCAGTTAACGATAGCATATTTTATTTAGCTGCTAAAAGAACGTTAGATATACTCGGCTCTTTATTAGGTTTAATTTGTTTATCATGGTTATTTATTATTGTGGCGATTTTAATTAAATTAGAGGATCCAAAAGGTCCTGTGATTTTTAAGCAATTGCGCGTGGGGAAAAACGGTAAACAATTTTATATGTATAAGTTTCGATCAATGGTGACAAATGCTGAAGAAATGTTAGAATCTTTATTGCATTTGAACGAAACAACGGGAGCCATGTTTAAAATGAAAGAAGACCCACGAGTCACGAGAATAGGAAAGTTTATTAGAAAAACAAGCATTGATGAATTGCCGCAACTTTGGAATGTTTTAAAAGGAGATATGAGTTTAGTTGGTCCTCGTCCTCCATTACCAAGGGAAGTGGCACATTATACTGAATATGATAAGCAACGCTTGCTCGTTATGCCTGGTTGTACAGGCTTGTGGCAAGTAAGTGGAAGAAACGACGTAGGATTTAGAGAGATGGTTGAACTAGATTTACAATATATTCGGAATCGTTCGTTGCTTTATGATGTGAAAATCATCCTTCAAACAATTAAAATTATGTTTAAACCGAACGGTGCATACTAATTCAATATACTTCTTGCTACGCCAACCGATTGCACGAACTCTTTTGCTATTGAGCTACTCTGTTTCAATACCTGTATATTATTTGAGGTATTGAAATAGGGTAGCTGAGTTGTTTAAATAAGTGCAATGTATGCAGCTTCCAAACTGATCACCCCTTATATACTAAATCCCTAACTTTGCTACATTGCTTCCACTTTTATTCAAGATGCTTGATAAAGCAACTTAGAGAGGAGCATCGAAATGAAGCGAAAAATTGAGTATTTCCAAAGCATTCTTTTATATAAAGATCAAACAAATATAAAAAAATTTTTGCCTTTTTTATTTGTTTTTCTATTGTTTCAAGACGTGTTTTTTCAAAATGTGAATATGTTGAGTCATTCCGTTGGGAAAATGGTGAATTACTTTGATGAAATTGTCATTATCTTAGGCTTGCCATATGTTTTTCGTCTTTTTAATAGCCACAATTATAGTTTAAAGGGAGATTATATTGCGAAATCGTTGTTAATAATGTTATTAATAGGTATGATTTCTAGTATTGCTAATGAAGTTCCATTTCATATTATGCTTCAAGGAGCGTTTTTAACTTTCAAAGGCTTTTTAGTATTTTACATTATTCGTTCCATTTCGTTCACACAAGAAGATATTCAAAAGTTTGTGACCGTATTTAAAAATGTGACGATTGTAGTCATTTTTTTTAGTATCGTTGATATGATTTTCCCTGAATTTTTAAGGAGTTTGCTTCATACAAATGAACGAATTGACATTCGTATGGGAATGGTGAGTATACAGTCAATATTTAATCATCCGGGTGTGTACGGGTGGTATATGGGATTTGTTAGCTTATATTTGCTAGCAAAGTATAAGGTGATACGGAAAAAGAAAGATGGATTGCTGACCATTGGAGCATTTATTGCATCGTTTTTATCTTTTCGTTTTAAAACGGTTTTAGGTTTAATTGTAAATACTATTTTTTCCTTTGTAAGCTACTATCGATTATTTTCTTTAAAAAAGTATAAAGATAACAGGAAGTTTTGGTGGATTATTTTTGTTGGCATTGTTGTTGCTGCAAGTTTTATCATCGTAGCCGGTTATTTAACTGTTTTAACTATTCAGCGATACATTGCTGTTGATTATACTGAATCTGCTCGAAAAGCTTTATATGTTTTTGGATTTGTAATTGCTTATAAAGAATTTCCTTTCGGTGTTGGGTTAGGTCGTTATGGGAGTTGGACCGCTCGAGAACATTACAGTCCTGTTTATTTCGAATATGGTCTTGATAAAATTTATGGGCTTTATTCAAAAGATCCGAAGTGGGCAACAGATACGTATTGGCCAGCAATAATGGGGGAATTTGGGTTTATCGGTGCCGTTTTATTATTGAGCATTTTCTTTGCTATGTTTATGTTTATTTATAGAGCTTATAAGCGACATCACCAAGGTCAATTAGAAGAAAAAGCTTTCCTGTTTTTTGGATTACTCGTTATTATTCAAAGCTTTATTGAGTCGTTTGGAGAACAAGTTTATAACAGCGGTCCACAATATATATTTATCTTTTCAGTTTTAGGAGTATGTTTTTCGATAGCCGATCGAACAATGAAAGAGAAAGGTGACAACATGAAGCCAACCGTTTTAACGATAGGTTCTTCCTTAAAAGATAAAGGAGGGATCGTAACAGTTATTCATAATATACGCGATTCTTTCATATCTGAAAAGTTTCATTTAGATATGGTCGAAACATATATTACAGGAAGTAAAAGGGATAGACTGAAAATATTTTTAAAAGGTTTCTTTCAATTTCTGTACAAAATGTTTATGAATAGACCAGATGTTGTTCATATTCATATGTCTTACAAAGGAAGTTTTTACAGGAAATCAATATTTATTTTGCTTACAAAGCTAATATTTCATGTGCCAACAATTGTTCATATTCACGGTTCAAGTTTTAAAGATTTTTATGCGAGCTTAAGTAATGTCCAGAAGAAATATGTTAAGTATGTGTTGAACCAAGCAGATAAGCTCATTGTTTTGTCAGAGGAATGGAAGAAATTCTTTAGTGAAATAGCTAACGAACATAAAATTAAAATTTTGTACAACGGAGTACATTTATCTCACTTTACGGGAACACGAGCGAACGATGTACCTATTTGCTTGTTCCTGGGACGGTTAGGAAAACGGAAAGGAACTTACGATTTATTAGAATGTGCACGTGTGATGAAAGATCGAAAGTTAAAGTTTAAATTGCTGTTAGCTGGAGATGGAGAGATCGAGAAGGTAGAGGAGTATATTAAAAAATATGAATTACAAAACTATATCGAAGTGTTAGGTTGGATTAGCGGGAATGAGAAAACAGAGCTGTTAAAGAAGGCAGATATTTTTGTATTACCTTCTTATAACGAAGGGTTGCCGATGGCTATATTAGAAGCGATGGACTTCGGATTGCCGATCGTAAGCACGCCGGTAGGAGGAATTCCTGAAGCGGTTAAGCACTTAGAAAATGGATTTTTAGTTCAACCGGGAGATACCGAGTCTATCGTTTTAGCGTTAGAAAACCTCATTATAAATAAAGATTTGAGGGAAAGAATGGGAGAAAAAAATAAAGAAAAAGTAAAAAATAAATTTGATTTAAATGTGTTATTACATGACTTAGAACAAGTATACAATGAACTTATAAAAAATAGGTGATGATGAGTGATGGCGGAAGAAAAACTAAGAGTTTGTTTAATTAGCTCAACAGGGGGACATTTAGCTCAATTGTTGCAGCTTATCCCTATTGTAAAAAAATATGAGTATTTTATTGTAACAGAAAAAAGCGAGATGAGTATGTCGTTACCTAAGAAACATCAAACGTATTTTTTAATGCAGCAAGATCGAAAAAATCCTTTCTTTTTATTTCAGTTTATAAGTAATGTCTTCCGATCGATAACTATTTTAATTAAAGAAAAACCAGACGTTGTTATAACAACCGGAGCAGGAGCGGTTATTCCCACTTGTTTATTTGGAAAGATGATGGGTAAGAAAATTGTTTATATCGAAAGCTTTGCTAAAATCCATTCACCAACATTAACTGGTAGAGTGGTATATAAATTTGCTGATCGCTTTTACATTCAGTGGGAAGAGTTAAGAGAATATTATCCAAAAGCGAAATATCGAGGTGTTATATATTGATTTTTGTCACAGTAGGTACACAACGGTTTCCTTTCGACAGGCTATTTAAAAAACTGGATGAGTTAGTCGAACAAAATGTTATTCGTGATTCGATTGTTGCTCAAGTAGGTTATACACAGTATACACCGAAACATTTTCGCTCTTTCCCCTTTATTAGTGCGGAAGAGATGGAAAAATATATTCAAGAAAGTGATCTCATTATAACGCATAGCGGAACAAGTTCAATTATTAAATGTTTGAAGTATGGGAAAAAGGTTGTAGTTGTCCCTCGTTTAGCAAAATATAAAGAGCATGTTGATGATCATCAGCTCGAGATTGCACAGCTGTTTGCGGCTAAAAACTTTATCGAACCGGTATATCATATAGAGGAGCTCGGGGAGAAAATCGAAAAAGCAAAGGTGGGGCATTACGCCTCATACAATTTCGATAATAGTCGTTTATTACAGTCTATCAGCAATTATTTAGATGAGCTAAACAAAGATTTAAAATAATGGGGTTTTTGTCATGGGAAATAGATTACTAAAAGCGGGAGCATTTATTTTTATTGTTACTTTAATCAGTAAAATTCTTGGCTTTTTAAGAGAAACGCTCATCGCATACCGCTTTGGAACATCTTTGGAGTCAGACGCTTACTTTGTGGCGTTGACTCCTTCTATGTTAGCTGTTACCTTCTCGATGAGTTTAAGTAGTGTATTTTTACCTACGTTCATTAAACATTGTAAAAACAAAAAGAAAGGGTTTTTATTTTCGAATCGAGTTTTAGTTTTATTTTTTAGTATTTTTGTTTTGATGTATATGCTTATATTGTTACGAGGAGATGTGTTTGTTTCTTTAATGGCTCCAGGAATGAATGGAGAAGGAAAAATACTAGCAGCCCATATGCTGAAAATTTTATTTCCGGTTTCTTTCCTTGTTATAGCTATTCAAATATATACGGTGATGCTGAACAGTTTTGACCAATACTTTTTACCTTCTGCTAGCATTTTACCTAATAATTTACTCATCATTTTATACTTGTTGTTATTTGGTGATACATTTGGTATTTTTGGAGTGTCTTATATTACATTTATTGCATTTTTCATTCAATTTATCATTTTATACTGGAGCTTAAGTAAAATCGGATACTCTTTTCGGGTTGTTCATTTTTTTGATGTTACAACGAAAGAGTTTATGATTCTTCTCATGCCTCTTCTTGTTAGTACGATGTTTAGCCAATTCAACGCTATCGTTGATCGACTGTTAGCTTCTACTCTCGAAGAAGGGAGCATTTCCGCCTTAATGTATTCATACAAGCTAAGAACATTAATCCTTGGTGTTTTTGTGACGAGCATTATTTCTGTTACAGCTCCAAAAATATCGAGGCTTGTTCAACAAGACGAGTTAGATGAGGTTGGTACGGTCACAAGAGAAAGTGTTTTAAGTGTTTTTTTATTTATGGCACCACTTACATGGATATGTATGTTATTTAGCGAGGAAATAATTCACATTCTTTTTGAACGAGGGGAATTTGATCGGCGAGCGACTATTTTGACTTCTGAAGTATTTTTTTATAGCTCCATTGCCATTTTAGCAGCAAGTTTTCGGGATATTGTTGTTCGCACATTTTATGCTTTTGGGGATACAAAAACTCCGACAAATATTATTATATTAAGCCTTATTTTTAACATGGTATCAAGCTATATATTTGTGAAAATGATCGGACTCCCGGGGTTAGGTCTTTCGTTGTCACTCGCTGTTTCTGTTTCAGCATGGATAATTACTTTAAGGTTAAATAAATTAATACCAAATGTGTGGAAGTTCAAAGCGTTTTACACGGACATGTTAAAAATTTTAATATGCTCAATTGCTCCAGCCGCTCTTTTCATATTACTAAAGAACAATTTTTCTATCTTTCATCTTCATTTTTATGAAACATTTGTGACGAAGTTTATTTTTTTGGTCAGTTGTTTCACTTTGTACTATTTTATCTTTGTCCTACTTTTGTTAGCATTTAAGGTTGAAATATTAACGATTTTTATGAGAGATACTGTACTTAAAAAATTAAAAAAAGGATGATGAGACGTGAACGTTTTAATCATTAATGCCCATTCGTCCAAAAACAAAGGTGATGCTGGCATCATTCTTTCAATGATCGATTCTTTACAAAAACATATCCCCAATTGCCAAATAAAAATTAAAAGTCGTTTTCCGGAGATCGACATGAAAGCATATGATGTCCCCGTTTCCTCTTGTGTGGCAAATGTATCGATTGATCCAAAAAAAAGTAAAATATACAAATTAGGAAGCGCCATAAAATTATTAAAACTGTTAGTAGGGGATGCGAAACATATTCCTTATGCCGAAGATTATGAGTGGGCAGATGTTGTCATTAGCTGCGGTGGAGGCTTTTTGCTTTCCCACGGATTTAGCGTAGCTTTGTTACAACACCTCGTTCAAATAAAAGTAGCACTTGATTATAACAAGCCTGTTGTTATTTATTCTCAATCGATTGGTCCTTTTTACAACCGGTTTATGCAGAAGGTTGCTAAAAATATATTAAATCGGGTTACAAGAATATATATTCGAGAAGAAATATCAAAACGATGGTTACAAGAAATTGGTTGCAATCATAAAGACATTTATGTTGTTCCTGATGCAGCGTTTTGTTTATGTGCTGAGCAATCTGAGCGAGTGGATCAGCTATTTGAAAATATAAAAAAGCAGCATAACGGTCCGTATATTGGAATGACGGTTCGTGATTGGAATTTTCCAGAGGTAAGTAACAAGGTGTATCATAGACAAAAATATATTGAGAGCATTCGAACAGCAATAAAATTTATTGAGAACAATTATAATGGGAAAGTATTGCTTATGCCTCAAGTTTTAGGACCGAATCCGTTTAATGATGATCGAATTATAAGTAGGGAGATTTTGAGGGAGCTTTCCGACATAAATGCCGAGTTAATAGATTGTGATCTTCATCCTAGAGAATTAAAGTATTTTTACTCGAAAATGGATATGTTTATCGGAACTAGAATGCATTCAAATATTTTTGCGTTAGCTTCGGAAGTACCAACAGTCGCCATTAACTATGAACATAAAACGAAAGGAATTATGGAACTATTACAATTAGGAGAATATGTTTTAGATATTAACGATATTACACCAGAAAATATCGTCCATGTTATTGAACAATGTTGGAACAATCGAGTAGCTTTAAAAAACCATTTAGCATCGCATATTCCGGTTGTTGTTGAACAGGCTGAAAGCCCTGCACAATTTGTTTCTGAACTAAAAAATTAAATTTTTAAGAAAGGATCGAATCGAAATGAGAAAAATAACTGTTGTTGGAACAGGTTATGTTGGTCTAGTTACCGGAGTTTGCTTATCAGATATTGGACATGAAGTCACTTGTTTAGATGTAGATGAAAAAAAAGTAGAAATGATGAAAAAAGGAAAATCTCCTATTTACGAGCCAGGGTTGGAAGAACTTATGGTAAAAAATATGGAACAAGGCCGTCTACATTTCACCACTAATACCAAGCAAGCCTTTGCTGATGCAGAAGTCATTTATATCGCTGTCGGAACACCGCAAAAAGAAGATGGTTCTGCTAATTTACAATTTGTGGAACAAGTTGCTAAACAAATTGCAGAGCATATTGTTCGAGACACGATTGTTGTCACAAAAAGTACAGTACCAGTTGGAACAAATGAAAAAATTTATAATATTATTAACGAACATAAAAAGGAAAATGTTCAAGTGGATGTTGTATCGAACCCAGAATTTTTAAGGGAAGGTTCAGCAATTTATGATACGTTTCATGGCGATCGCATTGTCATTGGTGCTCAAAATGAGAAAGCTGCTGCAATTATAGAAGAAATTAATAAACCTTTTGGTTTACCTGTTGTAAAGACGGATATCCGAAGCGCAGAGATGATTAAATATGCTTCAAATGCTTTTTTGGCGACAAAAATTAGTTTCATCAATGAGATTTCAAATATTTGTGAAAAAGTTGGAGCAAATGTAGAAGATGTTGCTTACGGTATGGGGCTTGACCAACGTATTGGTAGTCAATTTTTGAAAGCAGGAATCGGCTATGGAGGATCTTGTTTTCCTAAGGATACTCGTGCACTCGTACAAATTGCAGGAGACGTGCAACATAAATTTGAATTACTAGAAGCAGTTATTAATGTAAATAATAAACAACAGTTACTTTTAATAGAAAAAGCTAAAAAACGATTTGGCAGTTTAAAAGGTAAAAAATTTGCAATATTAGGTTTAGCTTTTAAACCAAATACTGATGATATGAGGGAAGCTGCGTCGATTGTCGTTTCTAAAAAGTTAATTGATGAAGGTGCTGAGGTTGTCGCCTTTGATCCTATTGCGATGGACAATGCAAAAAAAGTATTACCTGCTGACGTACAGTATGCAAGTTGTGTTGAAGAGGCTTTAACAGGTGTTGATGCGGCATTCATTTTGACAGAGTGGGAAGAATTTAAACAACTGCCAATTACAACATATGAAAAACAAATGAAGGAACCAATTATTTTTGATGGACGAAACTGTTATTCTTTAAAAGAAGTACAAAAATATAAAGTGGAGTACTATTCCGTTGGAAGACCTGTAATTAATAATGTGTTTACGGCTTCTTTTTAGCTATTATATGGTAGAGATCGACTTGTCTAAAATAATCGAATGTTCACATCGAAAGCGATTGCGATGAAAGGAGTTTGTGTATGATTTTAGTCGTTGGTGGGGCAGGGTATATCGGTAGCCACGTCGTCAAACAGTTAGTGGAAACAAACTCAGTCGTTGTGCTTGATAATTTATCGACAGGACATCGGTATTTAGTCGATAAACGAGCGGTGTTTGTGCATGGCGATTTAGGTGATCGGGCAGCGCTCGTGCGCATTTTTGAAAAATATCCGATCGATGCGGTCATGCATTTTGCGGCAAATAGTTTAGTTGGCGAGTCGGTTGTCGATCCGATGAAATATTATAAAAATAATGTGGCAGCGACGTTAACGTTATTAGAAACGATGATGGAATATGGAGTGAAGCGCTTCATTTTTTCGTCGACAGCTGCGGTGTATGGCATTCCGAACGTCGATATCATTACAGAACAATGTCCGACGCTTCCAATTAATCCGTACGGTCGCTCGAAGTTAATGATTGAGCATATGCTTTCTGATTTTGCATCAGCGTACGATTTACGTTACGTTGTGTTGCGCTATTTTAATGCGGCAGGTGCGCATGTAAGTGGCGACATTGGGGAGGATCACGACCCAGAGACGCACCTAATTCCGCTTATTTTGCAACATTTGCTCGGATTGCGCGATAAAATTTCAGTGTTTGGCACAGATTACGATACGCCAGATGGCACATGTATTCGCGATTACATTCATGTGATGGATTTAGCGGAGGCGCACATTCTCGCTTTGCATGCCCTTCTTTCTGATGAGAAAAAGACGGCTGTATACAACCTTGGCAACGGGCTCGGCTATTCGGTGAAAGAAGTGATCGACATGTGCGAGCGCGTGACAGGGAAAAAAGCAACGATTGAATATACAGCGCGCCGTCCGGGAGATCCGGCTCGCCTTGTTGCTTCGTCCGAAAAAATTGCCCGCGAACTCGGTTGGCAAGCGACACGTTCGTTAGAGGACATCATTAAAACCGCTTGGAATTGGCATAGTAAGCAAAGAGGTTGAATACGTTTCAGCCTCTTTTTTCGTTTGTTCCCAAATTTGACAATGGATTTATGTGTTCGTTACTCTATCATTAGAACAAACATGGGGGGAGATATAATGGGCATTAGCCATTTTTCGATTCGGCGTCCTGTGCTGACATTTGTGTCGATGATTATCGTCATTCTTTTAGGGGCGGTATCGTTATTAAATATTCCGATGAAGTTAATTCCAGATATTCAGCCACCTGTTGGGGTTGTTGTGGCGACGTATCCGGGGGCAGGGCCAACGGAAGTGCTTGAAAAAGTGACGAAGCCGTTAGAAAGCAGTTTAGCGACGTTGCCGGGGTTAAAGTCGATGACGTCAACATCCCAAGAAGGCTCGGCGCTCATTTTATTGCAGTTTTCATGGGCGACAGTCATTGATGAGATGCAAAATGATGTGATGCAGCGCATCGATCAAGCACCACTTCCAGATGATGTGCAAAAGCCGCGATTTTTAAAGTTTGACCCATCGCAGTTTCCGGTCATTCAAATGACGTTAACGAGCAAAGACGGGACGGATGAGTTGAACGCATTAGCGCAACAGTTAAAAGCGGAGCTTGCAAAAACAGAAGGTGTGGCGAGCGTGAACGTATCGGGCACGTTAACGAAACGGGTGCGCGTGCTCGTTGATCAAAATAAACTTCGTACATATCGCCTGTCGCAACAAGATATCGCTAACTTGATTTCAGCCAATAACGTGTCGCTTCCGGGTGAAACAGTTGTCATCGATGAGCGGCAATTGTCGACGCGCATTTTAAGTACCGTGCAATCGGTTGATGATTTAAAAAAGCTTGTTATTGCGATCAATCCGTTGACGAATGAACGCATTCGTCTACAAGACGTGGCGAAAGTTGAGCTCGTTTCACCAAAGCAACAAACGATTACGCGAACGAATGAACGACCATCTGTGCTCATGAGCGTACTGCAAAAGGCAGATGCGAATACGGCAGAAGTGTCACAATCGTTTCAAAAGCAGCTAGATAAGCTATTGAAAAAAGAACAATTTAAAAACGTCCATGTCGATATTTTATTTGACCAAGGGGAGTTTATTGAACGGACGATTCGCAATATTGCCCAGTCGCTCGTTTTAGGTGGCGCGTTTGCGATGGCTGTGTTGTTTTTATTTTTACGCAATATAAAAAGCCCGATTATTATCGGCATCGCCATTCCGTATTCCGTCATTGTGACGTTCGTTTTAATGTATTTTTCCGACTTTACGTTAAATATTATGACGCTTGGCGGATTAGCGCTCGGAATCGGTATGCTTGTCGACAACTCGATCGTCGTCATCGAAAATATTTCGCGCCATTTAGCGATGGGGAAAGAGCCGAAAGAAGCGGCAAAAGACGGGGTGAGCGAAGTCGGAAGCGCCATTGTCGCCTCGACGTTGACGAGCGTGGCTGTATTTATTCCTGTATTGTTTATTACCGGATTAATTGGTGATTTGTTTACCGAATTTGCGTTAACGATTGCGTTTAGTTTGCTTGCTTCGTTATTTGTCGCGTTAACGGTTGTCCCGATGCTTGCGAGCCGTTGGCTACGTCCGCGCAGACGTTATCGGGAAGAAGCGCGATTATCTTCTGCCCCGATGCGCGCGCTGGAAAAAAGTGTGCGTTGGGCATTGCGCCATCGTTTGATCGTGTTATTGTTCGCGGTTGGATTGCTTGGCGTCGGTGTTGTCGGGTTAACGAAAGTAGGCATGCAGTTTTTACCGAATACAGATGAAGGATTTTTCTCCATTCGCGTGCAAACGGATGACGGCTATGCTTTAGAAGCGACAGAGCGCGTCGTTGCGGCCATTGAACATGAGTTAAAGAAAGTCGATGAGATTGAAACGTACGTCAGTCTCATCGGTTCAACGCAAGAACAGTCGTTTCGCGGGACGACGCAAAGCAACGTCGCTGAAATATATGTGAAAATGAAGCCGAAAGATGAGCGAAATCGGTCTGTGTTCGTCGTCGTTGACGAATTAAAAGCGCCCGTGCAACAAGCGGTAAAAAACGTGAATCAAACTGCGGAAGTATCGTTTAACTTGCAAGCGTCGACAGGAAGTGCGCCAAATACGTTAATATTTAGTGTAAAAGATACGGATGAACGGCGCTTAAAGAAAGTCGTTAGCCAAATTGAAAAACGAGTGAAGGCATTAAAAGAAGTGAAAGAAGTATCGACAGATTTATCAGAAACGGTCGATGAAATTCAAGTACAGATCGATCGCGATAAAGCGTTGCAGCATGGACTGACACCTGCGCAAGTGGCGGTCGTTGCCCAACAAATGACGCGCGGAATGACAGCGACGCGCATCATTGACGCATCTGCGAACGTGTACGATGTGACGGTCGAATACGATGAAAACGTGAAAAATTCTGTATCCGACTTAAAGCAGTTGCTTGTGAAAAAGCCGGACGGTTCGTTTGTGAAACTCGGCGATATCGCCTCGGTTACAGTTGGAAAAAGCCGCGTCCAAATTCAGCGCGTAAATGAGCAAAGCGCGGTACAGTTTACAGTGAAATATAAAAGCTCGGTGACGCTGAGTGATATATCTGCCCTTGTTGACCGAGAAATTGCCAAGCTCGATCTTCCGTCTGAAACGGACATCGTCTTCGGCGGCGATCGGGAGCTATTAGAATCGTCGATTGATGATTTAGCGTTAGCGTTTGCGTTGGCGGTGACGTTCGTCTATCTTGTTATGGCAGCGCAGTTTGAATCGTTTAAACATCCGTTTATTATTATGTTTACCATTCCGCTCATGATCATCGGCATTACAGCTGGATTATGGCTAACACAAACGCCAATGAGCGTTATGGTCATTATTGGTGGCATCGTCCTTGCGGGCATTGTCGTGAACAATGCGATTGTGCTTGTGGACTACATGAACCAGATGCGTGCGCGCGGGGAGCGAGATATTATTGTCACAGGGGTGAAACTTCGTCTTCGACCGATTTTAATGACGGCGTTAACGACGATTTTAGGTTTGTTGCCGCTTGCTTTTGGTATCGGTGACGGAGCAGAACTCAATCAACCGATGGCGATTACGGTCATTGGCGGATTAATCAGCAGCACCTTTTTAACTTTATTTATTATCCCGATTGTATATAGCTTTACGTTACCAAGAAAGTTTTACATTCAAAAATAAACAGCCGGTCGTGCCGGCTGTTTATTTTTTTCGCTCTGCTAGTTTTTTTGCCATTTGTTCAAGCAGTTTTTCCCATAACGTTTGTTGTTTCGTTCCTTTTTTCTTTGCCATGTTTCACCTCATGAAAGCGTAAATAGTTCACGCAATTGTTCGTTCGACATTTCGGTAATCCACGTGTCGCTTTGGATGAGCTGTTCATTGAGCGCTTGTTTTTTCTCGAGCATATCATCAATTTTTTCTTCAATTGTACCCGTTGTAATGAATTTATGCACATGGACGAATTTCGTTTGCCCGATGCGATACGCACGGTCTGTCGCTTGATTTTCAACGGCAGGGTTCCACCAACGGTCAAAATGGATGACGTGATTTGCGGCGGTTAAGTTTAACCCTGTGCCGCCTGCTTTCAGCGACAAAATGAATATATGAAACTGTCCGTTTTGAAATTGCTCAATCATCGTGTCGCGCGTCTGTTTCGGTGTGCTTCCGTTTAAAAAGACGACGGTTTCTTTCAAATGTGTCGATAACACATGTTGGATCATTTCACCCATTTGAATATATTGGGTGAAAATTAAACAACTTTCCCCGTTTTCACGAATTTGTTCGACAAGTTCAAGCAATTTTTCTAGTTTATGTGACCGTTCAACGACTTGTTTTGGATGCTCTTCTTTTAAATAAAGCGCAGGGTGATTGCATAGTTGCTTTAAATTGTTTAACATTTGTAAAATAATCCCGCGCCGCGCAAAGCCGTCTACTTGTTCGAGTTTTTCGAGCGATTGTTGCACAATTTGTTCATATAACGAAGCTTGCTCGACGGTTAGCGGGCAATATTCTTTTTGTTCTAGTTTATCTGGTAAATCAAGCGCAATGCGTTCGTCTGTTTTCGTTCGGCGCAGTAAAAACGGGCGAATCAAGTTTTGTAGTTTTTCTGTTGCCTGCTGATCGCCATTTTTTTCGATCGGCGTCGCAAAGCGGCGTTGAAATTCTGTTTGTGAGCCTAAGTAGCCCGGATTTAAAAAGTGGAAAATGCTCCATAGCTCGTTTAACCGGTTTTCAATCGGTGTTCCTGTGAGCGCAATTTTATGCTGTCCTTTCAGCTTGCGAATGGCGCGCGCTTGCTTCGTTTGGGCGTTTTTAATGTTTTGCGCTTCATCTAAACAAATGACGTCCCAGTTGATGCTGGCCAAATCGTCAAAATCTAAATGCGCCAAGCTATACGATGTAATGACGAGATCGTAGCTTTTTACCTTTTCGGCAAACGCATCGCCGTGTTCGCGATTTGCTCCGTGATGGACGTAAACGTTTAAAGACGGCACGAATTGCTTACATTCTTTTTGCCAGTTGCCGATGACGCTCGTCGGGCAAATGAGCAAGGCGGGTCCTTTTCGTTTTTCATTTTCTTTCACATATGCAAAATAGGCGAGCATTTGGATCGTTTTTCCGAGTCCCATATCATCAGCTAAACAGCCGCCAAAGCCGAACTGACGCAAAAAGACGAGCCAATCGACACCGCGTTGTTGATATGGGCGTAACGTACCGTGAAACGTTTTTGGCACGGGGACGGTCGGAATATGGTCGATATGTTTTAATTTTTGAATGAGCGACGTAAACGAACGGTTCAGTTCAATGTCAATCGGATCATCATGTTCATCTTGTTCTGTTCGTTGGTCGGCAAGTGTTTGCGCAAGCACGTCGCGAATAGATAGCCCTTCTTTTTTCGCTTGTTTGATTAGCGTTTGAACGCGTTGAATAAGCGCAGGATCAAGCTGCACCCATTGATCGCGAATGCGCACGAGGCGACGTTTTTGAGCCACGAGTTCCGCAAATTGCTGTTCTGTCAATTCGACACCGTTTGTGGCGATCCGCCAGTCGAAATCAAGCAGTGCATCTAATCCGAATACAGATTTCGATGATGATTTGACGCGGGCTTTTACCCGAAGTTTTGTTTGCTTAACGACTTCCCACCATTCTGGTACAATGACGCGGACACCTGCTTCGGTGAGTTCAATAGTTGCTTCCACTAAAAAGCGCCACGCTTCTTCTTCGTTTAGTTCGTTGCGCAACGCGCCGTTTTCGCTCAGCCACGGGACGATCGCTTGCCATCGTTGTTGTGCCCGTTCGACGTGACTAGCGTACGCTTGCCAAGCTTTCGGCATATGTGGATAAACGGTGATGTCGTTTGTTGTTGTGTCGATGAGCCCCGTTTCAAGCGACCATGCTCCACCACCTTCCTTAGGTTCGTTTAAACGAATCGCAACGACAAAAGGCGGACGGTTTTGATCCCAACCGATTTCCGTTAACCAATCGTGCTCGTCCATCAATGGCGCACCGTCGCTTGTCAGAAGCGG
This sequence comes from Anoxybacillus ayderensis, assembly GCF_013761015.1. NCBI lineage: Bacteria > Bacillati > Bacillota > Bacilli > Caryophanales > Anoxybacillaceae > Anoxybacillus > Anoxybacillus ayderensis. Next base: position 180,773 of record NZ_JACDUV010000001.1, read on the forward strand.
ATACGTTTTCGCGATTTGTTCCCACATTTCTTTTAGTTTTATGTCAGATTGAATCCAGTCGTTTATCGCTTCTGAGCGCCACATAGCAACGAACGGATGGTCTTCTTCTATTCCTTTCCAGCCGAATTGTCCGTTTTTCCATGCTTCAAAGTCAGGCATAAACTGTTTTTGTTCGATATGTGCAATAATTTGTTTTGCCCACGCTTGAAATTGTTTACTTTGTTCATCCCATATGATGTCAACGAACTCGTTTGTGGATGGATAAGCAAAAAACGTGAGCGCTTCCCAAGGAGAAAGGAGAACGCCAATATGTGTTCCAATCGTCTCGATAGGGGCAAATGTGCCATAAAACGTTTCTTCATGCCAACAAAAGACGAGGTCTCTCCAATTACTTGGATGTGTATCGTCGCTATAAATGAAAAATTGTTTTTGTTCCTCAAGCCAGCGGCTTTGTAATTCCAGTTGCATCATATGAATTTCCCTTTCCGTAATAAATCTTGAAAGGCACGCAATCGTTTTGTTTGTTCAGCGAGTTTTGTAATATATGTTTCCCAGCGAGGCATTTGTTTTAAAGCACGATAATGAGCCCGTAGTTTTCGTAAATGTTTGATTGCTTGTTCGTATGCGCTCCGATTTTTTTGTTCGATGTAGTACATAATCGTTTGATGATAAAGCGGAAAAACGAGCGAATGATCTGCTTGTTCAACAGATTTCAAATGATATGGTGGAATCATATCGACGGTTGCTTTTTCGAGCATATATAAGTCGGTTAGTTTTTTCCATTTTTGTTCATCGAATAAGTAGTCGATGTACATATAAAAACTATACGGAAGAAGCTTTTGAAGAAGCTGTTCGTATCGTTCTGTTTCGTCGCTTTTTGTTGCGATGCGGTATTGACTATACGCAGATAATACGGTGCGAACAAACCAATCGCGGTCAGTCATACGAAGCGAATGTAAGTATGATTCCATATTTTTTTCAAGCCGATGAAACCACTCAGCTCCGCGTTGTATTTGTTTTTTCGCAAATGACATATGCATAAAATCGACGATATGTTCCGTTGCTAAATATGGAAACGGTTCAATGAGCTGATAAGCTTGCTGATCGTTTTCAAGCAAAAACGATACGTATGAAGCGGTAGCGATAAATGGTAGTTTTTGTTCGACTGTTTCTTTCTCATTTAGCTGTTTTATCGCCCAGTTGCATTCTTCTTCGCGATATGACGGATCGGTGAATACATATGTCCACATTGTTTCATATACATCTAGTATTTGTCTAAAGTACGTTAATTCGCCTGACAATATGCTTCGTGCGTACGGCATTGACGCATATATGAGTTGTTCGTGCAGCTTTGTACGCGGCTTTTTCGCTAAGTCTTTGATCGCTTGTTGTACTTTTGGAACAAACTGAGTGATATGTCGCTCTTGCATGATCGCGGAGTAGCCCCATGCATGTTGTGGGATATGAACGAGTTTCACAAATGTAAATAAGGCGGCATGGACATAATAAAAATGATCTAAAAACGGTGCTTTTGATGTTGGACGTTCGAATGTTGAAAAAAAAGATTGAACGAGCTTGCGCATATGTTCTTCCTCTGTGAGATCGTAAAGAAACATGCGACCATACCGTTCTTCAAACGATTGCCACCACGCATCAACGACGTTTGTTTTCGTCGTATCTTCTATGTTTGAATTTGATTGAGTTTTTGTGACCTTTTGTTTTTCTTCGCTTATCGCCTGTTTTTCCTTGCTTCCTGTCTGTTTTTGTTTTGCATTTGGCTCTTTCCATTGCCGAATCAAGTTTCCGACCGCATCGATTTGATTGTACGCATATAAAAATAACGCAACATTGTGCGGACATAACCCGATTGTTGTGCAAGAACAAGACGAGCCGGCCGCTTGTTTCAGTCGAAAAGAAGGTTCATACGTTTGACCGCGGTCTGTCACCTTTCCTTTTAATATATCCTCCTCAACTGTTACGTTATATACATGTCCTGTGCGATACAGTTGCCATGCTCGCTTGATGACGTCGCTATGCTTTTTGTACGGTAAAAGTTTCATGAGACGTTGAGCCGCTTTTGTCATCACTTCTTGCGATAACATCGTCTGTAACATACGAAAGCTCCTTTTTCATCAATTTGCCCTTATTTTAGCATGTGTGTTTGTTGTTTACAAATGGAACAAATCAATCGTACAAAGGCGATGAAAATGGTAAAATGATGTGTAGATTTCCATATGTAGAAAGGGCTTAAAAGATGACGAAAACAAATCGTTTGATATGGTGGGGACTTGTGTTTATATGGTGTGGGCTTATTTACTATTTTACGGAGTCTCCGCTATTTACTGGAGAGCAAACCGCGCAATGGATTCGCCAGTGGTTAAATTATTTTGGAATTGAAACGAACCGTCCTGTGAGCGATGGGGTATTTTCGTGGAATTTCATCGTTCGGAAATGTGCGCACATGACGGTGTTTGGAACGTTAGCGTTTCTTGTGTGGAAAGCTACGCACCCACACCGCTATCGTTACCGAATTGCTTGGATTTTTACGCTCATATATGCTATCTTCGACGAATGGCATCAATCGTTTCAGCCGAAACGAACGGCACTATTTTCTGACGTCATGATCGATATGGTCGGAGCAACGATCGTTTTATGGATCGTTTGGAAAGTGAATAAGCGAGCATAGTCGCTCGCTTATTCGTCTGCAGGAAAGACAATGCCTGTTTGTTTTCGTGCTTCTTCCATAATCTTCATCGTTGCGAGCGAATGAGCGTGTGAGTTGATCGTTGATTCCTTTTCTCCTCGTTCGATGAGCGTCATAAATTCAAGTGCCTCGTAGTACATTGGCTCATGCGGTTGCGGAACGCTTATATCTTCTATACGCCCGTCGCGGTAATGAATATGGACGCGCGTGGGGGTATGAATCGTGTCGATCACGATTGTTCCTTCTTCCCCTTGAATTTCGGCAGGAGTATAAGAGTTTGCGATTTTTGAATACATAACAACCGCATCCATTTCACCGTAATCGAGTATAATGCTTCCTTCGCCATCTACTCCAGACGATAGGCGGACGCTATGCGCCTGAATCGACTTCGGTTCACCAAATAACACAACGAGCGGATATAAACAATATACGCCAAGATCCATTAATGCGCCGCTTGAAAAGGCAGGATGAAAGGCGTTGGCGATCGTTCCTTGCTTAAACGCATCGTAGCGCGAAGAATATTGGCAATAACTTGCGACGTAACGACGAATTCGCCCGATTTTCGACAAATGATGTTGAATGGCTTGAAAGTTTGGCAAGCACGTTGTTTTCATCGCTTCCATGAGCACGACATCGTTTTTTCTTGCTGTTTCAATCATCGCTTCTACTTCTTTTACGTTAGAAGCGAGCGGCTTTTCACATATGACATGTTTGCCGTGATTCATAAGCACGATCGCTTGTTCAGCATGAAACGCGTTTGGGCTTGCGATATATACGGCATCAATATCATCGCATGCGGCAAGCTCGTGTAAATTAGTAAACGTTTGCGTGGCGCCTGTTTTTTCGGCGAAAGCATCTGCCGTTTCTTTTTGGCGAGAATATACAGCTTGTAAATGAAATGACGGGACTTGTTTGGCGGCGCGAATAAACGCCTCTGTAATCCAGTTTGTTCCGATTGTTGCAAAGCGAATCATTCGTTTTCTCTCCCTTTGATGTATGTCCAACCGTCTTGTTGGTACACTTTGTTTTCTTTCATTAATCGTCCGAGCGCTCGTTTAAAGGCAGCTTTACTCATATGAAAGCGCGCTTGAATATCTTCGGGATCGCTTTTGTCGCCATATGGCATCGCCCCACCGCGACTTTCGAGATATTGGTAAATCGTTTCGGCATCCGTTTGTAAGCTTTCTTGTTTGCGAGGAAGCAGTGATACGTTCATCGTTCCGTCTTCTTTCACCGCGATGACGCGTCCTTCCACAAGTTCACCAAGACGCGGCTCTCGTCTTCTTTGTGATTCGTGAATAAATCCGAGATAGCCAACGTCTGTGATGAGGAAAGAGCCAGCTTTGATGAGGCGATAAATGCGCCCGCGCACGTTTGTATTAAACGCAGAAGGTGGCGCAGGAACGCTTATTTGTTTCATCGTTTCTTCATCTGCCAGTTTAGCGAGCAGTCGCCCTCGTTTGTCCACTTGGAGTGAACAGTACAATTCATCTCCTTTTTCAGGCCAAAGCGTCGCAAGCGACGGTAAGTCGTCAATCGATAATAACATATCTTTTTCGATGCCGATATGAACGAAAACGCCTAATTGAGGTACAACGTCGACCACTTCTACCCAACCGTATGACGATGTTGTAATGAGCGGTTTTTTCATCGTCGCGCGCATGCGTCCGTCGTGATCATGATATAAAAATACATGCACATCTTCCCCAATGTGTAATTCGCCTTCACATTGACTTTCATGAAGCAAGGCCGTTTCTTTTCCGTCTGTGACGATATAACCGAACGGTTTTTGTTCTTTTACTTTCCATGTAACCATTTGTCCAATCATGTATCTCTTCCTTTTTTGTAAGTAGTTTATCCATTATTGTACATGATTAAAATGAAAGAGACAAAGGATGTATCTTGTTCCAGTTTGGCGTGATACAATAAAAGAAAAAGAGATTGAGGTGACGACGATGAATAAAGTAGCACGAAACGCGTTATGTCCGTGCGGAAGCGGGAAAAAGTATAAACATTGTTGCGGCAATAATGTCATTTCCATTCATAAGCTCGTCGATCAAGAAGTGGAACAGCATATGCACGATTTCATTCGCTATGCCACTTTCGAACACGAGTCATTTTTATATCAACGTACAAAAGCATACATAAATCAAAAAGAACGAGATGAAGACGCGCTCATGATTTTTCGATTTTTTATTAGCGTGTGGGTGATGTTTTTTAAAAAAGATATGCGCGGCATGACGATTCTCGATTATTACTTAAGCACGATTCGGAAACATCACGTCCGCCCAACCGTGCTGTCTATTTTGACGTCTTGGAAAGAAGCGCTTCCGTCATTTGTACAAATCGATCATATGGACGGTTCGTTTGCGTTCGGAACAGATCTCGTCACAGGCGAAACGAAACAAATTAAATTTTTAGATGAACATATTGATTACGATCTCGAAGTGGGGCAAGTGATAACAGGCGTTTTCGTTCCACATGGGCAATATACCACTTGTTTTTCAACATTTTTCCCGATGCCGATCGTGTTATCGAACGCTGTAAAACATTTTGTACAAGAGCATTGGGAGCAATGTAACAACGACCGTCAACAATGGATCGAGCAATATCCATATATTTTTCAACAGTCGCTATCGCTCTCATTAATTGATACGGACGAGTTGTCACCGAAACATCAAGAAGTATTAACGATACTTGAACAAAAAGCAAACATTGACGATCGAAACGTTCTTGATACTGCGCGTATTATATGGCGCCAATATTGTCGCGCGAAAAACCCGAACATTCGCAAGCCGGAAGTGTATGCGGCTGCTTTGCATTACCTTCTTATAGAAACTGTTTTGCAAGAAGAATGGATGTCGCAAAAACAGCTGGCGGAAATGTACGGCATATCAGCAAGCACGCTTTCGAAACGCATTGATGATTTATATATCGCTCTTGAAGATTTAGATTTCATGTTGGAAGAACAGATTGACGAATTAGCCGAAGCGCTTGGAGTAGATGAAGACTGGGACGATTGGGATGATGACGATTGGGACGATGAAGATATATTCGAAGTATGTGAAGATTGCGATGAAGAATAAAGGGAGCGCGTGGCTCCCTTTTTTATATGAGTTCGATTCCTTCTAAAATCATGCTGGCGAAAAAGCCGCTGATATGATGAAGCGCTTCGAGCACAGCTTTCGGATCTGCGTCGAAAAAATCTTTCATCATCGGTTGATTTTGTTCATGAATGAAAGCGAAAATGAAATCTGTTTTGATGCGATTACTTAGTAACATAGGGCAATAACTTAACTCTAGCTTTCTTTTTATATTTTCTTCGCCTTGTGCGTTGCTAAAATGTTTCCAATACACGTCGCGCAACGTTGGCAATTGTTCTTGAATTTTTTCATGCGCATCCGTTAGCCAAGCTTGTACCGCTTCAGCAGGTGGAAATTGTTTATTTAATAAAATAAGCTCAAATATTTTTTGTAAGGCAAAACTCGATTCCGTAGCAAAAGCGACATTCGTTAAAAGCAAGTTCACATATTCTTCTTCGTTTTTCGTTTCTAAACGCATGTTCATGAAAATTTCTAATATTTCTGAGTGTACTTTCGTTTTCGTCCAATCTTTCGTTAATTGTTGTACGAGTGCCATAACTGCGCGATTTACTGTATCATTCGTCCATTCCATCCATGTGCAGTCCTTTCCCATTGAAAAATAAACATTACCCTCATTATTGTACCAAGTATTTTATAAAGAAAAAATAGCTGACTTTTTATGTATATAGGCATAATGACCTATTTTTATTTTTGTTATATAACTTTTACGAATCGTCTGATAAAATAGAAAACAATATAGACATATTGTTTTCGTAAGGAGCGTGAATGCGCCGATGTTTACGTTAGGAAAAGAGCTATTGAATCGCTTGCCCTTTAGTAAAAAGTTTATGTTGCTTGCGACCATTTTTATGTTCACCCTTTTTTCAATAAGCGTCTTGTACGTTCGGTTATTGACCGATAAAGCGACGCTACTTGAAAAAGAAAAGCAAGGAGTGGCATACATCGCGCCGATGATTGATGCGATGTACGGCATACAAAAACATCGCGAATATACGACGGTCGTTCTTCTCGGACATGGGAAAGAAGACAAAGTAGCAGAGGCGCAAGCGATGTTGAAAAAATCAATACAAACATTACGAAGCGTACATAAAGAGCAAAACGCAAACTTTATTGAGGAAGAGAAATGGAAGCAGCTGTTGCAGCAAATGCAAGATGTGCAAGACAATTGGAAAGTGTACACGGCAAGCGAGGCGGTGAAGCGTCATAACGCTCTCGTCTACGATTTGCATCAATTGTTGCTTCATGTGGCTAGCCGTTCGAACGTGTCGCTCGATAACGATATGAACAATCATTATTTAGCCCGTCTATTTGTTGAGCATGTGCCATTTCTGACGGAAACGATCGGAGGGGCGCAGTCGTTTGCGGCAGAGCTGACGTTAAAAAGCGAATTGTATGAAATTGAACGTTCAAAAATGACATATTGGATAAACGTATTAGAAACGTCGATGCAAACGATCAGCCGTGCAACTGCTCCGCTTTTTGCTGACGATGAAAAGATGCGCAAAAAAGTACAACAATATAATGACATCATCTCAACGGATTTATTAAGCATGACAAGCTTATTTCAACGCGAATTTTTGCAAACGAATCGCATTTCGTTAACATCGGTTGACTTATATGAAAAAACGAACGACGCACATGAGAAGCTTCATGATTTGGCTCGCTTTTCATTACATGCGTTTCAAACGCACTTAGATGGTGAATATCGGGCGGTGACGATTGAGAAATGGGCGACGATCGGCTTAGGGGCTTTTGCTGTTTCAGCTGTCATTTACTTGTTTATCGCTTTTTACATGGCGGTGCGTGAACAAATTACAGCGATTGAGCAGGCAAGCAAACAAGCGGCAAGCGGGGATTTAACAGTGCAAATGTCCGTCTCGTCAAACGACGAATTTGCGCATATTGCTCAGTCATTCCAATCGCTCGTTGCTTCATTCCGGTCAATGATTAGCGCCAACCAACAATTGACGTATGACGTGTCCGCATCCGCCCACGAGTTGACTGCGATTACTGAAGAAGCGGCGCAAGCGATGGAACAAGTCGGTGCAACGATGGAAGAAGTCGCCGTTGGATCGAGCAAGCAACGCATATGGGCACAACAAAATGTCGAGGCTGTTCATACGCTTGTCGACGATACAAACTACATTTTATCTCGTTCACAAGAAGCAGCAGAGGCGGCGCGAGCAATGACAAATGAAGCCGAAAAAGGAACAGCAGCGATGGATAAAATGATTGCACAAATGAAAACGATGAACGATTTTATTACGCAATCAAGCGAATGGATTCAAGCGTTGCATCAACGCTCTGCCGATATTGCCCAAATGGCGACGATGATTACAAACATTGCAGAACAAACGAACTTGCTTGCATTAAATGCCGCCATTGAAGCCGCGCGCGCAGGCGAGCACGGTCGCGGATTTGCTGTTGTCGCAGACGAAGTAAGGAAACTGGCGGAACAATCGTCTTTATCTGCAAAGCAAATACGCGAGCTATTGCAAGAAGTACAAACGGATACATCACAATCGGTTCAAGCGATGCAACATGTGCAACAACAGTCCGAAAAAAGCATGGTGATCGCACACGAAGCGGACGAAACGTTTAACCGCATTCACCAAACGACAAATCATGTGATGACACAAATGGACGACGTCGCTCAAAAAATTGCGGTGATGACAAGTGCGTTTGATGAACTGGCGATGACGATGAAAGAGACCGAAGCGATCGCACAAGAAGCAGAACAGCAAACACAAACGGCAGCAGCTGCACACGAACAATTGCTTTCTGCTGTTCAAGAAATTGCCGCAAACGTGCAAACGTTAAGCGACAAGGCGCAACATTTAGCCGAAAAAGGAAAGCAATTTACCGTTTAGTCCCGGATATTTCTCCGGGATTTTTGTTGTTAAAATTATGAAAATTCATTATAATAAATGCGAACATATATTTGTGAGGGGGAGTTTGGATGGAACGGATGGAAGAATACATTATTATGGAGGAAACGGCTGCGCTCGTGCCGCAATATGATGAATACGGTCGGCTTGGCACAATCGTTTATGAGCTGTACGACACGTACAAAGTGGACCAGTCGCCGAAACAAATTATGCAACAAAGCTGCCGCTATTATGGAAGTACGTATGAAGGGAAAGTACAAGCAGCAAAACATATTCTCGGCATTCGGCAAATGGCTCCCGTCTCCGTTTGTGAAGCGCTTCGGCTTTACTTCTTTCCAACATGTTCTCCTGACAGCGACCGATGCGTATGGATTGCTCAATCTCACATCAAGACGATACAACCGCATGGGAAAAAGAAAACGAAAGTCGTTTTAAAAAATAATAAACAATTAATTGTTGATATACAAAAAGGAACGATGGAAGGGAAGATGTATAAAACGGCGATGTTAATTTTCATTTTACAACAAAGAATAGTGAATAACTATGAAAAATAGTGTATAATATTTCGAGAAAGAAAAGAGGAAAACGATGCGGACGTTACGAGGACATCATTTATTATGTGTACATGGGTTTCAAGGAATGGGGTATAGTGAATCGTTCGTCAAAAAAATGAGCGAAATTGTCGATGATATACGAAACGACGAGTACGATTTTCCGATTCGCGTCATCGCCGCTCTCGATGAAGCATGTGATGCATGCCCGCATCATGGGGTGGATCGCTGTGAAGCAGATGAAGCGTCGAACGATCATGTGTTGGCAATGGATCGACGTGTGCTCAACCAGTTACAGCTAGAAGAACGAGGTATATATATGAAATCCGAGCTGATCGAACGAACGAAACGAATGGTTGAACCGAATGATTTAGACATGCTTTGTGAAGGGTGTTCGTGGCTGTCGTATGGCGTTTGTAAAGAAGGAATACGAAAATTAAAAAACTTTTCTGACAAAAACAAATAAAGTTGTGCTATGATTATGAAATAAAAATAGAAAGAAAGGGTTATTGCATATGAAAGTAGCAAAATTCGGGGGAAGTTCTGTTGCGAATGCAGCGCAATTTCAAAAAGTAGCAAACATCATCACATCGGATGAAGCGCGCAAATTTGTCGTCGTCTCTGCGCCGGGAAAACGGTTTAAAGACGACACAAAAATGACGGATTTGTTAATTACATTGGCGAAAAAAGTCATTGAAAATGACATATACGAAGGGGTGCTCGCCCAAGTCGTTGCGCGCTATGATGAAATTGTAACTGACTTACAGTTGTCGCGCGACATTTTAGATGTCATTTCTGCCCATTTACAACAACTCATCGATACGTATCATGATCAGCCAGAACGTTTACTCGATGCGTTAAAAGCGAGCGGGGAAGATAACAATGCAAAACTGATGGCGCATTATCTCCGCCAGCTCGGATATGAGGCGCATTACATCAGTCCGAAAGACGCAGGCATTTTCGTCACAGACGAACCGGGCAATGCGCAAGTGTTACCTGAGTCATACGAACAGCTCGCCAAATTAAATGAACGAAGCGGCATTTTAATTATTCCAGGCTTTTTCGGCTACTCCCGTTCAGGTCATATCGTCACATTCCCGCGCGGCGGCTCGGACATTACAGGTTCGATCGTGGCGGCAGGTGTTGGAGCAGAGCTGTATGAAAACTTTACAGACGTTGATTCCATTTATTGCGTCAATCCGTCGATCGTTGAGCATCCGTGCCAATTAAAAGAATTGACGTATCGTGAAATGCGCGAATTGTCTTATGCTGGGTTTTCCGTTTTTCACGATGAAGCGCTTGAACCTGTATATCGCCGCGGCATTCCAGTATGTGTGAAAAATACGAACAATCCAGAAGCGCCAGGAACGATGATCGTCGCAACGAGAGACCATCGTGAACGTCCGGTGGCAGGCATCGCCAGCGATACAGGATTTTGCAGCATTAACGTCAGCAAATATTTAATGAACCGCGAAATCGGATTTGGACGCCGTCTGTTACAAATTTTAGAAGACGAAGGCATTTCATATGAGCATACACCATCAGGCATTGATAACATGTCTGTCATTTTACGTGAAGAACAATTAGCTGGCGACGTCGAGCGTCGCGTATTAGATCGCATCGTGAACGAATTGCGTGTCGATGAAGTGTCGATTGAACGCGATTTGGCGCTCATTATGGTCGTCGGGGAAGGAATGGAGCGCAGCGTCGGTATTGCAGCTAAAGCAACAGCGGCTTTCGCACGCGCGAACGTCAACATCGAAATGATTAACCAAGGCTCATCGGAAGTCAGCATGATGTTTGGCGTCAAAGCCGATGCGGTAGAAAAAGCGGTGCGCGCACTATATGAAGTATATTTTTAATCGTATAAAAATGGAATAATCGAACAAAATAACCATAGCACACATAAGGGAGGAAAAAAGATGCGCGTGCTATGGTTATTTCTTTTTTTATTCGCCACACCAGTGCAAGCAGCGACATATGAAGAAGCAGTAAAACAGTATGTACAAGACATCGGGTGGACGATGGAAGATTTGACGCGTTATTTGGCGAAATGGAATATGACGATTCACGATTTTTCATCGCTTGATGCGTTAAAAAAGCAGCTCGGTACCCCGATCACGCCTGAACGTCTCGATGCGTTGTTGTTACGGTACGATATGACGAAAGAAGAAGCGGAGGCGCTTCTCGGGCAGTTCGGTGAACAACTGCAACATTATACGTTCGTCGAAGATTTAGATTATGCGTTATCGTTTTACCGCGACCGTTACGATACGATGCAAGCGATGACAGATATGTTAGCGACGATTGGACTAACGGAAGATGAAATTCGTCGCTTATTTGAACGTACCCCTCCGTCTGCAAAACAAACATTTGAACGTCTCGACGAACAAATGCAAACGCTCGTCTTGCGCGATCCATCCACACCGTTAACAAAACAAGAGCGCGAAACGGTGCTCCATTTTTGGAACGAATGGCTTTCGCTTTATCGGCTTCAAGCGAAAGTATATGAAGTCAACGAACAAGGACGAACACCAATTTCGTTTGAACAATTACAGACTGTTCATGCCCCTGTCGTGATGGAGTGGTACGATGAGAAAGGGAATTTTGTTGCGGATGTGTACATTCCGCGCGAACGAATGAATGAAAGTACGTTTATTGATGTAAGCGAACAGCTCGCACATATCGGCATGATGGCGCTCGATTTAGAAAGCGGCTTGCTCGTTGCGCGCATGCCAAAAACAGCTTCTTCGTACGGAATGAACATCATCATCGGCGTTTGCTTTTTGTTAGCAAGTTTCGTGTTATGGAGGAAGGGAAAACGATGCGAGCCGTTGCGATAGCGTTGTTTCTTTTTGGGGCATCTTTCATTTGGGCAAATGCGCTTGGCTGGCATCGGGCGTATGAAGCAGTGCAACAGAGTGAACAACCGCATGATGCGATCGGGACGCTTTTCATTCCGAAACGAAACATATATATGCCGATTTATGAAGGGATGGAACAATTGGATAAGGGAGTCGCACATGATGAACGAAGCGCGCTCCCAGGGGAGGGAAACCATACCATTTTAGCAGGGCATCGCGATACGGTATTTCGCCAGCTCGGTGACATTCAATTAGGCGATGAGCTGATCGTGCGGACGAACGACAAAACGTGGACGTATGTCGTGCAACATATTCGCATCGTTCGTCCTGACGATCAAACGGTGCTCGTTCCAAAGGCACATCCGACGTTGACGTTAATTACATGCTATCCGTTTCGCTGGATCGGGGATGCTCCGAAACGGTATGTCGTCGTGGCGAAACAAAAACGTTAGCTTCTTTTTGTATGCATTTGTTGTTTAAATTGTTGTAGAAGCGTTTCGCCGTGCAGTCCGCGTTGAACTAAATCTTCTAATACGACTTCAGCTAAATTGGAGCGTTTCACAATTGTCGCATCCATTAATACGCTTATTCGTTCGCCCATCAACGTCACCGAACGGACGGTGGCACGGACATGGGCGGGATCGTTCGTTGTTCGTGAAATGGTGACGAGTGCATCAAACGTCGTTCCGTTTTCTTTTAACGATGTAAACAACTCGCGATATGTTTGCTCGATATACGCTTCAACGAGCCATCGTTTATTTTCATCTTCTTTATTAATCATTAAACCGTCAATGAGCGGAATGTCTTGTTTTTGCTCATGTAATAGCGTGAGCGCAACGAGCTTAAATGTTTTCACAAAACCACCTCGCAACAGTAGTTATTTCCATTATATCATACGAACAACATACAACAAAAAAAGAAAAGAAAAAGTGAAAATTGAATTTTCAAGCACTTTTTTCGTCAAAAACGGCCGAAAAACGGCAAAAAAACGAAAAAAATCGCTTGAAAATTGAAAAATCGAAATTTTACATTATTTTTTCCTTCCCGTATCATATGAGTCGAGGAGGTGATGCAAAACCGATTCCTCTCATTTCCTTCCAAAATGCGTCCTCTTACTGCTCCCTCACAGTTTGGCTAGCCCCCCTTGCTAGCCTCTTTTTTTCAATTGACCGTCTATGATGGGAGTGATATGCTAGGGGGGAGAAAGGGGTGAATAGAAAATGGAAAGCCAAGTTTTACAAGCCGTAAAAGAATTGCTGTATGAAGTGCGTGAAATGCGCGCAGAGATGGAAAGCTTTAAACAAGAGATGCGTGCAGAGATGGAAAGCTTCAAGCAAGAGATGCGTGCAGAGATGGAGAGCTTCAAACAAGAAATGCGTGCAGAAATGGAGAGCTTCAAACAAGAAATACGAGAAGAAATCAAAGAATTGCATGTGCGCATCGGAAAGTTAGAAACAAAAGTGGACAAGCTGCACGATAAATTTGAATTGCATGCGCAAAAACAATGGCAAACAGAAGCTGACGTGTATCGGTTAAAAAAATTAATCGGCATTGAATAAAGGGCAAAAAGCCCCTTTTTTTATTTCAATGCTTCAATCATTTCATCAATCATTTTTATGACTACTTCTTCCACTCGTTTTCGCTTATGCGAAGGCAATGATTGCAACGCATATAGACGCTTCGCGAGCTCACGCTGTTCATTGATATAACGAATAAGCGCGAGTCGTTCTTCATTCATCTCGTTCGTTCCGTATGCGAGTTTGACTTCTTGCAGCAGTTGTTCATCTGTCGGATGTTTGCCAAGTAAAAAATCAACGCTCACACGAAACAAATCGCTCATGTCAATAATCGATTTTAAATCAGGGAGCACTTCGCCGTTTTCCCATTTGCTCACTTTTGAACGAGATACGTTTAGCCGTTGCGCCAGCTGCTCTTGCGTCCAATGGTTTGCTTTGCGCAAACGTTTAATTTGTTCGCTCATATGTTGTAACATCATCTTCCACCAAATTCCCTTTTTTCTTTTTACAATAGAAGAAGAACAAGGGATGTTTTGTTCTTTTTAAGAACAAAAATCAAAATGTTCAAAAATAGAACAAAAATCAACAAGTTCTTTGTCGAAAAAAGTTGATTGAATATTCTTAAAATGTAAAAATATACATAACGATGATTTTGAAAAAAGTGGGGGATGAACAGTGGACATTTATTTTTTCGATTTCATCGTTCATAAAAGTAAAAAAGAAGGAAGAAGATGTAACATACTCATTAAAGAAAAAATACAGCCACCATTTAAATCATGGGGATTTATCGTTCCGATCCATTTCTCTGACTCACTCCAATTCATTTCACCAAAACCAATGCAACAATCACCACAAGACCCGATTCGCTACCGAATGATTTCATGTAAACAGTATGACGATTTAATTTTACTTTTTAAAACGGCAGACGAACAAAAGATGATCGCTATTTTTATGCGCTTAGCAACCCAAACACTTGACATCATTGTCCACAGATGGAATGACCTCGACAAAAAATATGTACGCATCAAAACAGATCAATATACAGCCACTGATGAACGATACATTCACTACATTTTACGCTCCATTTCTGTTCGCTCAGGTCGGAAAATTGCCTACTGCCTATTTTAAGCAAGCGCCGGATGCTTGCTTTTTTACATGTAAAGAAGGAAAAACAACAAACAACACGAATGACATAACATTGTAAATCAACCGTAATGGAGGGATAATATGAAAAAATTTTTTCCATTCCTTTTACTTCTTTTGTTGTTTCACATCGCCACTCCTGCGGAAGCGAGCATGAAATGGGGAAGTGTCGAAGTTAAAAAAGGGGTGATTGGGAAAATTGTTACGTTGCGTCCGACGGGGGTGTATGAACAAAAAGGAAAGCAACTCGTGCGAAAGTATGCGTTAAAAAAAGGAGTTGAGCGCCCGGTCTACAACGTTGTGAAACAAGATGGGAAAACGTTTTATCAACTTGACAAAAATGAATACGTGCCAAACGATACGCGCTTAAAATACACACCGCTTCATGAGGACACGATGAAAAAATTAATTAAACGTTCGATGAGAGGAGCGTATGAATTAGTCATCGATGAAAACCAACGAGCTTCTTTTTTTATCGAAAAACAAAATGGCAACTATGTAAAAGGAACATATGTATTTGCCGGCACAATCCCGCTTATGCTTGAAGGGCAAATTCAAAAAGACAACGTTCGTTTACGCGTATATTTCGACGATCGTACAGATGCGATTCGTTTATCGATCTCTTATTTAAAACAAGTGATGAGCGATGAACAAATGGAACAAATTGCTCAACAACTAACAAACAACGATGATTACTATTTTGAAATTCAATTTCCGATTAAAAACGATCCTGAACAATTTATCGCACAAGTATATGTGATGGACATATGGATTGATGACCGATTTAACGTTGTAGGGACAAAACAAATGCCGCCAATTACTGTGTCAGTTAGAAAAAAAGGATAAAAAAATATACAATGTTTTTTCATTCCATGGTAAAATAATGTTTGTGTTCCATCGCCCGTTAAAACTGCAGTCAATTACACACACTTTTTAGCATATTTATAAATTGTTATCTTTTTGTAATATTATTGTAACAAAGTTGTATAGTTGTAATATGTAAAAAAAATATTAAAACACTAGAAATTTTAGATGAAATGCATTATTATAGTAAACGTGGAGCGATGGGGAAGCTTAGTAACAAACTAGACTTAAATGTATATTTTTCTTTTTATGGTTTAAGTTTAGTAGAAAGTCTGACCCTGTTAGGCCTTTTAGGCAATGAAACTACTAATCAATTCATTGTTTAGTACTCATTGCTCTAAAGTTTAGATAAAGAAGGGAGACGTAGAAATTCTATGGACAAAAAGAAAGCGATTAAAATCGTAACTGCAAGTACGATCGCGGCAAGCGCATTCGTTACTGCAAACCCTTATGCGTTTGAAGCGTCAACAAGCGTTGATGCAGTAGTGAAAAACGCAAAAACAGCAATGAAAGGTGCTTACCTTGCTTACAACGAGGTTGTAAAAACTGGTAAACTTGTAGATGTAAAAGTTGTTCAAGAAGCAATTAAAAAAGCAGATGCTGAGTACAAAAAAGCAGTTGCTGAAGTGAAAAAGAATGGCGGTAAAAAGAAAGACGCCCTTCTAGCAGACTTAGACGCAACATATAAAACATATGTAACAAACGGTGCGAAAAAATACGTTGCTGCATACCCAGCATTAACAGCGCTTAGCAAAGTTGAAAAGCTAGTGAGCGATGCAATAGCAACAAAAGATCTTGCGAAAGTAAAAGCAGCTTACGATCGCCTTGTATCTGAAGTGAAAAAAGCACAAAACGCAACAAAAGCTGTTTACGGTTCAGATGCTCGCGCAGCATTCGTCAAATCTGCGAACGCAACAATCGCAAGCTTACAGAACGACACAACAGCATACGTTGCTTTGACAAAAGCACAAGATGCATTAAGCAAAGAAGACTTCGCGACTGCGCAAGCGATGTTAGACAAAGCGGCAGCTTCTTTAGAGAAAGCAACATCGCTTAAAGCAGAATTAACTGCATTAAACGATACAGTAAAAGCAAGCTTTGAAGAAAAAGCTGGCGCTGTGAAAGAAGTAAGTGCTGTTGCTGATGTAACAGTAAACGAAGGCGAAAAAGTTACACTTCCTGAAAAAGTAGAAGTAACGCTTAAAAACGGCAAAAAAGTTGAAAAAGCAGTTACTTGGGAAAGCAAAGACCTTACAAAACCAGGCGAATATACGCTTAACGGAACATTCGAAGGCACAGAACTAAAAGCAACTGTAAAAGTTGTTGTAAAAGAAGTTGCGCCGAAGGTTGAAAGTGTAAGTGCGAATAACAATGCAAATGAAACAGTAACATTAAAAGGTAAAGTAACAGGTGCGGAAAAAGTTACTGTAGTTGTTAAAGATAAAGATAACAAAGAAGTAGCAAAAAATGAGAATGTTGAGGTTAAGGACGGAGAATTCTCATTTACTACTGGCGTTTTAAAAGCAGGAGATTATACATACAGCGTAGTAGCTGTTAAAGGTGATAAATCTTCTGAAGCTAAAGCTGGTACAGTAACTGTTGCAAATGTACGTCCTACAATTGAAAAAGTAGAAGTATTAAACGCTAAGCAAATTAAAGTTACATTCTCTGAAGAAGTAAATGAGACTGAAGCAATCGATACTCAAAACTATACAATTGTAGTTAAATCAAACGGTACTTCAAAAGCTCTAACTACTGATTCTACTGCTGTATTAAGTGCAGATAAGAAGTCTGTAACAATCACACTTGGCTCTACTGATTTAACTGCATTTGCTACATCTGCTGGTTTATTACCAGTTGATTATTTATTGTTCGTAGATAACTCTTCAGCTGCTATTAAAGACCTATCTGGCAACACAGTTGTAACAAACTCTAACGTGGCGTTTACTGGAACAACAGCTCCAGACACGCAAGCACCTGTTATTGAAACAGTTTCTTTCAATAAAGGCACGGGTGTATTGACTATTAACTTCAATGAAGACGTGAAGTTATCTGATAGCGATGTAAATGAATTAGGTATTTCATTTACAAACGGCACAGATTCAGTAGCTTTAGTTGATGCTGATTATTCTGGAACAGCTAATGGAAGAACAGTAACAATTACATTATCTGCAGATACTTTAACAAAAGTAAAAGCATTAACAGGGACATTGTCTGTTAAATTAGCTGCAGGTGCATTCAAAGATTTGAATGACAACTCAATTGCGGAGGTTACAAAAGCAGTTACATTAACAGCTCCTCCAGAAGTTCAATCAGTTGCATACAATAGTGTTACTGACCGTTTAGTTGTAACGTTTGATAAAACTGTTAAACTTTCGTCTGTGGATTTAACTAAATTTGCTATCACAGGTAAGACATCTAGTGGCGCAAGTGTAAATCAATCTTTATCTAGTGGTACAGTAATCGTTACAGCAGCTGACTCTAACACTCTTGAATTAATTCCTACAGAAGCTCAGCGTGAAGCTATTGAAACAATTCGTACAGACGCTAAATTAGTGTTAACTGCGGGTGCGGTTCAAGATACAAATAGTGTTAACAGTGTAGCACAAACTGTTAATGCAACAGTTTCTAACGAAGTGCCTACGATTGTTTCTGCAGAGTACGACGCAAATACAAACAAATTAAAAGTTAAATTTAGTGAAAAAGTTGACAAAGACACAGTAGCAGGTGCTAAATTCACAGTTTACGGTGACGGTGCATCTCTTGGTACTTTGACAGGTATCACAGTTGATGAACTAGCTAACTCTGATACAATGACATTTACTTTAACAGGTTCTACTGACGTAACAGCTACAGAAGTAGAAAGTGTATCTGACAAGTCAACTCTTAAAGTATTTACAAACGACACTAATGCTGTTCTTGACGAAGGTGACGATGCTGTTGCTAAAGGTTCTGCTGAAACGGCAACGCAAATCACTTATAAGGACACAGCAGCATTAGGTTTTGTTTCTCAATCTGCACATAGCAAGAACCAAATCAAAGTTAAATTTGATGCGAAGATTTCAAAAGATAGTCTAAACACAGCAACAGTTAAAGTGTTTGTTGACGGAACAAACAAATCTGTTGAAGTTCCTGTAACATCTGTTGAACTTCTTTCAGATGAGCAAACTGTATTCATTAACACTGGTTCTAACTTGAGTTCTGGTGTAAGCTATGTTGTTGAAGTAACTGGAGTTAAAAATAAATATGGTTCTACAGCAACTGATAAGTTAACTACTTCTGCGTTCTCTGGTTCTTCTGTTAACGGTAGTGCACCAGTTCTTGTGCAACCTAGCCTCAGTGCATTAACTGGAAATGTTAACGCACCACTAATTGATGCTGATGGTTCACAAAACATTTCAGCAGGTGACAAATTTAAGCTTGTTTTTGATCAACCAGTAAAATTTGACAGCACTAAAACGTTATCTGCTGCTGACTTTGCTCTTACTGGCGGAGTGAGCCCAAGCTTAGGTAGCAACTTCACTGTGGTACCTGGCGAGTACGCAAACGAAGTGTATGTTGTACTTGGAAGTTCACCATCTTTATCTCTTGGAACTACAACAGTTGATTTAGCTTCGAATGACTACATTGTGAGCAAAAATGGTGTAGCTGCTACTGCAGTTGTTGCTGGTGATTATGCTTTACAATTACCAACTGATGCAACAGCTGCTAAGATTAAGTCTGCTGTATATAACGATGCAAACTCTAACGGTGTTATTGACGCAAACGATACTTTAACTGTTCAGTTTGATAAAGCAATTAACACTTCAACACTTTCAAATATTAACCATGCTGACCTAGCATTTAGTAGTGGTCCAGTAACATTATCAAACCCAACATTGTCTGGTAACGATACGTTGGTATTTACAATTACGGGCGTAACAACACCATTCACTGTTGGTACGACTACGCTTGATGTTGCTGGCAGTAACGATATTATAAATAGCTGGGGAGTACCTGCAGCTGGAGTTGCTGCTGCTGATGAAGTGAAAATTACATCTAATGACAAAACTGCACCTACACTTGTATCTGCAGTATACAAAGACAATGGTACACCAGGTAACGATACAGATGATACAATTGTATTGACATTCAGTGAATCCGTAAATGCAACAACTGCGTCTATCGCAATTGGTCAGTTCGCATTTGCTAATGGTTTAGCTCCATCTGCAGTAACAGCTGTTAAGACTGGTGATAAAGAAATTACACTAGATATCACAAATGCTAGTGGCATGGATATCACACCAGGTTACACAACTATTAAGATTGCAGGTTCTGCTAACCAGTACATTAAGGATGCTAGCGGTAACGCTGCTGTAGCAACTGCGCCAATCACGATTACAGCAGGTACTGCTGATACAACGGCTCCTACTGTGGTTTCTGTTACTAGAGTTAGTGCAACGACTGTAGATGTAAGATTTAGTGAAGCTGTTGATCAAACAACTGCAGAGGGTGCTGCTTATACAATTAGTACTGCTGCGTCGGGTGATACAGAGACTTTCACATCTGCGACATTACTATCTGATGGAAAAACTGTACGTGTAGTATTTAGTGGAGCAAACATTGTGGCTGGCGATGATGTAACTGTTCCTAATACAGTAGAAGACCTTGCTGGAAATACTGTAACTACAGCAACAGTAGACGTAAGTAACTAATTAATAGAATTATCGTTGTCTAAGGGTTGCGTGCTGTCACGCCCCGAAGATTGTCGAGATTAATAGAAACAGAGAGTCATATGGCTCTCTGTTTCTTTTTTTTTTCGCATTAAACGTGGTTTGGAATATATATTATATTTTTGAATGCCTCAATTCCCTTCAAGGAATTGGGGCGATTTTTATTTTTAGGAGGGAGTCGTATGCAGTCTGCAAAGCGCGTGAACATTGTGAGCCTAAAGCTCGTTCGGGAGGGGAGTGTGTTGTACAGGGAGCGGCGTGTTCAGTCGCCAGAGGATGCGTACAAGCTGCTGAAGCCGTTTCTTGCCGATGCGGATCGGGAGGTGTTTGTCGTCGTTTGTTTGGACACGAAAAATCAGCCGACAGCCATTCACGTTTGCCATGTCGGGAGTTTGAATGCAAGCATCGTCCATCCGCGCGAGGTGTTTAAGTCGGCGATTTTGGCAAATGCGGCGTCGGTGTTAGTGGCGCACAATCATCCATCGACCGACCCGACGCCGTCAAGAGAAGACATTGAGGTGACAAGAAGGCTCGTGGAGGCAGGGAGAATTGTCGGGATTGAACTGTTAGATCATGTCGTCGTTGGCGGTGAGCGATTCGTGTCGTTGAAAGAAAAAGGGTACGTGTGAGGGGGAAGAATCATGCTCGAATGGTTTATAGAGAAAATGAAACGTGCGTTTGGCGTGGAAGTGAACATGGAGGAAGTCGGGTACGAAGCGTATGCGTTTGACCATGAGGAGATCGATGACTTACTCATTCCTGCCGAACATGTGGCGAAATTGCCAAATCCGCTCTTATTAGAGGCGTTCATGTATGTGGATGCAGAAGGGAATGAGTGGATTGCTGGTGTGGTCGTTGCGGAAGGAACGAGGGAAAGATTGTACGAAGTGTGGATCAAAGACGGAAAGCTAATCGGTTATACGATGTATGTGTGAAACTCCCGACATTTCTGTTGCCAAACTCCCGACAAAACGAAACATGTTCCAACGATCGCTGGTACATTCGATGTGTGCCGAGACATCGCCAGCATTTTCGCGCCAAAAAACTCATGACATTATGATATAACTGTCGGGAGTCGGGAGGGAAAGGAGGGGAAAAAGACATGTGGGAAAAAGTTGTTGCGACCATTGTGGTGACGGTTGCTACGGAAGCGATGAAACAATGGATGAACGAAGGACAATGAAAAGGAGGAATGACCGATGAAAGTATTTCCGTGTTCTTGCCTATGCAAGCAATCGTGCCCTTTATGTACGGTGAAAACCATCATTGACATCATTAAACGATGAAACGATGGATGAATGAGGTATCCATCGTTTTTTCTGTTTTAGGGGGGATTTTGTGCAAGATTTACTCCATGCATTTAAGCAGTGGCTCATTGAAGAAGGGAAATCGCCGAAAACGATGGAGTCGTATGTCGGGGATGTGGCAAAGTTTCAGGCGTATATGGTCGAGAAGGCGGTCGATTCACGTCAGCCGCTTTCTCGTTTTTCATTTGTCCGTTATAAGCAACATTTAATCGACCATGGCTATGCGGTGGCGACGATCAACAAAAAAATCAACAGCTTAAAAGTGTACAATGACTTCCTGCAAAAGAAGGGAATCGTAAGCGACAGTTTCATTCAACTGAAACGCGACCGCATCTCGATTGCCGCTGGAAGTGAACATGTCGTGACGGCATTATCGGAACAACAAGTCGAAAAGCTGTTGTTTTATTTAGAGGATCAGACAAAAGTAAGCCAACGGAATAAACTGATTGCTTACTTATTGCTTTATACAGGCGTGCGCGTGTCGGAGTTGGTGAACATTAAACGAGCCGACATTGATGCTTTAGCCCGTACGCTCACCGTTCGCGGCAAAGGGGGGAAAGTGCGCGAGATCACGTTGCGGCAAGATGTGCTTCACGTCATGAAACAATACGAACAAGGCGAACGAGCGAACTCGCGTTTTGTCGACAGCGACTATTTGCTTGTGAGCCAACGAGCGCCAAAGATGCATCGCGATGCGGTCAGGGAGTGGCTGGCGAACGTTTCAAAGGAACTCGGATTTCACTTGCATCCGCATTTGTTTCGCCATACGTTTTGCACGCGCTTGTTGAAAAAAGGAGTCGATTTAACAACGGTCAGTAAATTAGCAGGGCATAGTACAGTGAACATGACCGCAAGGTTTTACATTCAAACGACAAGGCAGGAAAAAATGGATGCTGTTCAGCTATTGTAGGAAGGGGAAATGGAACGATGAAAGTCATTCAATGTGTCAATGACATCGAAGCATTAAAAGCATACAGGCGGGCACCACAGCCGCTCATTCAAGCGATCGAACAGGACTTCCTGCATCTTTATGAGGCAAGTGGAAAAGAAACATCGTTGCATGCTTTCTTCTTGCCATACGATCAAGCGCTCATTTTACTCGAAAAAGAGGATGACGTCATGGCACAAGTAGATGATCCATTTACGTTGGAATATGTCGAAAGACATCATCATGGAGGGATGGTCTTTTACCGCATCGCGAAACGATGGGGGCATGAGTTTCAGCTATTTTATACGCTCGTTGGCATACATGATGAAGCGACGGAACAATGGCTGTTGGAACAAGCCGATTGGAACGAAGGAAGAGGGGATTTTTATGTTTGAACGATACAAGCCTCGTTATATGACACGTGCGGTCGCCGACACATTAAGTGAAGAACATCTACAGTTCATCCTTCGGTATGTGGATGAAAGGAATGAGAAAATGACGGATTACTTACAAGTGTTTGAGTTTTACGTGCAAAATCACGAACAATGGCTCGTTCAACGGCAAGAACAGCCAGAGCGAGAAACGACGGTGTTTGTGCCGCTGGAAAAAGCCCCTCCCATCGAACAGACGGTGTGGGTGATGGATCAACAAGACCATGTCATCGTCTTATTTCCGAGTTGTTATTGATTAATATTAGCGAATAAAGAATGATACGTTCTTGGAAATGTGGGATGAGGTCAAAGCAGAAAGAAGCATTTGACCTCATTTTTTTTGCCGCTTATTCGGTTTCGTTTTTATGATGACGGACTAATTCGTCCAGAAAGGAAGAAAGATCAGGAATGACTCCTTTTTCCTTGAGCGCTTTTAAATAAGCGATCGTTTCTGGCAACAAATGTGCTGTAAATTTGACACGTTGTTCTTTATACGTCGTTCCTGCTTCTTTTTTTGGTCGCCCTCTGTTGTCTTTATACCCTTTTTTCTTCAATTCTTCCTTTGCCATCGCTATGCGCCGCTCGAGTGACTGCATTTTGTATGTGATTCGCTTCTTTTCGAATGCATCACTTTCCGTTTCGAGTGCTTTTTTTAACGCTTTCCATTCGGACAAAAATTCCTTTTGTTTTTCCAACAAGTGTTCGATTTGTTTCTTTTGCTTTTTCTCATATTGTTCCAAGTCAAACAGCCGCTTGCGTGGGTTGGTTGGTCTCAATTCCATCATTCCTTTCGCGATGTCTTAATTTATTGTTTTCATTTTTTGGTCGACTGGAAAATCCAAAATGTGCCTCATTTTGTGCATGGACAGAAACATTCGCATCGCATGTTTTTTCGGTCGACCGAAAATGGGAAGCAGGAGGGGAAAGAACGATGGAGTCATGGACATTTGTCGTTTGTGGATTCAAGAGAAAGACGAATCAAAAGATGCATCAAGCCATCGTTTTTTGCCCATGAGGGAAACAGTGATGCAAAACAAGTGATCCACCTGAAACAAGGAGTTTTACAGATATATATTATTATCTTGAATCATCGGGAGATCATGGAGGGAGGAATCGCGATGAAGAACAAGTTGTTTCGTACATGCGCGAAAGAGTTTATGGAAGGATTGAAGGCAAGGAATGCCAGTCCAGAAACGATTGCTGGATATGCCAAAGATTTAGAAATGGTCAGTCGCTTTTTAGAAAAGAAGTATAATGGATTCGTTTGTTTAGACGATATTCAAACGAAAGATGTAGAAGAATATTTGCGTATGTTGCGAGTGGAACGCCATTATCAACCTGCGAGTGTGAATCGGCATTTGAATACGTTGCGGTCTTTTTATAAATATGCGATCAAAAAAGGTTGGACAGTGCGGAATGTCGTCGCACCGATTGACCAATTAAAAGCACCGAAAAAAGAGCGGACGTTTATTGACGAGAAAGAATATGAACAATTAGTCCAAGCCATCCAACACCCGACCATTCAAGTCGTCATTCAATGTCTCTTTTACACAGGATTGCGCATTACGGAATGTTTGTCGCTCACGTTGGAAGATGTGAATTTGGAGAAAGGCATCATTTTTGTGCAAAACGGAAAAGGGAACAAACAAAGAAAAGTGCCAATCAGCCCAAAGTTGCTTCCGTTGTTGAAGCATTACAAAGAGCACATTCGTCCAGCCACAGACAGCCCATTTTTCTTTGCTTTGTCCAAAACAGGAAAGCTGTCCGATGTGTACGTGAATCGCGTGTTGCATGAAACGACACGGAAGCTTGGCTGGAAAAAGAAAGTGACGTGCCACGTGCTTCGACATAGCTTTGCGTCCAATTTAGTGAAAAACAATGTGCACATCGTTCATATTCAAAAATTACTCGGACACGCGGATTTAAAAACAACATCGGTATACGTGCATGCGAATCAAGAGCAACTGGTGGAAGCGATTCGCACGTTATAAAGTGGGAGAGACCTCTCGTCTCTCCTCCATTCATCAGGAAAGAAGGTGTAGCACATGGCGACATCGGAAAAGCCGATCTATGATGAGCGAGTAAAGGAAATTTTGCAGGGATTGGCGGAAGGATTAACAAGAGATGAATTAGCGGAAATGTTTGGTCATGCCAATTATAAAACGCTGGATATTTACATGAGAAGAAGGAATTTCACGTGGGATAGTGAGAAAAAGACGTACGTTCCAAAGATTCCACGTGAGAAGCATCAGGAAGAAAAGGCATTGCCGCTGACAAAGGCGCAAATCGTCATTAATATGTTGAAGCAACCAACGGTCGATATTGAGGAAGTATGCAAAAAGGCAGGGGTGAAAGATCATCGGGAGCTGGCGGAATATATGACCGCCAAAGGTTATATATGGTCTCCGGATGAAAGAAACTATGTGAAAAAAACAGGGAAAATCGAACCGACACCTGCCGAACAAAAGGATGCGTGCAAGGTCAACCAAGAAGCGGAAAGGCAAGAAGAAACGCACATGTCCATTCGTTCAACGGACGAGCTTCGTCAGTTCCAACAATACCTTCCGCTGCTGGAAATGTTGCAGAAAAATAAGGAGAAGCTCATGGAATGGCTCGTGCCTACGCAAGCACCAGACACGATCCCGCGTTACATCATTCCGGGAAAAGCGAGCGGAAAGACCGTACAGATTTCGGATGCTTTGCAAAATTTGACGGTCGAATTTTGTAATCAACGAAACATTAAACAGCGTGAATTATTTGAGGTGGCATTGATTGAATTTTTCAAGCGATATGGATTTGAATATGAAATCGAGCGTCTGCTTCGATCGCATGAGTGAGGGGGCTGGCATGTGTTGTGTCAGCCCTTCCCCTTTCCCCCGACGCAGTCCCCCGAAAAGAGAGACGTGAAACCCCAACAGCCACAAGGACAGACAGCCTTTCCCCCGCGTCCCCCATTTTTTTTGCAGTCAGATGAATGAAGCAAACGAAAGATATTTTGTAAGGAGTTAGGGAGTTATCCTTCCTTTGTGTTTTGGATCGTGATTTTTTGTATGTTTTCGTTTGTAAGGATTCCTTTCCATTATATGTTTATGACCTTGTCTTTTTTTCTGTTTCATGCGTAGAAACGGATCATCCTTTCCTCGTTCTTTAAAAAGACGATTGTATATGATGTGGTTTGTTCATCTGTTTTTGATTGTTACATGCAGTCATTGACATATTCCGTAAGCTTGTTTGTTTTCAAACGTATGACGCTTATCATGATAAGAAAACCAATAGATGATGGAACATGATTTTGCATATTTTTTCTTCCTGTGACATCCATTCGAAGGTTCGAGGTTGGACAACATCTTTACTTTTTACAAAACAGCATGCGGCATCATGTTTTTATGTGATGATTTTTGGAATGGGGGAGATGGGGGACATGGGGGATTTCTTGTGCCCCATCGACAGGCACGGTTCAGACATCGGGGGATGTGAATGGGGATGGGGGATGTGTTGTTTTGGGGAACACAATCAATTGCCTTTGGTTTGTTTCATTCG
Source organism: Anoxybacillus ayderensis (assembly GCF_013761015.1). NCBI lineage: Bacteria > Bacillati > Bacillota > Bacilli > Caryophanales > Anoxybacillaceae > Anoxybacillus > Anoxybacillus ayderensis. The sequence goes on from NZ_JACDUV010000001.1 coordinate 207,326, forward strand.
TGTGCTGAAACATCATCGTGTCAAGGTCACGAGCTGACCAATGGGGAAAAAGCATGTCGGCAACTTTCTTTCTGTGGATTTGGTCGGCATTTTTTCTGTATGGATTTCGTATGTATTCGAAAACTTTCTCGTTTTTTTGTCTGCGGCAACTATGCAAGGAGTGATGGAACTTTGCCAATTCCTTGAGCCTCTTGGGGTTTCGGAATGGTGTTTGTGGAAGAAAATGGGGTTGCTTTTGTGCGATTACCTCTAAGTCTTTAAAAGTAACTTTCAGCAAACCTGTTGATGATACTAAAGCAGTATTTGCTGTTACAAAAGACGGAATCAAAGGGAATATCTCGAAAGTAACTTTTGCTGAAGATAAGAAATCTGCAACAATTGAATTGTCTACTAAGTTAACAAAAGGTGAGTATACAGTTCAAGTTACAGGTTTAACTCAAGCTCCTTTAACAGGTTCAGTATCAGTTGAAGATGAAAAAGTAGCTTCAATTCAAATTTTATCTGAAAATGCTCCTTTATTAGATGCTGATGGTGATGGCTCTAAAGATGATGTAACTGTAGGTTACAAAGTTCTTAACCAATACGGAGAAGATATTACAAAGACTACAGTTTTAACATCTAATCTTGGTAGTGCTGCCGATATAACTAATGGTAAAGTTACTATTACGGGCAATTACAAAGTAGGAGACAAAATCCCATTAACATTAATTAATGTGGAAAACGCTGTTTCTGCTACAGCTGTATTAACTGTTTCTTCTGAAGCTCGTGTAGCTGACATTGCTATTACTGGTTTATATAATAAAGACGGTAAAGCATTAAACGAAGATACAGACCTTTCTGCTGATGCTTTCTACCTACTAGTAGATGCTAAAGACCAATATGGAAATGCTGTTACAAGCACTGCTCAATTAAATAATGACATAATCATTAACGAAACGAACAATACTGTAGCAGATGTAGCTGCCACATTTACAACTGTTGATGTTAATGGAGTTACTAAAACTGCATTAAAAGTAAATGCACCTGGTAGTGGTATTAAAGCTGGTACTAATACAGTAACTTTAATTTCTAACACTACTGGAAAGAATGCATCATTTACTGTCAATGTTGCAGAATCTACTCGTGCAGATGTAGTGACTCTTTCACAACCTTCATTAGTTGTTGCTGGTGAAGATGCATATGTTCCAGTGTCTGTAACTGACAAGAATGGAGCTGCGATTACAGATGTTAAGACACTTAACAATGCTGTGAAAGGTGTTAAAGTAACAGTTGGAAGCAAAGTTCTAACAAATCCATTTGTTGTAAAAGATGGAGTTTTATCTATTAAAGTTCCAAAAACAGAATTAACTACAGATGGATATGTTTCTCTTGTAGCACTTTCATCTACTAATAAGGTTGCTACTTTAACATTAAATGTTAAGAAAGCTGCTGTACCAACAGTTATTCGTGGCTTAAGCAGTGACTTCGGAACAACTATAAAAGTAGGCAACTCTACAAACCTTGGTGTTGACTCCTTTGTAATTGAAGACCAATATGGTCGAGTAATGAGTTCTGACGCTGTTAAAGCATGGATTGCAGCTGGTGGTAAGATTATTGTATCAGAAGACGAAAATTCACCTGTTGTAGCTATTTCTAACAATCCTGGTGATAATGACATTGCCGGAGCTTCTGAAACAGTTACAGTGACTGCTGGTAGTGCAAACGGTACAGAAAAACTTTCTGCTGTTTTAAACGATGGAACTAAAAACCTTACTAACAGTACGAAAGAATTCACACTTCGTGTAACGGACGGTACTGAATATAAATCATATACTGTAGATACTATTGGAACAGTTTATGATGAAGTTGCTGCTAGTAAAACTGATGCTGATGCTTACGATAAAACAATTAAAGTATATGGGGTTCTTGCAGACGGCAGTAAAGTTCTATTAACAAATGGTACAGATTATAATGTAACTTCAACAAACTCTGGTATTAACACAGATGTAGCTGACGGAGTTATTGATTTAACTTCTGCATTAACATACGATACAAATGCAACTACAACTGTAATTCCAGTTAAAGTTACAATTAATGCGACTGGTCAAGAATTTACACAAGATGTAACATTCTCTAAAGTAGCTCCAAAAGTAGCTTCTGTTGCTTTAGTAGATGATAATAAAACTACAGCTAATACAGTAACATCTATTAAAGTAGCTGCTGGTAGTAACTTTGACATCTCTACTCTTACAGCAGGAGCTGGAAAGTACAATTTACTTGTAACAGACCAATACGGAGTTAAGAAGGTTGCTGCTGCTGGCGGTGCAATTGCATTCGATGATACTACTGCGGTAGCTGCTCCTACTCTAACTATCGTACCAGTATCTGGTTCTGTAACGATTACTGGAAACGGAACTGCTAGTGCATCTGTTACTGGTTCAAGCATTAATGCTGGCGATGCATTCGATGTTAAAGTAACTTATGCAGGTGGAGCAACAACTACTATTCGCGTTACTGCTGAATAATTGCGATAGGTGCCTGTCACCAATCGAGATATGTCAAGAAGCTCTGTGGAGAGAAATCTCTGCGGGGCTTTTCTTTTTGCTATGAAGTTTGTTAATCCACTGATAGTCCAGTAATCTCTTCTAAGAAACCGTATCAAAAAACTTTTTAAGCATTTAATATAATTATGAACATCAGATGCAAATTCCATACACTTTGACCAGCCTCAATTCCTTTCGGGGAATTGGGGCTATTTCTATTTTGGGAGGGAAAAGGATGAGCAAGTATCAAACCATCAACCACCAGCAGCTAGAGTTGCTAGAAAGAGAGGTGTCTACCAAACAGCCAGCGAAGCGCGTCAACATTGTCAGCCTGAAGCTCGTTCGTGAGTCTAGCGTGCTGTACAGGGAGCGGCAAATCAAATCCCCGGGGGATGCGTACAAGCTGTTGAAGCCGTTTTTGGTGGATGCGGATCGGGAGGTGTTTGTCGTCGTTTGTTTGGACACGAAAAATCAGCCGACTGCCATCCACGTGTGCCACGTTGGGAGTTTGAATGCAAGCATCGTTCATCCACGTGAGGTGTTCAAGTCGGCGATTTTGGCAAATGCGGCGTCGGTGTTGGTGGCGCACAATCATCCGTCGACCGACCCGACACCGTCAAGGGAGGACATCGAAGTGACGAGAAGGCTTGTCGAGGCAGGGAGAATTGTCGGGATTGAACTGTTAGATCATGTCGTCGTTGGCGGTGAGCGATTCGTGTCGTTGAAAGAAAAAGGGTACGTGTGAGGGGGAAGAATCGTGTTCGAATGGTTTATAGAGAAAATGAAACGTGAGTTTGGCGTGGAAGTGAGGCTTGAGGAAGTCGGGTACGAAGCGTATGCGTTTGACCATGAGGAGATCGATGACTTACTCATTCCTGCCGAGCACATCAAGAAACTGCCGAATCCGCTTTTATTAGAGGCGTTCATGTATGTGGATGCAGAAGGGATTGAGTGGATTGCTGGTGTGGTCGTTGCGGAAGGAACGAGGGAAAGATTGTACGAAGTGTGGATCAAAGACGGAAAACGAATCGGTTGTACGATGTATGTTTGAAATTGACGATATGAAAGTGACAGACGAAAGGGGAAGGGAAAATGGCAAAGTACCATCGCATCATCATGAATGGGGAGTCATACTACCGAGAATACAGGTATGGGTCAGATAGCTATGGGGAGATGCTTAGCGAAGAAGAACTTGTTCACATGTTGCTGGAGGAAGTGGTGGACGAGGAGATTGAGATTAGCGAACGAGAGATTGAATCCGCTTTGCGTCGCATTCCAGATCGTGAAGACCGCTACTTACTGCAAAATTATATTCGTTGCTTAGAGCGAGTTGGTCGGGAATAACAAAAGCTCCCGACATTTCTTTTGCCAAACTCCCGACAAAACGAAAAGGATTCCAACCATACATGACAGATTTGATGAATCTCAAGGAACCGCTATGCTTTCATTGCCAAAAAGCTCATGACATTATGATATAACTGTCGGGAGTCGGGAGGGAAAGGGGGTGAAAAGGCATGTGGGAAAAAGTTGTTGCGACCATTGTGGTGACGGTTGCCACGGAAGCGATGAAACAATGGATGAACGAAGGACAATAAAAAGGAGGAATGACCGATGAAAGTATTTCCGTGTTCTTGCCTATGCAAGCAATCGTGCCCTTTATGTACGGTGAAAACAATCATTGACATCATTAAACGATGAAACGATGGATGAATGAGGTGTCCATCGTTTTTTCTGTTTTAGGGGGGATTTTGTGCAAGATTTACTCCATGCATTCAAACAATGGCTCATCGAAGAAGGGAAATCGCCGAAAACGATGGAGTCGTATGTCGGGGATGTGGCAAAGTTTCAGGCATACATGATTGAGAAGGCGGTGGATGCAAGTCAGCCGCTTTCTCGTTTTTCTTTCGTTCGTTATAAGCAACATTTAATCGACAACGGCTATGTGGTGGCGACGATCAACAAAAGACAGCTTGTTGTAATGATAGTGTAATGATTTCATTTGTAAAATAATTGTCGGGGAGGACGATGTGAGAGTTACAAAAAATGCAATATCATTAATATAATATATCGTTGGCTATTTGGTCATGAAGAGTAAATGTATTGGGATTTTAAGGAGATTTTTAAGAAAGGAGAGTTTGTGTGAGCAGGAAGGTTGTTTTTGCTTCAGCAGTAGTTATATTTTTTGTCATATTCATATTTGGGATAAGAATATTTATCGGTAACTCAACTACTTTTACGAGTAGCATTGAGAGAGATACACCAAAAAAAGAAATAAAGAGCGAACAGAAGGACAACGCAGTAAGTGAACAAAATGAAGTAACAATTCGGCAAAAGGTAGATGAGCTTACAGATGTAAAAAAGTCTTACTACGATATTTTAGGTAAGGTGATCGAGAAATATGGCATCCTTACTAAAGATGAAGGACTTTATGACGAAAATGAGGGATTAGCGTACGTAGAATTAATTGATTTTGATAAAAATGAAATGCCCGAATTGTATATGGTTTATAGAGATACGACAGATGACGGTTATAGTAGCTATATAGAAGAAATATGGAGTTACATAGACGGGAAAGCAGTAAAAGTTCACTCTCAAGAGTTTAATAATGGAGGACTTATATCTGATGCTGCTCGTTCTATCACAATAACGAGCTCAAATGTGTATTTGATTGAATCTGGAGAATATTCTGCCGGGGGGCGAGGTGATTATCCAGATGGATCTGAATATGTGTTTTGGCATGCTTTTTCAACTTTAAAAAATAATAAAATGGTTAAAGTTGCTGAAGTGCATATATCAGAAGTGGATTTAGATAGTGGACATATAACTGTTTACAAAGTTGTGCAAGATGGTAAGGAGAGAAAAGTAGAGAAAAGTGAATATGAAGAATTTTTGAAACAATTTAACTTTAATGAAAGAAAGAATTTAATAGATAGTGGCGCAGGTGAGAAAGTTTTAGCTTTTGATGTTTCAAATAACGCTTATAAAATTGATGAATTTTTAGAACAACTAAGAAAAGAGATAACCAGTATAGGAAATCCAACAGATAGTTCGGAAAGTAGTGAAAATTTTTATGAAAAAATGACAATAGAAGAAAAGAAAGAATTACTCAAGTTGCTTTCCTATTTCTCACATGTCGATAAAGTTGATGTGAGCAGTGAAAGTGCAGACAAGGACATTGCGGCTTTCCTGTATATTGCTTCCAACTACTATGACATTACGGATGAGGAGTTGAAACCTGATTTTACAAAGGAGTCCATTCCTGCTGAATATGCCGCGTTCATTCCTTATGCAAAAGGGGAATTTGAGAAGTTTGTAAATAGTTTGTTCGGAAGGATTTTGAAACCAGGAAGCTACTCCTATAACGAATATGGGGAAGTAATATTATACAAAAACAACACGTTTTATATGAAAAAAAATGAGGGGGATTCACCGATGAATATATATTTCCCTCAGATAGGGAAAATCTACCCTTTGGGAAAAAATGTGTTTCTAGTAGATTTCATTGTATATGATTATGACCCTTCAGAAGTTGAAGAAAATATCGATGGAGATTTTATTCATAATCCAATGGAAACGTGGACACCTGAACAAAAATATTCTCGGGCCATTTCTAAAGCAAAAGAAGGGTATGCTGTGATGAAGAAAGTGGAGCTTAACGGAAAATCGCAGTGGAATATGGTGAAATATGTATTAAATAAGGAGTACGAAGAGTAATACTAAAATATTTTACTTATTTACTAAAAAGGTATGGAGGGATAAGTGTGAGAAACAAGTTGGGTATAACTTTTTTATTAGCGATTATGCTTGTGTTTGTCAGTATTCACTCATCTTATGCTACGGGGGATAGTTTAAGTGCTTTAAAACAACAAGTAAAAAAACTGATACAGCAAAATAATGAATTAAAAAAGGAAGTTAAATCGTTGCGACTTAAATTAGAAGAGCAGAAGAAACTAGAGAAAGGAATTAAAAAGAAAAATTCGAACGGGACATTAAAAAGTATAAAAGTAGTGACTGGTGGAGTTGATGTTTACATTGATGGAAATTTATTCAGACCAATTAGTGAAGCTGGTAGTGTCGTGGAAACAATTACGTATGAAAATGACGTATATGTACCTGTAACAGCTTTTGTTGATGCATTAACAAATCACTCCAAGCAAGTAACATGGACAAAAGATAAAAAAGCTGTATATATTGGAAAGGAACCTAACTTTGGTCAAAAAGATATTACTGAATTGTTAGAGCCTTATAATTATAGTGGAAATATATTCAAAGGGACAGAAGCGGCTTTTAAAATTCTAGATAAGTCGTATTATCCATTCAATCGTTTTGATTTCTTCTCTAGTTGGGATCATTATACTTATATGCTACATTCAAAATACAGCCAACTAAGGGGGCAGTTTGTTATTCCTTACAAATATTTAGGTGAAGATGACAAAGCAACGTTGAAGTTTTATAGTGTGAATAAAAGAGGGGAGAAGAGTCTTATCGGAGAATATAGCACTGAAACAGGAAAAGATCCGATGGAAGTGGAAGTAGACGTTGTAGGTGTAGATATTTTGCGTATTGAATGTGAAGGTGATTATAGTGTTTTGTATAACGTCACTTTGGCAGGAATTGAGTAATAAACGGAGGGAGATGTTACGAAGGTATTAAGAGTAATTATAACTGGATGGTTGATTTTCTCGCTGTTCCTTCACACTTCCCATGTTGTAGCAGCGAAAACACATTTACAAAAATATGGTCCCTATTTAAAATTTGAAAACGTTGTGATTTATTATAAAGGGGAAAAATATGGTGTTTACACACTAAAAAAAGGAAGTGGATTTCTCTATTTCAATGAAAAAACAGGAGATATAGTTAGTGATAAAGATACTGCAGACAAATTATTTAAGTTACTAGCTATGGGTAAAACGTATTCGCAGTATAAGAGAATGATGGAGGATGTTAAAAAGTTAACACCTGGATTGCTGTATGGGAAAGAAGCGATTAAACAAATAGGGGATTCAGCTATAAAAGCAGTCATAACAAGAAACCCTGGAAGAGCATTTAGTGATTTTATGAAAAAGCAAACTGAACCGAGCACCCTTCTCACTTATGTGAAAATGTCGTGGGGGTTTTATGAGTATCAAAGAGGTATTCTTCCTAAAATGGAGTCTGTCTACTCAAATACAAAAGGAATAAAAGTAACTTCAAGCAAAAATGTTATCATTGTTAATGATAACAAAAAAGAAGTAAACAAAGTTTTTAATAATTACTTGGAAGGTTTCTATAGATGGAAATACTTCTTAGATGCACTTGACCGATTAGGGTTAACTGTTGAAGGAGGAGTGAAGGGAATAGTAAAAGAAACTGTAGATGTTTTTAAAGATTCAATTTCATTCGACTCCATGCCAGACTTACCTCCTAATGAGGAAAAAGATGTTTTAATGTTTTACAAGGAGTTAACAAAGGCAAAGGATTTGGGTGAATTAGTACAAGAGTTAAGAAATAATATACTAGCTATAGATAATTACTATAAATATTACGAAGAAGCAGTTAAAGAATTCAGTAATTTAGACTACGACATGTATGTTGAAAGAGTTAAAGGGCTTGATCAACATATTAAATATAACTACTCTTCGAAACAATAATAAAGGCTGTTTGAGGTAACATACTAGTGTACTAAGATCCGAAAAGTAGACAGTATAAATTCAGCTCACGTGAAGGAATCAGAGTGATAAAACTCTGGTTCCTTTCCTTTTCTCGTCTTTTTTTAGTAGCTCTGAATGCCTTGAAACTGTTAAGGAAAGCAATTGGTACACGGAGTTAGGAGAGGTGGGTAAGACGCGAAGGAGGAGATGTAACTCATACGCGCTCGTTTTTAACTAACTTTTGCATATTGAGTCGGTGTTTCATAATGAAGAACGCTTTGTGTACGTTGGTGGTTGCAATATCGAATGTAATCATGAATGAGCTGCGTTGCCTCTTCCACACTTTTCGTACGTCGCAAATCCTGCTTCATTCCTGTTTAGAGATAGGGGAAAAAGCTTTCTATGCATGCATTATCAAGCGCATTCGCTTTTCTCGACATGTTTGGTGTGATCGAAAATGCATGTTAATTAATCGATTCAAATGATTACTTTTTTGACGAAAATATTTGTTCGACAAAAAATCAAAGGTATCATTTTTCGGAAGAATGTATATACTATGTATATACGTTTTAGGCTGAGGGTGATATCATGAACTCAAAGGAACATTTAGAAAGCAAAATAAACCAAAGGAAAGGAGGGGACTACGTGTCTACAGTTGTTGCTCAAAAATGGGGAAACAGTTTGGGCATTCGTATCCCAAAAGATGTTGCTGATCAAATAGGGATTAAACAAGGTTCCGAAATAGAATTAAACGTGATTGAAAATGAAGGTATCATCACATTAAAGCCAAAAAGAACAAGAAAGAAATACACGCTGGAAGAACTAGTATCACAGATTACACCTGAAAATCGACATGAGGAAATTGATTTCGGGATAGAAGGGCGTGAATGGATTTAATGCCAGTGGACGTACCGGAGAGAGGCGATTTTGTTGTTTTAAACTTCAATCCACAAGTCGGTCATGAGCAGGTGGGGAGAAGGAATGCGATTGTTTTATCGCCTAAAGAATTCAATCAAGCAACAGGATTTATAGTTGTTTGTCCGATTACCAATCAAAAGAAGGGTTATCCTTTCGAGGTTTATTTACCAGAAGAAGGAATATATCTTGGTGGCGATAGCTATCCAATAACAGGGGTCGTTTTAACTGATCAAATTAAATCATTGGACTGGAAAGCTCGGCATTTAAAAATTTTAAAAAAGTATAATCCAGAGGATGCGCAAATTGAAGAAATAGATAAAATCATTGATGAATGCCTAGCGAAAATAGAAACATATTTAACTTAATTCCGTGTCAATCACCGCACGAAATTTGTCGGAGATTGGTAGAGACAGAGAGTCATTGAAATTGAATGGCTCACTGTCTTTTTTACATTAACGAGCGTTTGGGGCATATACATGTGATGTAATTCAACAAGGCGTTGCCATACATCGCTAAATCACAACAAGTCCTTAATTTTTCTTTACGTGATACATAAAAAATATTGGTTCTTCACCAAAAGTTGTGTTTGATTTTTTCATAACATGTCCCACTTGTGGTTGTGAGGAAAAATCAGTAAGTCAATGTTTTTTTGCACATCCTTGTTCAGTAGAACATATCGCTTGTCAAGTACACGTTGTAGTGATGAACCAAATTTAGATTTATATAGTTAAGGATGTTGATTTTGTGTAAAATGTAATATATATTTATATACGTAGATTAATAATTCCGATTCTCTATCGGAAAATTGTGCTTGATTTTTCTAAAACCTGTCTTACTTTCGCCCTTGATGAAAAAAAGTTAATTGATATTTTTGAATATTGTTTTACTTTGTCAAGCACATGTTGTGATGATCGCTCTAAAATAAAAAACTAGGTATCAGTATTTATAATAACATTAATATAATAAATTTTCTGAAGAATGGAGTTTCTGACGTGAAATTAGCTAGACTGACAGCATCCTTAACATTAGGTATAGGGGTTTTACTAGGTAGCGGATTGGGAGATGTAGTAGAAGCGAAAGGGGCAGTAAGAAAGACCGCTGAAGACCTATCTGGTTTTCCACTTGGTTCTTATGCAGATTCGGATTATGACCAGTATAATGTAGAAGATATTAAGAATGGCACTAGTCAGTTTTATAATACAACGTACATCGATACAAAAAACAATCGTATAAACCTTGCATTTATTACTACTGTAGTGGTAGAAAAAACATCTAAATCTCTAACGCTTAAATCACTTAAAATTTCTGGATTCATTGGTAAAGGATATGAGTCGACAGCGTATATTACCGAAGTATGGATCCAATATAATGGGGGGAAAGTGAAATATTTTACACCTAAGGGAACTGATAAACTTCTTAAAGACGGTGTTACACTTTCTGTGAATAATTTAAATATAAAGAATATTGAAAGTATTAATGTACATGTCAATGATAATTTATTTGCAAGTGCGCAAGGGGAAGGAAAAAAATATCCACAAGGGATTATTTTTTACTATGGAAAGAGCAAATAAGTGAAAAGTGATTTGTATCATGGTTTGACTTTTGAAAATCCATTGCTGACAAGTCACTAAAATTCTCAATCTGTTAGTAACGTAATACAAAAAAATGCAGAATTGGTTTTGCGTTTTCATGAGTATGAGTTCATACATGTGTACTCAACGTTTTTCTCATTTCTCAAGAAGAAAGACAAATTGTTTGGAGGATAATAGAAATGCGACTGTGCGTTCTGCCCATGTATCCACTTGCTGGATGAATCACTAACCCTTCATATTTGGGGAGAATCTTAGTTCCACCGGTTGCTTTCTTTCTAAGGGAAGTACTAAGTGTGTGTAACTATATATTCGGGTAATGAGCTGTCACTCACTCGATTCACCTTCGTGTCTACCGTTATTCATATGGTAGACCCAGAGCGCACAAATATGCAGTTCATTTTCTGATGTGATTGAATAGTTATTAATTGGAATTAAAAGTAATAAAAAGAATTTTGGAACACAAAAAAAGCTAGCCTCGCAATAGGCTAGCTCTTTTCAGTTAGTATGTTAAAACTTGTAATAAATTTGTTTTATTTTGCTTCACGTATATTGTTCTTGTTTTCTCGTTGATTGCTACGATACGGATTTTTGTGGTCGGTTTGTACAAGCCTATTTGCTTTCCGTTCTCAAAAAGATAGAACCATTTCCAATATAATCCATATGGATCTTCCCAATATTCCTCTTCTGATTCATATGATTCATAAGGTTTAAAAATCGCGATGCTCTTTCCGATGAAATCTAAATATCCTTCTTGAGGGTATTTTATTGTCCACTTCCGTTTCAATTCTAGAGACATAAGCGCTGCGGATTGCTTATTTTTTAACAACATGTATCCATCATCTACAAATTCAACATAACCATTTTTCGTTTCGAAATATTTGCTTTTCTTTCCTTTGTTATCGATGAAATAAACTGTATTTCCTTCAAAAGAAAGCGATCCATTTTTATAGTCTTTTACTGCGATGGAAAGACTGGAGCTAGAATCGGCTTCCATATTCGATTTGACAGACCAGGCGATTTTTCCTTTCGAGTCGATGGCGTTAATCATTTCTACCGTTTTTGATACGTAGCTTGGGTTGGTTTGGCTCAATATATATGGAATATTGACGTATACATACTTTTTATCTACATAAATCTCCTTATCAGCGTCTCTGTAACTATGATATTGCATGTCCCAACCTTTTTGATTTTTCATCGGAGGGATATTTACTTTCCACTGTAACTTTCCTAACTTATTATATTTTAGTAGCGTCACTTGTTTTCCTTTTGAATCGCCAGTAATGTATGGAGAATCTGGATAATTGATAATATATATGGAACCATCTGAACCGATGACAGGGTCATTAGTGATTTTGAGTGAACCGATTCGCTTTCCTTTCGAATCAAGCATAATCATTGTATTTTTTGTCTGTAAGTAAGTTGTGTCTTTATATTGATCGATCCATGTAATCGCTGCCCCCGCTTTATGTTCCCATAACTTCTTTCCATTTAAGTCATAAGCAGCAACTACTCCTTTTTCGCTTTTGACACTTACTACATATTCTTTTTTGCCAGCTTAACCGACAAATATTTGTTCAGCTTCCAGTCCCCATGTTTTATTCACAGTTCCTTTTTGGCTAATGTTCATAATATCGATGTGATATACGACAGTTGATGTTCCATATGATTGCTCTGTTCCATCGATGTAAACGAGCGACCCATCTGCTTGTGGCAAAGCGAAAAAAGTATACTTCCCATTTACGGGAACTTTCCATCCTTCTTTCATTCCAGCAGCAAATGACAGAGAGTTAGTTGTACTAAAGAGGATGATCAGTGCAGTGAAGAAAAGGAATAAAGTGTTTTTCTTAAACATATATACCTCCTGAGATTGTAATTGTCAAAAACAATATAACATCATTATTAATTTGTGTAAATATATAGGTTGTGTGTAATTACAAATAAGGGACTAACCCGAAGACGCATTTTCCTGTTTGGATTAGTCCCGTTATTTATTTTATGTTGTTTTGTACAGAGTAAGCCAAAGAGTGGAAAGTTAAGTTCGTTCGTTTGGAATGATGAAGGTTTCTGATTTTCTTGTCCGTAAAAACTCTCGGATTTGCTCGTATTTTTTCCGAAGTTTTTGATCCTGTTCTTTTTGAATGATTTCGTTTAACAATTGTCCTACAGTTTCAATGCCTGTAATGAATTTGGTTGTTTCTTCATATACGTGATTAATTTTTTGGGGGGTGTCTACGAATGTACCTGTCAAAATGTGTTGCAGACGTCCACGATTTGCGGCGGTTACTCCTCGTTTAATTAAGCCATATTTGATAAGCTTTTTTTCTGAAAATGGTCTTCCGATTTCTTTTGCGACAACAAAATATGCAAAACGAGTTACACTAATTTGAAGTTTAACGGCTTTTTTTATTTCGTCCAATATGTTTGTATGTCTCATCAAGTAACTGAAATCTTGAAGTGAATACTCTAAGATGTTTTTACTCATTTTGTTTCCTCCTCAATGATTTCTTTTAATTCAGCGATACATTCTACAAGCGCATGATAATTCGTTCTCTCGTTTTTGTTTAAAGATAGCGGATCAATGTTTTTTATTAGGCGTTCTTCATCTAAATTGCGAATGAAGTTTTTTACAGCAGCAATCAGTTTTTGATATTCTCCTTCTACATAAACGTAATATACTCCATCCTCTCTTTTTTCCACAGATAAATGTGGAACTGGATAGTGAGGAAGTTTATTTATAATTCCACGTAGCACACCAACACGATCTTCACCATGTTCATTCACTAATTCTGGGATCATCGCTTTTAGTCGAGAAAACAGTTGATCAAATTTTAATCCTTTCCTCTCCTCCTTTAGAATAGTAGGGATAAGATCACGCACTTTTTTTGTTACTTCACCCTTTTTCATACATACACCTCCTTCACTTTTTTATGATGGATCATCGTTCTTTCATTCGAATGAATGATCCTTTATTAAGATATGTATGAGCCATTTTTTCTACATATGACTCAAAAATGTATTTTTCGTAAAAAAAATCTAAGAAGGGGTTTATTTACTTCGCAAACGTTTTAATTTTCTTCTCAAAGGGGTTGTTTTCTTTTATAATGATCGATAGGTATTTTCCTTAATTATAAAAAAGAGATGGAGGGTGATGGAAAATGAAGAAGAAGCTATGGATGTTTAGCTTTGTGTTTCTATGCTCCATTGCATTGTTCAGCGCTGGGGTGATTGCTGCGCCAAAGGTCACTTTGTTTTTCAACAATAAAGCGTATAAAACAGACGTTAGAATCATTAACGGAAAACCGTATGTTCCACTTGCGGACGTTGTGGCATTGTTTGGTGGAAAGATGACATATGAGAAGAAAAGTAATTCTTATAAAGTGACTTCTAAAGATTATAAGCCGGTTAGCACAAGTGCGGTGCAAAGTTTTAACGTAAATGTTACAGGCAGCTCGGGCCCGATGAAAATTAAAATTCATAAAGTCACGTTATATCCATCTTATAAGTACGATCCGTATCTTCCACCCATTCGGGCGATTGTGTTAGATGTTACTGTAGAAAATACATCTTCAAATAAGGTAAGTTGGTATCCTGTGCAAGGAACATTTGCATTAAATACAGGAGAGCAAATTGAAGATGCGATTCTTTATTCAGAAAATGTAGAGGGGGATTTTCTCGGACGAACAGTGAAGAAAGGAAAAATTGTGTTGAAAGTAAAAAGTGACTTAAACGCTGTTCGTTCGATGCAATACTATATTCACGGGGCTGTTGGCGACTCATTTGAAACGATCGGAGAAGATGTATTGTTAACAATTAAATGGAAGTAATAGGGGAAGAGAGGTGTCACTCTTCCCTTTTTTGTATTAAAAATGTAAAATATATGAATAAAAGATTATTTACATAATAAAAAATATAATTTACTATTATTATTAGTATATTACATATATTGATAAAGGAGGAATGAACATGCTCAAACGTTCTTTTCTGTCCTTTATTATCGTTGGGGTGCTTTTTTTCAGTACAATCCCAAACTATGTTACTTTAGCAGCAACGAAACAATTAAAAAGTGTTTGGGAGATGCCCCTTGATCGCGGTTTCCCTCTCCACATTTTACCGAATTCAGATGGATCCATTGTACATGTTAAGGCCGAAAGAATAGGTGAGTTCCCAATTTTCAGTAACGTATACAAACTTGATATTATGTCCATTGATAAGAACGGCAAAGTGAAAAAGAGATGGAAGCCATCTGATGAGAACATGCTTGTCGTTCAAACAAAAAAAGAAACATCTTTAGTAGGGATCCATTACAAAAAAGGAACGGTCACAGGTTACAATCTGGAAGGAAAAGAAAAATGGAAATATAAATTTGGGAAAAAAATTAAATCTGCTCAGGCAGTCGGTGATACGGTTTATATAGATTTAGAAAAGAAAACCGTTGTTCTTTCAGCTGATGGAAAACAAATGGCCTCTTTTAAGCCATTACATGGTTTAAAATATTTTGAGAAAAAAACGGGCTCGTTTTACATGCTTAGCGAAGATCAATGGCCTAAATATACGTTGTTTAAATATACGAAGTTAGGAAAACTGCAATGGAAGTTCGATTTCCCTTTGCCAAAAGTGCCTGACGGTTGGCGTGTAGGTAGCGAGTGTCACATAGTTAATGTAACAAATCAACGCATTTATGTGCTGGCGAATTTCTGGTCTATAAAAGAGGATGAATTCGGTGCGCAAGAGGAATTCAGATTTCCACGAACATTATATGCTCTTGACGAGAATGGAAAAGTTTTATGGACTATGAATGTTGAGGCACATAATGCGTTAGACTATGGTGACGGTACGCTTGTACAAGAAGATGGTAAAATTTATTATGTTGACTCAAAAGGAACATCGACTCAACTATTTGCTTTCAAAAATGCCGACGTTTACTTTATGCCAAATGGGGAGTTTATTTTATGGGACTATTCACAAAAAAATAAAAATGTCGTTTCTCTCGTTCATCCGAATGGAACATATAAGTGGAAAGCGACGATTCCAATTGATAAAATCGGCAGTTTATCACAATATAGCCAAGACGTTTTAGTATTTAGAGATTGGGACTTTCAAACGTTATACGTGTACGATAAAGGAAAGCTGATGGGGATATACAAATCTGACGAACCCGAAGAATCTGTCTCTCTCGAATTGGTAGACAAACGCACAAGAACATTGTACGTGAGAAGCGGTAATATGTTATGCGCTGTGCGGTATTAAATGATAAGCGAGGAGGGCGGTCATCCCCTCCTCTGAATGTTTACCTTTCGCAAGCAATAAAGTCTTTATCGCGATCAAGCCTTTTATTTGCATCGTACAAAGGGGCGGAAATAAAAGGCTTGTATTTCGTTTTCCCGCCTTTGTTTTTGACCGCATTTGAACGTGCTACGCCTCCAGGATACGTTTTATTTAAATCGGCACATCGTTTATACACTATGTTTTCGGCGGAAGCGTGGTCGAATAAAAACTGGGAGGAAGTAAGCAACATTCCAATGGTTAAAAAGAATATAAGAAATCTTCTCATTTTTTCTCCTTTTTTATTTTTATATGGGGTTGATCATGTTAATTTTCAAAAATAAGTTGTGATTTTATTTTCTGTATAAGTGCATAAATAGGGTCGTAAATAAACATCGGAACAACTACACAAAGCAATATTGTATACACGTAGTGTGGTGCCCATGCATAAAAATGTTGAAAATCAATATAGCTATATATTCTTATAATACTATCTCGTACAAAGATGTGCAGGATGTAAATAGCTAGCGCATATTTTGAGAGTGAGGTAATAAAACTGTTCTCCCCGAAATTAGGGTTTTTCACGCAAATAACAAACAAATAAAAAGCCCATAAAGCTAAGAATATACTTGTTAATGTACCTATATGTTTATACGAAGCGAGAAAGTATAAAAAAGCGAATATGAGCATATAAAATAACGGGAATTTTATTTTATGAATTTTTTCATAATGGCTTATAAAATAGCCAAGACTGACATAAAACAAACCGAACACAATGCTCCCGTGATTGAACAATGTTGGGGTTTTTACTAAATCAGCGGAAGCGAAAAAGTATAAAAATACGCTTATAGCAAAGACGTGCGTGTAATGAACTTTAAACCGAATGAGAACATATAGCATAATACATGCGTATATTAAACTTGCTAGAAACCATAAATGGAAAGACCCGATCGAACCATTTAGTATACTTTTGAAAGAGATGTTTTGGAGTAAATCGGCAATTCCACGATGTATAGGTCGATCTTTAAAGAGCCAATCTCCTAAAATAAAGACAATTTTAACAAAAATATAAAACAAAGAAAATGATAAAAGATACGAAAATATTTTTTTTGTATATTCTAAAATATCATTCGGATTGTTGCGAGTTAAAAGTTTCTGTCCGATAAAAAAGCCCGAAGACATGAAGAAGAAAGGGACTGCTATATTTAAAAAGTACCTGTAAATATAGTAATTGCTCAATGTGTCTAGTTTATGAATGGCTATGTATGTCGTGTTATGAATGAGAACGACCGCAATTGCGCAAAAAAATTTCACATAATCAATTGAGTAGTAGCGTATTCGTTGCATGAGAAAATCCTCCCTATTTACTCCACTTTATATGATATATTTTTCACACATATGTGAAGGCAGAGAATTTCATCCCTGCCTTTTAAAGTTATGGCGTATAAAAGTTTTGTGTATAATATGGTTGCCCAAGTGAGTTAAAAGCTACTCCAACACCAAGTCGGTGAAAAGACGGATTCAATATATTTTGTCGATGGCCAAGGGAATTCATCCATGCTTCATGTGCGAAAATGGCATTGAATTGTCCGTAAGCGATATTCTCGCCAGCGGTAGAGTAAGAAATGCCATCTATTCTCATACGATCAAATGGAGATTGTCCTCTTAAATTTGTGTGGCTAAAGTACCGATTGTTTGCCATATCTTCACTATGTTTCCGAGCAGTATGCGCTATTTTTCCGTCCCATGATAATAAAGGAGCACGGTTTTTCAGGCGAGCAGCGTTGACTAAATCGAAAATTTGATACTCATAAGCCGTTCTTAATTCATTATTCGGATTACCATAAAAACCGTCTTTCTTTTCTTCTAAATCTCTTCTTACGATTTGTACAGCGCTTAGTTGATCGTTTTGATGTTTGTCAAAGAAAAAGGTGACATAGTTTCCGTCTAACATATATGTGCTATATTCATCGTCTTTAATAATATAACTTATCCCTCCTTTGTCAATGGATAATAGTGGTGTGCCGTACGTTTGTTGCACTTGTTGTTTCGACGAGTTTAATGTAATGCCTGTTTTCGTTTGAACAATATGTTGGTTTGTATACATCGCTGCAATTTTATCATTTTCGTAACTAATCATAATAAATTGTTTGTAATTTCCTTGATCGTATGTCTCCCAATACAATCCGTAGTCGTTAATTGTTTTTCTTTTTGCTTTTCCATATATCGCTTCTACTTTTGCACGGGTATCACCGATCGACAGTCCGTTCATTGAAATAGTGGCAGCAGTTGCTTTTTTGTCGCAGATAAGAAGTGCGAGTTTTTCTTTCGGGACAGCTTTGTAACGAATGTTTGCATCGTTTTTAATATATTGATTGTTCCCGATATGAAAATATTTTGCGTAAATGGCATATACGTTGTAAACATTGCCACGCTTAGCTTTGCGAGTGAAGACAGTTTTTTTGTTTTTGAACGTTACAATAGATGTGTCTTTTAACACAGTCACTTTACCAATTTGCCCTTTTTGTAATTTTGCGCCTTCCCACCAAACGTCGTTTGTACATGTTGCCTCTGCTTGAACAGAAGTTCCAATGATCATGATTAAGATGACAATGAAACTGGTGACATATGAGTGAAATCGTTGCATGTGCCTCCCCCTTTCTTTGTATATTGCTATCATACTATAAAAAGAAGATTTTTATAATATCCATTTTCTAGAACGATTTAGTTACAAATGTTCTATTTACCTTTCATATATAGTTTGATACATTGTTTGATAAGAAGAGATGATAGTGATGAAAGAGCGGATGGATAATAAAAGGAAAGCGGTGAGTAGAAAATGAGTGGCATAGTGCGAACGTTGATGTTTGTAGGGTTCCTGTTACTATCTTTTATTTGTCATTTTTCGACTTCTCCCGTTGTCGAGGCTTCAAATATTGTAAGTGCCACATACGAAACAACTGCAAATGTTCGATTGAGAGCAGGGTCAGGTATAAATTATAAAGCCATTTTCACTATCCCAAAAGGAAAGTCAGTGATTGTGATAGAGAAAAAGGGAAGTTGGTATAAGGTTTCTTACAACAAAACGGTTGGATGGGTTAGCGCAAATTATTTAAAACAAAAAGCGGTAAACGTAAAAACAGCGACAACATCTGTGGAGGGCACAACGACTACGGGAAAAATAATATATGAAACGACTTCAAGCGTTCGATTAAGAACAGGGGCAGGAACGAATTATAAGGCGCTTGCAACGATCCCAAAAGGGAAAATAGTGATATCGAGTGAAAAGAAGGGGGACTGGCATAAAGTATCGTATGAGTATGTTTTAAATGGGAAAAAGAAGACGATTACAGGTTGGGTTCATTCTTCTTCAGTAAGAGAGTTTTATAAGTACGTACAAACGAAAGGTAATTATTATTTATTAAAAAAGTCAACAAATGTTTATAGCACTCCGGATGGACGGAATGTAGGAGGACAGTTACCACAAAATAGTGTAGTATATTCAAAGAGGACGGTCATTAATTTTATTGGTCAAACGTTATATGAGATACAGTTAAAAGGGAAAACCGGGTACGTATTAAGCACAGACGTGATGAACGTACAGCCAAAAAATTTTACGTCGACAAAATATACCGCTACGAAAAATACATTTTTATATCATTCTTTTGGAAATATATATGGCACATTAGATACTATCCCACAAGGTACGGTCGTTGTTACAGATTTTAGTGTTGGGAATTGGTATAAAGTTGTATATAAAAACAAGACAGGATATATTTTTATAAATGATTTCGTTCCGTATGTTGAAAATAATGAACAACAAACGCCCCCGACACAAGTGAGCGATGAAACGCAAAATAATGATGAATCAAATGAACCGAATAAGCAGCCAGAAAGCGATGAACCGATTCCTTCGGATTTTGTAGAAAAAGGAATAACAGGGAGGGTATTTTTAACCGTTCGTCCGCCAGTTGTTCGTCAGCAACCGAACACGGCTGCACAATCAGTAGGCACAATAGCGCAAGGAATATTCATCATACCGACACATGAGACATCAAACAAATGGTATAAAGTTTTTTATCAAGGTGTCGTTGGGTACGTTCAAGCTGAGGACGTTGTAGAGGTAAAAACAGGCGCTCCATTAGATGGGAGTAGAGATAGTTATCAGTTTATTGATTTGCGTACCCCATCATCTGTAACAGCTCAACAAATTAATAGTTATATTCAAAACTACGTTAATGCAACAAAAAAGCAAAGTGTATTACTTGGCAAAGGACAAGTGTTTATTGATGCAGGAAATAAGTATGGAGTGAATCCGTTATTTTTAGCTGCTCATGCGATTCATGAGAGCGCTTTTGGAACATCGAAGTTAGCGTTAACGAAGTACAATTTGTTTGGATTTGGCGCATATGATGCAACGCCGTTTGTTGGAGCATACCGATTTTCATCTGTTGATCAATGTATTTATTACATTGCTCAACAACTAAAAGCAACGTATTTGAATCCGAAAGACTATCGCTTTCAAGGCCCGTATCTCGGGTTTCGGACGAACACATTATCTGGGGTGAGAATTAATACAAGTAGTGAGGGAATGAATTTTTATTATGCGAGCGATCCGTATTGGGGAATAAAAATCGCAAAACATATGTCGAATATGCTCGCATACAATAGCAACGATTATCGCTCAGCAAAAGTGAACGAATCGGTTCCTTCGCTTCCAACCATTCCAGCTTTGTCAGACGTGTTTCCAAATCATATTGTGGCAGTAGCGAATGCTGATCTAGATCTTTACATGAATCGCGGAGATACAAAAAAAACATTGACCTTGCCAAAAGGTGCTACATTTCTTCTTTTAGAAAAGACGAACGATTTTTGGGTGCGGATTGTGTATAATGAGCAGGAATATTGGACAAACTCGATTAAGTTTTATGAGTATAGCAAATATATATCTGTGAAAAACTTAGCTAGTGTGACAGCTAATTCATTAAACGTAAGACCTACTCCATCAACAGCACAACCTCCTATACGTACGTTAAGTCTTGGGGAATATATTGAATTAGCATTGGACGACAAAGGGGAGTTACAAGTTCAAAACAACTGGTATAAAGTAATTTTAACGGATGGAACAGAAGGATGGGTAAGCGGGGCATATATAACGATAGAACTAAAATAGAGGGGACTTCCCCTCTATTTTAGTTCTATCGTATGTAACGAACTTTCCTCGTCATATTTTCTACTTCATTTATTGCGATGTGGAGTCTTATACACCACGTTGTTTTCAAGCATATCATTAAATAAATCAATGTTTCATTTCAAGAAATTTCGTTGATCGTTCCACTTTTGTTTTTTTACTTGTTGTTTTAAAATTTCCATTCTTTCTTTTGTTTTCTTTGCTTTCTCTCCCCATAAATAAGCTTCGTCGCCATTCGTTTCTTTTAATCTTTTTAAATAGAAATCAATTAAAAATGTGTATTTATTTATATCAAATCGGTCAGTAGCGAGTGACCGTTCGTAATAGGTAGCTGCTTGTTCGATATTTTGTTGCTTTTCAGCATTTTTCCCTGCATAAAACAATAGCAACGAATGATTAGGTTCGTATGTTAAGGCGTTTTTAAGCGCTTGTTGCTCTTCTTTGACAGATAATAATTTATTTTCAACTGCAAAAAGAACGTACGTTATATTCCATTTATTTTGTTTCATTGCTTTTATCGTTAACGCACGTGCTTCTTCTTTTGTACTAGCGTATTGTGCAGCAACAAACGTTTGCTCGGCCTTTATGAATAGGAAGCATAAAATAATACACATCGTGAACATGAAAAAACTAAATGTCGTTTGGATAGATGTAAACTTAAAGGAATGTGATTTGTTCATTCCTGATATAGCTAGCATGATTGTTAACATGATGAGCACAGGGAAAGAAAACGTAAATTCGATCACGGCATGAAGAATAAGGAATATAAATGGGACGAGTTCAATTGCTCGCTGTTTCCAAAGATTTTGGCTCGCATAAAGAACAAGAAACAAAACATATAATGTCCCGACCATGCCGATTTCAACGATTAGATTAAGATAGCCATTATGTAACTCACCTGATAAATAAGGAAACGACTGCACACGATACATTAGTATTTTCCACGCTTTCCCCCCGAGTCCAATCCATATAAATGATTCCCACTCCTTCCATGCATCTTGCCAATACAATACCCGTTCTGTTAGCGTTCCAATATCGAAAGAGAAGCGACGTTGTAATGCAACAGGAAGCATACGGTATATAAACCCTTTAAAGTAAAGATCAGCAATGAGTAAAATGGCGATTGTAAACAAAGACGATGGAAATGTGTGAAGGGAGCGTACAGTCGGAAATTTTATATTTACTCCTCTTTTCTCCCACATCCATATGAGCAATATGAAAAATATAAGCATACATGCAGATAAAAAGGAAAAATGAATATCCCCGTTTATTGTCATAAGTGCGTATATAATCGTTCCGCCGATGAATGAAAAAATGGATAGCGTCGTATACATAAAGTGTTGATGTTTTGGAACGACATAAAATGAAACGAGCCAAGCGAGAAAAAATATTACCCACGCTCCACGAGATTCAGTTAATAAAAACAGTGTCCATAAAGGTAAAATAGCGCATCGATGAAGCAATGATACAGTTTGTTTTTTTTCTTTCACAGCATAGCCAAGGTGAAATAATAAAAGGCTGCCTAATAATGATGCAAAAGCGTTTGGGTATTGGAAAAAGCCACTGAGACGCTTCCCTAATCCAGACACTTCTTGAGAAACGGATAAAATAAAATCTGGGAAAGAAATTATGCGTACGAGTATGACATAGGTAGCAACTATAACTGTCCAACTTATCCATGTTATGACCTCTTGTTTATTTTTCGTAAATAAAAACAATGTAATAAAAGCGATGCAACTTATCCAAACAATCAGTTGATCAATCGTACCTTGGGTCGTTTCTACATGAAAAAGAAGTGGAAATAAGTAAAAAAAAGGAATAGGAAACAAGAATACTGGAAAAATAACTCGCTCTCTTCGAATCAAAGTATATAGCAATAAAAGTATACATAATGCGCAAATAGCAAGTGCAAATGAATAAATGTTGTCATATAAACCAAAAGAAAAAATGGCAATAATAAAGAAAAAATAAACGATAAACGCCATTACAATCTCCTTCCTTTTTTATATCTTTATCTTTCTTCGGAAAATTGTACAGTAATATTTATTCATTGTCACTATAAGTTACATTTTAATAAAAAAACATAAAATGTTTTTATTGTAATGATTATGTAATGATCTGTTTTATATCATAATGCTTAGTATGATATTTGATGGGGAGGGTGAAGGTTATTGAAAAAGTTTATGGTCTACGTTTGTTTAACGATTTTTGCGCTATTTACGTTCCAAGGTACGTACACAAAAGCAAACACCGATAGCGATTTAAATAAGCTTGTTGAATTAGGCATTGTAAAAGAAAACGAGAAACAGAGAATAAAAAATGTGAACGAACCGATAAAAAAAATGGATGCGTACATTTTATATATCCGTTTAGCCGGATTAGAAAGTAAAGCGAAATCGTTTCGAGGAAAAAATACATATAAAGATATTAGCCAAATCCCAAAAGAATATGTTCCTTATGTAAACTACGCTAAAGCCAATCCAAAGCTCGGATGGGATAAAAAGAGTGAAACGTTCCAGCCGAGAGCTACATTAACGATTAAAGAGTTTACGAAATATATGCTTGATTTATTAGGTTATACCCCAGACCGGGACTATTTAGCCGAAGAACAGATGGAATTTGCTCAAAGTATTTATTTACTTTCAAAACAAGAAGTAGAGCGTGCAAATAGTAAGCTAACTATTAAAGATGCGCATGCGATTATTTTAAAAGCGATGAAAGTGTTTAATAAGCAAGGGCAATTATTTTCAGCGGTATTAGAAAATAAAAAAATTGTGAACGGTGATGTTGTGAAAAAGTATAACTTGCACATTTCTAGCGAAGAAACAAATGCAGAGACGAAGGAAATCGATATGGAAGTTGAGGAGGTGAAATAACGTGAAGCGGTCAACAATCTTCCTATTAAGTTTTCTTCTCATCTTTTCACCATTTTTTGAGAAATACGCATTAGGTGAGGGTGAAACGGCTTCGGAGCCGAAAATTGAAGTGCGCGGTATCGTAGATGAGGGAAAATACAACACGGCTGTTACACCGGAAATTATATGTCAAGGAACGTGCGAGGCGTATTTGAATGGTCGAACGTTTGAAAGCGGCACAACGTTAAGTGCTGAAGGAGAATACAAACTTGTAGTGAAAGCTACAATCCGGCCGTATACGATCACAAAATACTTTAATTTCAAAATTGATAAATCTGCCCCTTTTTTTGATACAAATATTGATAGTCAAAAAGAGAGTACGAAATACAAGCCTGAAATTTATGTATATCCGACTAATGAAGACGCAACGCTTTACTATTCTATTAATGAGGTGCAGAAAACGGTATCGCTTAAAAGATGGAATCGTTTTTATTTTAACAATGAGTTAGGCGATAGCGGAACATATAACATTTCCTTTTATTTGGAAGATAGTTTAGGGAATCGAACAGAAACGAAGCAAAAAACGATTACGATTGACAATACTCCTCCGGTTATTACAGTTATTGGAGTAGAACATGAAGGAACATATCGCTCAGCTACGCCAATCATTATGGTAAATGAAGGAACATACGAGGCTTCGATTTCGACTTCTTATGAGTACTCATATAAAGAGTTTATTTCAGGAACAAGTTTAACGCGAGAAGGAAGCTATAGATTATATGTTAAAGCAGAAGATGCGGCGGGAAACCAATCGAAAACAACGATCGATTTCAACATTGATACGACAGCACCAACCATTCAAACGTATGGGTATAGAGATGAATATATAGAAAACACATCCGCTTTCCCGGTCACATCGCCAATTAAGCTGAAATTTAACGAACCTTTAAATCTTAGTACATTAAACACAAATACTATCCAGCTCCGCAATATGGAAACGGGGCAGTACGAAAACGAAAGGCTCGACTTTAATAATGCTAAGCAAGAGAGAGAAAGCGACTATTGGCGTAAAACGACATTCGTAACAATACCGTTAAAAGAAAAATTAAGAAGCTTAAGCAAATATCGTTTAATTATTAACACAGGCGGAATTACTGATGTGCTTGGAAATCCGATGGAACCAAAAACGATTACACAAGATTTTCAAACGAGACAATTTTATGACGCTGTCTCGATCGTTTCAAGCAACGTTGATGGTGGAGAAATGGGCAGCTTAGGCAGCATAAAATTACAGTTAGATCAAGATATTATGCTTAAAAATATTACAGGCTCAAAGTTTCGATTAAAAAACGTTTCAACTGGCGAGTTAGTACAAGCAACTATTTATGTTAATGGGAAAGAAGTTTCGTTGCAACCAAACGCTGGTCTTGCCGAAAATACAACTTATGAATTAACGATTGAGCCAGATGGTATCGTAAGCAATGATGGCATCCCGATGAGATCGTCATATACCAAAACGTTCAAAGTTGCAAGTTTATTTAAAGCTGTTTCAGGGCCAGATGAAAAAATAACAGAACGACGCCCACAATTGTCGGTTACGTTTAATAACCCAATTGATGAAAAATATGTAGATAGTGCGTACTTTAAATTGCTAGAAAACGACCTTTCAAACAGCAATGAAGAGATTGAAACGAAAATAACCGTTTCACCAGATAAAAAGACAGTTTCCATTTTACCTTTAGTGAATTTTGCGAACGGCGATCGTTACAAAGTGACCGTAAGCAACCGAGTAAGGGATATTTATGGTCAACAGTTAGCAGTGAGTGAAGATTTATCGTACCCAATTGAAGTTGGAAATATCGTTACGTTGTTACAAAAACCTGCAGACATCACATGGACGCAAGTGAATTTCAAAACGATACGATTATCATGGAAAGATACAAGTATCGGGGAAACAGGATATTACTTGCGTATAGATGGAGATAAAGAAAATCAAGATTACTATCCGTCCGTTAAAGGATATGGTTCGATAGTAACGTTCGATTTAGTGTTTGATGAGCCGTTTGGAGTGCATACGGTAGAAATTATTCCTGCCGATGAAGAAGGCGATGAAGCGGAGGATTACAAAGCAAAAGTAACAAAGATTAAGTTAACAGCGAATAAACCAGCAAAGCCATCTAACGTTCGAGTGAAGTTGTTGCGTGACGGATCACTTGAATGGACGTGGAAAGACGTTCCGGCAGACTACCCAGGGGAAACGGCTTACGTCATTATTCGAAAAAAATATGCGGAGAAGGCATCGGGTGCAAACCGAACCCATTCTTCTAAAGGAAGGTTTGTTGAGCGCATCGATTTAAGTAAAGAAACAGTTGTAAACAATACAATTGTTCGCTACATTTCTCGCTCTATCAACATTGAAGGTGCGGGCGGTTCAGACTTTGAAAGCGATAAAGTGAAGTATGTCATTAAGTTGCCAGATAAACCACCGAAAGCAACAATTAAACGAAGCGAGTACGACAAAGCAAGCAGACAGTTGATCGTTCAATGGACAATGAGAGATAGCAAAAATGTTGCTCGAAAGTATGCTTACATTTTAAAACGAAATGGAAGTATTGTTCGAACGACAGACAAATTTACACTTAAGCCAGGGCAAACATCAGTTTCGGAGAAATTAAATCTCTATAATCTTTTTTATTCTTATTACGATGATTTCAACGAGAGGGACAAATGGCAAATTGTCGTTGTCACATACAATGCTGTAGGCATAGAAACAAACTCTTCAGCAAAAGATATTATTTTCATAAGTGAAGAATAGGAGGGTAAATAATGAACAAAAAAAGATGGTTAGCGTTAGGAGTATCATTGTCTTTACTAGCTACACCGACAGTTGCTTTCGAACAGCACGTGTTTGCTAATTCTGCTGAGGAAGAGTTAGTTGATGAAGATCAAGTGCTAGAACAAGACGAATCATCACAGCAACAAGTTGTATCAAAAATTGTTCCTTACTTTACGAACACAAGCTATAAAAAAAGTGAGTTTACTATTTTCTTGAAGTTACCGGAAGATGTAGATCAAAGCACGATTAATACGAATACGATCCATATTCGCAATTTAAATATTGGCGATGATCAAACGGCAGACAGTCCAATTAAATTAACGATCGATATGTCGAGTAAGACAGTAACGATTAAGTTGAAAGAAGACTTAGATCAAAATGTCGAATATACGCTAATTGTTGATGGGGTAAAAAGTAAATCAGGAGCTTCATACGAAGAAGTTCGTCAATCGTTTCAAACAAACGAGCAGGAAGAAGAAGAGGTGACGGAGTTAGCGAAAGTGTTGGAGTTGAAGGGAGAAGCTGTTTCACCAACGGAAATTAAATGGACGTGGAAGTACAACAAAGCAGACGAAAAGAAAATTGACGGTTTCCGCATATATGATGAAGATGGTGATCTACTAACAGATGATGATGATTTAAACGCAAAAGACCGCCAGTTCGTGCAAAAAGGACTGAAGCCCGGTAAAAAGTACAGCATTTCGATTGTAGCGTTTAAAGTTACGGATGATGAAGAAGAAGTCATTGAAAGTGAAAAATTAACAGCTTCTGCAACGACAAAACAACTAGTCATGCCAACGATAAGTGAAAAAGCTTTAATTGCGAAAGTTTCTGGATATAACATTCAATATTATTGGGAGTACAAAAACTATCAAGATTATAAACAAAACTTCACAGATTACGAAATTCAAATTGCAGATGATAAA
This sequence comes from Anoxybacillus ayderensis, assembly GCF_013761015.1. Classification (NCBI taxonomy): domain Bacteria; kingdom Bacillati; phylum Bacillota; class Bacilli; order Caryophanales; family Anoxybacillaceae; genus Anoxybacillus; species Anoxybacillus ayderensis. Next base: position 235,058 of record NZ_JACDUV010000001.1, read on the forward strand.
AACTTCACGAAAAACGTAATTAAAGCTCCTTTAATTAAAGGAAACGTATTGCACAAAAATGCGTTAAAAAATCGTTCAACGAAAAATGCGATGAAATTGACAAAGTATTTCCGAATTGTAAATAAAGCTCACAATATAAAAAGCAATCCAACGAAAAAGACGATTTTTGTAAATCCTGCTGTTTCACCGAAAGCACCGTCCGTTACAATCGGTGAAGCAAGAGGTGGATATGTTGTTGTGCAAATTAAAGATTTATCGACAAATGAAGCAGCATTCCGTCTTTACTATTTGGATAAAAATGGTGGTAAATATTTCCTTACAACAGTAACAAGTAAGTCGACGAAGTCAACAGGCGATGTTTATCCTGTTCAAGTATATTGGTTAGATTTAAGAGAATTCCATGGGTTTAAAGCAACGGCTGTTGACAAGTACGGAATTGAAGGAAAAGAATCCGACTTAGCTGTTTTTTCAGAAACAGGCGATGACGGAGAAGAAGTAGATGAGTAAACATAATGAGGGAGCCGCAAGCTCGGCTCCCTCATCGATATAAATAAATAGCGATGAAAGGTGGTTACTGAATGAAAGGAAAAAGGAAAACATTACAGTGTTTTGCAACCGCATTACTTGCTAGCTCGTTATTTATTTTTCCAGGCGCATCGTTTGCGGCTAGTAGTATGACACCGAGCAATGTCAACATCAGTGTGGCACCTAGTGAAAGTAAAAGTTTTGATGTAAATGTAACAACAGATGAACAGCCAATTCCACAATTAGACGTTGCATTTGCAATTGACCGTACAGGTAGTATGGGAGATGAGATTGACGTTGCGAAAGCAAAATCAATTGAGATCATGAAACAAATAAAAGAACTTGTCCCAGATAGTTCGTTTAGCGTTGTGTCGTTTATGGACTATCCAGGTGTGTATACATATCCGGGATATAGTTATTCATATGGCGCAAAGACCGACATCGCTTTTGAGGTAAACCAAAAAAATACGACAGATATGAATGCTGTTGCAACTGCCATTAATCATTTAACACTTGGAATCGGTGATGATTTACCTGAAAACTATACGCGAGTTCTTTATGAATTAAGTGAAGGAACAAACGGCTGGAGACCATCGGCGAAAAAAGTCGTCATTATGATCGGTGACGCACCGACGCATGATTTGAACTTTGCTGGATACAATTACGGTGGTGATCCAGGTCGAGATGGGGTTGCTGGAACAAAAGACGATCTTGACTTTGAAACAGTTGTTAAACAATTAAATGAGAAAGACATTACAGTTTTAGCTGTGCAAGGACATGCAAACAGCGGAAAGAAAGAGGCTACTGCTACGTTTAAAGGTATGTCAGAAGGATATAAAACGTCTGTGGGCACGAAAGGCCAATACTTTTTATTAAAAAATGCGAATGAAATTCCAAAGGCAATTGCAAATATGATTAAAAATGAAACGAATAAAATTAAAAAGCTAACGCTTGAAATCCCTAAAGATTATCAGTCATGGATAACGCTTGATCAAAGTGAGTATACGGATGTAGGTCCAAACACAACGAAAACGTTCCGGGTAACTGTCACACCATCAAAAGGAACGGCTGATGGCACATATAACATTTCGTTGCGTGCTCTTGGGGATGGGGCGTATCTAGGAGCAACAGAGTTAACTGTAAACGTTAAGTCTCCGGAGCAAGTAAAAGAAGATAAAGTTGTTTTAGATCATTTAGAAGCTTCAGAATCAACGATTTTTCTTCAACCGAAGCAATCATTGAAATTAAAAGTGTATGCAGTGTATTCAGATGGTACGGTAAAGGAAATTACAGTTGATAAAAAAACTGTTTATCGTACGAAATCTGGAAGCATTGCGACAGCTTCAAAAGGAATTGTGAAAGCTGGAAACAAGGAAGGAAGCACGGAACTGCTTATTTCGTATGAAGGGAAACTATTAACGATCCCTGTTACTGTCGGTAAAAAGAAAATGGTATCGTTAGAGATTTCAGCGCCAAGCTTAAAATTAAACGTTGGACAAACGAAGCAAGTAGAATTGTATGCGGTGTATGAGGATGGAAGTGTAAAAAATGTTACAGACCTTGCTTATTGGTTAACTGATGATAGCACAGTTGTGGAAGTGGACCGCGGTGACGTGTCAGGTGTAGAAGAAGGAGTGGCGGTTGTAAAAGGTCGTTACAATGGGCAAGAAGCATACGTATCCGTAGAAGTTGTAGATGAGGCAGATAAAGGGGAACTTGTCGGATTAGAGTTGTCTGATAAAAACTTAAAAATGAAAGTTGGAGAAGAGCAAGAAGTCAGCGCATGGGCTGTTTATGACAGTGGGCATAAAGAAGATGTAACAGAAGAAGCAGTATGGCAGTCGAGAAAAAGTAGTATAGTAAGCGTTGTTGATGGGGTAGTTGAGGCGAAAAAAGAAGGAGAAACATCCATTGTTGTTACGTATAAAGGAAAATCGGTTACCCTTTCTGTAAAGGTTGCTGAGCTCAAAGTCGTTTCATTATCTGCTTCTATGAAACGAGTAACGCTCGCTGAAGGGGGGCAAAAACAAATTACTTTATTCGCTCTGTTAGATAACGGCGAGAAAGTAGATGTGACAAAAGAAGCAGAGTGGTCTGTAAAGCGAAACACAATTGCAGAAGTGGAAAATGGGACAGTTAAGGGTGTTTCGAAAGGAACAACAACTGTTGTGGCGAAATACGGAGGAAAATCAGTAAACATTTCTGTTAATGTTAAATAAAGGGGGATGAATATGATGAAGTTAAATAAAAAATCTTTTGCTACAAGTGTTGTATGTGCTTCTTTACTTTTAGGTCATGGAATGGTTTTTGCAGAAGGTGAAACTCCAGCAACATCAAGCGAAACTCCTGTCACATCACCGAGCAATCAAGAGCAAGTAAAGTTAGAAAGCATTGAAGTGAGCGAAAATGAACTATTGCTTAAACCGAATGAAAGCCAAAAAATTAAGATTTACGCGAATTATTCGAATGGTGAAGTGAAGGAAATTACAAATGATAAAAACATTGTAGTGAAAATTAGTTCAACGAGTGTAGTAAACGCAACAAAAAATGTAATTAAAGCTGGAAAGAAAACAGGAAAAGCGACTGTTACATTTATTTATAAAGGGAAAAGCGCAACGATTAACGTAGTTGTATCTAAAGTGACAGTACAGTCTCTTGAAGTATCCGCTACCGCTATTTCTTTAGGAAAAGGTGAAGCGAAAGATTTAACATTGACAGCTACAATGTCTGATGGTTCTTCAAAAGATGTAACGAATTTAGCAACTTGGATGACGAGCGATGCAACTGTGGCAGATGTAGATGCTGGTAGCATTGAAGGAATTGGAGAGGGAATTGCTGAAGTTACAGCACGTTATGGTGGGGAATCTGTAACAATTACAGTTGAAGTATCAGAAAATACAGCGGAGCTCGAGGGAATCGAGGCGTCTGATAAAAACCTTAAACTTGAAGCAGGCGAAGAAGATGAAATAAAAATTTGGGCTGTCTATAGCGATGGAAATAAAGAAGAAATAACAGACGATATCGTTTGGCAACCAAAACATCGAAGCATCGCTGATGTTGTCGATGGTGTGATTGTAGCAAATAAACCTGGAAAAACATCGATCGAGGCAACATATAAAGGAAAGTCGTTGAAAATCTCTGTTGAAGTTGTTCAACCAAAAGTTGTTAAATTAGACGCAAACGTAAAAAAATTAACGCTGACACAAGACGGAACGAAACAAGTGACACTTACCGCAACTTTAAACAACGGGAAAAAAGTAGATGTCACAAAAAATGCAGAGTGGTATGTAAAGCGTGACACGGTTGCGGAAGTAGAAGGGGGACTTATTAAAGCAGTTGGCACAGGAACAACAACAGTAGTAGCCAAGTATGGAGGAAAAGTTGTTCAAATCGTTGTAACAGTCAAATAGTTGGAACCTTGAAGCTCCTATCTTTTATAGTTTAGGAGCTTCCTTTTTCATGTGAAAGGGAGGGATTGAAGTGTGGAAAAAATGGCGTATAACAATATTGTTTTTTTTATGTTGTTTATTGTTTAGTAGTTATGCGTTTGCTGACAATCATGTAGGGCAAATGAGTAAGTTTATTGCGAAAGTGCCAGCGATGTACATTAAGGTAAATGATGAATTTGTTGATATAACAGTCGGAGAGTATAAAACATTAAAAGCAAGTGTTTATCCAGAAAACGCAACAAATAAAGAAATTGTTTGGATGAGCTCCAACCCAGCCGTTGTAAAAGTCGATAATAATGGGAATATCGTTGGAGTTTCGGAAGGGAACGCATACATTTATGTGTCAACTATAGATGGTACGGTGTCTAACAAAATATATGTAACAGTAAAAACAAAACGAACTGTTCCGACAGCAATCACGTTAAACACATCATACGTTGAGCTAATGGTTCGAGGAAAGTCGAAGAAACTTGAGGCTACTGTGGAACCGGCAAGTGCAGTAAATAAAACAGTATATTGGTCAAGCAGCGATACAAACGTTGTAACAGTAGATGAAAATGGGGTGATCAAGCCAGTTGGCGTTGGTACGGCCACGATCACCGCTAAAACTGCGGAAGGAGGACAAGTCGCAACGTGTGTAGTGAAAGTTTATAGTCTACATCCAGAAAATGAAGTAAGGTCTTTAGATGTTTCAGAAGACGCGTTTCAATTGATGACAAATGAGTCGCTAAAGTTTAAAGTATATGCTCAATTTGAAGACGGTAGTCAAAAAGAAGTGACGTTCGATAAGGAAATTGTTTATCAAATATCTTCTGCAGCAATTGCAGAAGTGAAAAACGGCATTATTAAGGCGAAAAACCGCCCGGGTAGAGGAGAAGTAAAAATATATTACAAAGGAAAGTATGTGAAAGTTCCCGTTACTGTATTAAAAAATACGGTTGAAGAATTGCACCCTTCTGCACGTCAAGTGACATTGCATGCTAAAAAACAAACGCAAGAGATTGAACTTTTAGCTATATATAAAGATGGAACAACAAAAGACGTAACAGATTTGGCTGTATGGACGACTGATAATAGTGAAGTAGCAGAAGTTGAACGAGGTCTCATTAAAGCTGTGAATGAGGGGATTGCAACCGTTACGGCTCGCTATGAAAACCAAACAGCAATTATCACTGTTGACGTAGTGAGCGAACCAAAGCGACTAGAAGGATTAACGGCATCGGATAAAAATATACAGTTGTTTGTGGGACAAGAGGATGAGTTAAAGGTTTGGGCGGTGTATTCGAATGGCGAAAAGGAAGAAGTGACAGATGAAGATGGTATCGTGTGGCAACCAAAAAACCGTAGCATTGTTGATGTGGTAGACGGTGTGATTGTAGCCAAAAAAGCAGGAAAAACGAGTATAGTCGCAACTTACAAAGGAAAAAGCATAACGATTTCCGTCGTTGTGAAACAGGCAGAAATCGTTCGTTTAGAAGTGACTGCAAAAAGAATAACTGTAAAAGAAGGGGAAGTAAAGAATGTAAAAGTATATGCCTATTATAGTAATGGGAAGAAGGTGGATGTAACAAAAGAAGTGATATGGTATACAAAAAGAGAAGATATTGCAATAGCAAATGAAGGAATAGTAAGAGGGATTAAAGAAGGCATGACAACTGTATATGTGAAATGGAATGGAAAGATCGCTTATATTGCTGTAAAAGTGAATTAAAAGAAGAGTTGGGGGCATTCCCCCAACTCAAACACTTTTTTTACTTCGATATCTCTGTGTTGTCCGCTCATTTGATGAGCGGGTGTTTTTATTTATGAAAAACAAAATAAGCTTTATCAACAATTTGACGAACATATAGCAACCAAACAATAATAAAAAACCATATAACCCAACAACCGCATCCGATAGCTCCATTTGTCCTCTACCTGTAATCTTTTGCTCAATTTCGATGGCGAATACAATGACGACAAGGACAGTGAACGTATAAAAGAAAGAAATGGGTGTTAAACTCCACTCTGATAGTACCTTAAAAATAGCATGTACAAAGAAGAAAAAGAACATGCCTAAAAATCCGATAATCCAAAAATGTAAATCTTTATCTGTCACATAAAATCCAGCTGATTCGCTTATTTCTAGCACAATATCGTGAATCGTATTTACTATTTCAACAATTAGCTTAATACTCTCTTTCACTTTCGTTCCCTCCTAAGCTACGTGTGAAACATGTTTAATTTTACAACAAATTGTTACAAAAGGTAAGAGTAGATACGTGATGTAATGTTTCTGTAATGATCAGTTTTTTAAAATGATGAGGAAATTTATTAAGAACTGAGGAGGTTATTGTTCATGCGAAAAAAAATTGCAGCGTTTTTAGTCTTTCTTTTCATGTTTCAAGTAGGTTTTTCTACCTATACAAAAGCTGCTACACAACCTTATTTTGCTTCTATTGGAGAGTTGCACGAAGGGATGGTAGCGGTTTGGGATGAGTTTCATTGGGGATTTATAGATAATAAAGGTAAAATAGTTATTAAATTTCAGTATGATGATGTTTGGTTTTTTAGTGAAGGACTGGCAGCTGTTAAGAAAAATGGTAAATGGGGATTTATTGATAAAAAAGGGAATGTCGTCATAAAAAATCAGTACGATCGAGCGTTTCCGTTTAGTGAAGGAATTGCAATTGTCATTAAAAAAGGAAAAATTACTTATATCGATAAAAAGGGAAGAGAAATTGTTACAACATCGTACACAGACTCTTATATAGATTTTCAAGAAGGATTGATAGGTGTCGAAAAAAACGGAAAATGGGGATTTATGGACAAGACAGGGAAAGAGGTTATTAAACTACAATTTGATAAAGTACTAAATTTCCATGAAGGGTTAGCTGCTGTTCAAAAAAACGGAAAATGGGGATTTATTAATAAAAAAGGTCAAATGGTCATTGCTCCCCAATATGACCAAGCTTATGAGTTTTCGGAAGGGCTCGCCCCAATAAATGTTAAAGGAAAATGGGGATTTATCGATCAAAAAGGGAAATTAGTCATTAAACCGCAATTTGATGGAGTTCACAACGGTGAAGACGATTTCTTGCCAGGTTTCCGTGAGGGGTTAGCTGCAGTATTAGTAAATGATAAGTGGGGATTTATTAACAAAAAAGGCCAGTTCCAAATTAAGCCTAAATATCCGGAAATGAATGCGTCTTTCCATGAAGGAATTGCGATTGTAAAAACAGAAGAATATTTGCCAGCTTACATTGATAAAAAAGGGAAAGTTCTTTTACAAGGCGATGAAACAGAGACATTTGGAATTTTTGAAAATGGTGTTGCTCTTATTCGAAGCCCAGGAAGTTACGTCTTCGTTAAAAATCCTTTAACAAAAGGAAAATAATATACACACAAAAGAGGCTAACAAATATGTTAGTCTCTTTTTTTCGACATATGTAGACAAAGTTCGACAAATATGATATATTTACTTTCGTCCATAGAATTTTTATGTCTCCCTTACGCTTATATGGCGTAGGGGCTTTTTTTTTTGAGCGTGATTTAAAATCTAAATGTCGAAAAATGATGGATTCTGTAACGATTTTATCAAATAATGACGAATTATGTCGAAAAGATGAAATTGAAACTAAATTATACATATAATAACATATTTGTATTAGTAGTACTTTTGGGGGAGAGGAGATGAAATGCCGTATACATCGAAAGGTACGTTTTATGTTTTTCAACCATGTCAACACCATGAAGCACCGACTGTTTTATTAATTAATGGTTTAGGATGTGATATGACGAGCTGGGATGATATGTTGCCGCTATTAACAAAACAGTTTCATGTTATTCACTATGATTTCTACGGTACAGGTGCTTCTTTGAAAGATAAAGTACAAACATCATTATGTTGGGATATGTTTATTGAAGAAATAGAACATATACTACATTGTTGTAATATATCTTCAAATGTACATCTAATTGGTCATGGGGCAGGGGGGCTCATTGCTTTACATTTTGCTAAACGTCATTTATATATACAATCTGTGATGCTGATTAATACACCGTTATATGTACCAAGCGACATGATTGAAAAAGAAATGAACTTGCGAATGTCAGTAAATGAATATAGCGAATTAGTCGATCGCATCACTCCACTCTTATGTTATCCCAATACATCTACTAAAATGCAACGGTTAAAGCAAATGATGATAAGTTGGCCATTTCGTACATATTTAGAACATTTCCGATTTTTTTGTAATGAAGTTGGAAGCGATTTTTTATCGTTTGTTAGTCTAAATGTTCCTGTATGCATTTTAGCTGGAGAAAAAGATTCACTTTATCCTATTGGAATACAATTTTCGTATACGCAATTATTTAAGAACGGACGGTTTTTTATTATTCCAAATGCGTCAAATTTAGTTATGATCGATCAGCCAGAGTTGACTGTCCAGTTTATTATTCATTTCATTTCTTCAATTAAAGAACAAAGTTCCTCCCCGTACTTTTTGTATAATATGAGAAGTAGCTTGCAGGAAGATTTGCAAAGCATTTTAAAGAAGGGAAATATAGAAGTATACTGTATTCCATCATTTAAAGTCATCGTGAATGGTAAAGAAATTGTTGGGCAATGGAATCGGAGAAAAGCTAAAAACATTTTTCTGTTTATCGCGTACTATCAGTCTGTTACGCGTGAACAAATATACGAAGAATTTTGGCCAAACATAGATATTGTTTCAGCACAAAATCAACTGCGGGTGTCATTAGCCCATATTAAGCATATTTTTAAAGAAAATGGGATTTCTGTCGATGAAGTGATGCTTATTGATCGAAAGACAATAAGTATTCGACCTTTATGTTATGTAGATATTTCAGATTTGGAAAAGAGTATTGAAACAATGAAAGTTGAGCAATGTTTAGAATTGAAAGAAAAAATGTATATAAGTGTATCTAGTCATTTAGATAAATATTTCTTTTCTGATTTCTACGATAATTGGGTTGTGATGAAGAAATATGATATTGAAGAAAATATATGTTCGATCGGTGAACAATTACTTGAGCGAATCATCTCACCAAAACGACGGTACGACATTTTGAAAATAATGTTAAAGACAGGTTTTGTGAAAGAAAATTTAATAAACGAATTCATTTATTTAAGCCGAGAATTCGGAAGAGATGGTGAGATGTTAGAGTATATTTGGTCGTGATCTTGGTACAAACACACTATAAATAAAGATCGGCTGATCAATTGAAATAACATTGATCAGCCTTTTCTGTACATAAAAACCATTGCTTTTTTTAAAAAGATGTGTGTATCATAAAACAGAATTATTTTTAGCAGTACGGAGGGGGTAGTATTTATGCTTAACGATCACATACTGAAACAATTGGAAGAAAACCCTCCTAAACTCATTGGAGGCTATAAAAATCAAGGATGGGCAGTACGTGTGTTAAACAAAATTGATAATGATGACGTAGAAGAAGAAGGAAATGGACTAGTGAATGCCAAAGCTATTTTGTTAGGGCAAGATGGTCTTTATTACCCAGCCTTCATCACGCTCGATTTGCGAAATGACGGTCATGTTGTCGGTATTTATTTGATTTCAGAGAGTGAACAACAATTCGATCTTATTCCTATTGAAATTGCAGTGAAGTTTTTAAATAAAAAAGAAAGTGAATTGTTACCATTTCGCTATCGCACGTTAGTAAAGATTGACGGAGATAAACAACAAGCAAACTGGCCAGAATTCACTTAAAACGAGAACGAGTTTCTCGTTTTTTTTATTACACGAAATATGTAATATTTTATTTCCTTTCTTCTAATATTTTATTACAATATATGTATATAATGAGAAAGGTAGGTGATAAAGTGAATAAACAAATGTTTATAAAAACAAGTTTTGCTATTATTTTATTCAGTTTGTTATGCGTTATCGTTCCCGTAGATGCGTATGCCTCATCTGTTTCAACAAATATGAATGTATTAAAACGTTATGAAACGGAAATGAAACGAATGTTGAGAAGTGATCACATTTCATATTATGGGGATTTTTACGAAAAAGTGAAAAAGAAATATGTTGAAACAATGAAAGAAGTGGGGCGTATGAAAAATGGAAAAGTTAAGAGGGAATATATGATCAAACTCAAAAAGGTAAACGATACGATGGAACATTTTTTGTATTATGTAAAGGCGATGGAACAAGGGCAAAAGCTTAAACAAACAGCGACACAGGTAGATCGTGCTCTTCGAGATGGAAATATAAATAGTTTTTATAATTTGTATCCTGTTTTTGAACAACAATTAAAAGATATGGTATATTTTTCATCGAAAACGAAGAAGTATCCTGTGTACAGCAAAATGTTTCATGCTTTTTTGCAACCGGCTATCCAGATAAAAAATCGATCGTATGCACCAATAAATACGTTGTATGCGTTTGATCAAGTGATTGATTGTTATGAAAAAGACCAAATAGATGAAGTAGAGAAGCTTATATCGCTATGCGACCAATTCATCAAAAAAGTTGTAGATAAGAAAACGAAGGAGAGGCTAGTAATTTTATTAGAAGAAGTTAAGAAGCCGATTATTATAGATATCCAATAAACATTCCCTTAAGAAAGAAGTGAAGGTATGAAAAATGTATTTCAACGCATGAGATTTACGTTTGTTTTTTTTATATTTGTATCTGTCTTTTTAAACTTTCAATTGCAAGCCTCAGCTAGTAGCATTGTTGAAGAAGTACGACAATATGTTCGCAATTATTATGTCGATCGTGTCGATGAAAATATTTTAAACGCTCCTACTCCGGAGGGAATTGTTAGTCAGTTAGATCCATATTCTTCATATATGACTAAGAGACAGTATGAAGAATTTTTAAATAGTATTGAAGGACAGTATGTTGGAATTGGTGTTGCTGTAGAAGCTCATACGTTAGGAGTCCAAGTTACTTCAGTCTTTAAAGATGGTCCGGCTCAGCGGGCTGGTCTACAACCCGGAGATGTTATCATAGAAGTGGACGGTCGTTCGCTGAGGGGGATAACATTGGAACAATCGCTTACGATAATTAAAGGTGAGGAAGGAACGACAGTAAAATTAAAAGTTTTTCGTCCATCTGTTCATCAATATATTTCTTTTCACATAACACGAGAGACAATAAAGTTTCCAACTGTTGAGTTTGAACGTTTAGCAGGGAATATTGGGTATATACGTCTTTATAGTTTTGATACAGAATGTGTCACAGAAGTTCAGCGAGCTATTCGTGCTTTGTCAGGGGTAAAAGGATGGATTTTTGATTTGCGGGATAATTCTGGAGGGTATGTTGTAGCAGCCCAGCATATATTAGGCTTTTTTCCAAATACAAAGGTTGCTTTCCATCTTCGCGATGGTCGTGGAAATTCGGAAACGTATAACGTTATACCACAAAGTATAAAAATGAATGGAGACATTCATATTCTTGTTAACTCTTTTAGTGCTAGCGCTTCTGAAATGGTAGCAGCTGCTTTAAAAGATGGGAGAGCAGTGAAAATTTACGGACAGAAAACATTTGGAAAAGGATCTATGCAACAAATGTTTCAATTATCAGATGGAAGTGTACTAAAATTAACGATTGCTCGATTTTTCTCACCTACTGGAAAGACTATTCACGAAGTTGGTGTGACACCTCATGTTGTTACAGCTGTGAACAAAGAGTTATATGCTGCACATCGGGCTTTCATGATGAAGCAACTAAGTCAATACGACAATTTAGGGAAAATGCATCATGTTCCATCTAATAAAGTATTTAAGGTAAAGTTTTCAAGAAAATTACTAAATACAAAATCTAACCAACTCAGCGTTAAATTGTACGAAATAGGTGGGAAGGAAGTACAAATTGTTCCGTCTATTAAGAGTAATGAGTTAACTATCCAGTCAGTTCAACCGTTAAAAAAAGGAGGAAACTACTTACTTGTGATTCCTCCGACTGTCCAGAGTAAAGACCAAGCGAAAATGAAAAAAGGGGCATTTATCGAAGTGAGTGTGGATCGGTAAAACCAGGTAGAAAACTACCTGGTTTTTAATATTAAAGAAATATTTGAAACAAAAATGTAATATTCACAATGTTTTTTAATGAGAATGAAAAACAAAAAGTGTCGAAATATTGTAGAATATTATTAGTTGAGTCGTAGATTGTAGGTTTGATGGGGGAACGCAAAATGAAACGAGGATTAAAAGTACTAATTGTTTTACCTTTCTTGTTGTTTCATCACATTCATACATTTGCAGCAACAAATGAAGAAGGAATCGTTTCTTTTAGTAAAAAGTTTTTAGGAACGCCATATAAATGGGGAGGCACGACGCCACGAGGATTTGACTGTTCCGGATTTGTTACATACGTATATCGATCGTTCGGTATTCATCTGCCTCGTACAGCGGAAGAGCAGTATGAAAAAGGAAAAAAAGTTGAACGTTCTAATTTAAATGAAGGGGATTTAGTATTTTTTGCAACCTATAAAGCGACTGCATCGCATACGGGTATTTATATTGGCGGAAATAAGTTCATTCATGCAAGTTCTAAAAAAGGGGTAACTATTTCTGACTTAGATGAGTCGTATTGGGAAAATAGATATTTAGGCGCTCGTCGTTACTTGTTTGATGAAGATAGTGTAGCACTCTTAAAACGTTTTTCTTATAATTACTTAACATGGTAAAAAAGATGCTGTTTTGAATCATTTCAACAGCATCTTTTTTATTTTTATCATTTTGGAGGGTATACTTTCCATTTCGATAAATCGATTGTTTCTTTCAACAACAAGGAAGGAGGGAAAACAAACGACCACGGTTTGCTTGTGTTCGCTTTCACCTCGAAGTTCTCAAGGTGAAAGACTCCTTTGCAAATTATATCACCACTTGCGTCTTCTACAACGAGAGGAATTTGTTCGAGACGAATGTTTTTATCACTTCCGTTGCGAATGAGCAAGGTAATAACAATGTTTTTATTTTCATCTATTTTCGCTTCGATTCCCATAAAATTAATTTCTCCAGCGGAAAGAGGTGGCAAATGTTCAACTAGATTTCGTAAATGTGTTTTTTGTTGTTCTGATAGCGCTGTTTCCCAACTTTTTTCTAGCTCTAGCGCGTGTTTCGGCTTTTGCTTTAATTCAAAAGCGATTTTCCACCCGTTTTGAGGGATTTGGCCAACCAATTTATCCTCGGCTTCGAAAAGAAATCGCCAAGGCCGTGCAGTGAACGGTGGAAGTTCCCCAAATGTGTCCATTTCAAATCTTCTTTTTGCTATAGGCTGGCCGTCCTCGTTGAGAAGTAATAAGTCAATTTGTTCAAATCGAACAGGTTTAGGGAGTGTATTTCTTAAAAATGCGACGACGACAAATCCCTCGTTATACTCAATTAATTTCATCCCTGATATAGAAATTTGGTTTGGCTTCAACGCAGGAAGCTGTTGGTGATAAAATTGATATACATATCTTTCCTGGGGTGAGAGATCCCAATCAGGATGAAACGATAAAGAAGTTTTTACTTCATCTACACTCACTTGGTTATTATGTTCTTCGTGTAAGTCGGAAATCTGCTTTTTGTTTTTTCGATTAAAAATCACCTATAAGTCCCCTCTCTTTTCGTGAACATGCTCAAAATCGAACATGCTTTTAATATAATTGACAAGATGAATAGTAATTGTCGAATCAATGTCATGCTTTAAACGAACGAATTCATGGAACGCTTCCATTTCGAATAGGCGATAAGGATCTTCCTGGCTATATGCGCGCAGATGGACTCCTTCTTTTGTGTTATTTAGTGTGTGCAAATGACGAATCCAAAGCGAGTCGATGCTTTGTAACATGAGTTGTCGTATTTGAATACACAGTTGTTCCTCATCTTTGAGGGTAAGTAGATTCTCTTTCAGTTTTTCGTATCGTGACATAACGATTTCTTTAATTTGTTCTTTCTCTTTCTGTAAGAAACTTTGAACGTTGTTATCAAAGTGGAAGAAGACGAAAGAAAGTTCTTCGCAAAGACCTTTGATGTTCCACTCTTCTTGGATTATATCTTCTAAACAGTATTTATCAATTGTTTGTAATAAGTGACTTTCAATATATTTTGTCGCCTCTAATAATATATCACTTGTCTCGCACATTAAAATTTGATCCCGCATGCTGTAAATGATTTTACTTTGTTGATCGATAACACTGTCTAATTTAAGCAGATGAGAGCGAGCAGAGTAGTGCGCATGTTCAACAGTTTCTTGAACTTTTCTTACAAATTTAGATGCGTCAGGATATATGATCAACCCTTCCTCATCGACTTTAATTTTTTTCTTCCATTTCTCAAGTTCCTCTTGATCATAAAACTTAAATAGCTCGTCTTCGAGTGAGATAATGAATTGGGAAGAACCAGGATCTCCCTGCCTTCCTGCGCGCCCGCGGAGTTGCATGTCGATACGGTTGCTTTCATGACGCTCAGTTCCGATAATATGTAATCCACCGAGTTCAGCTACGCCTTCTCCGAGTAAAATATCTGTACCGCGACCAGCCATGTTTGTTGCTAGCATTACTTGGCCTCTTTGCCCTGCTAGTGCAATGATGCGAGCTTCGTCTTCTTCTGTTTTAGCGTTTAATACTTGATGTTTAATTCCCTCTTTCCGAAGAAGCTTTGATAGCTTTTCTGACTGAGCGATCGATGTTGTGCCTATCAAAACAGGGCGACCCATTTCATTCATTTTCTTTATTTCAGCGATAATTTTTTTTGCCTTTTGTTCGTAGGTAAGATAGACGAGATCTTCCATATCTATTCGTTTTCTTGGTTTGTTTGTTGGGACTGTAATTACATGCAAATTGTATGTCTCCCAAAATTCTGTTTTCGCAGGCGTAGCACTACCAGTCATTCCGCACAGCTTTTCATACATCCGAAAGTAATTTTGGATTGTAATCATAGCTTGGACATCGTTTTCTTCTGTAATTTCAACGCCTTCTTTCGCCTCGATGGCTTGATGGAGACCATCACTAAATGTTCTTCCTTCCATCACTCGTCCCGTGAATTGATCAACCAAAAATACTTTTCCATCTTTTACGATATAATCCACGTCCCGTTGCATAATAACTGCAGCGCGCAAAGATTGCATAATATTGTGCAATAAAGGCTGATGTTCAGCGTCATATAAATTATCAATCCCAAAAGCTGCTTCAATTTTAGAAGCCCCTTCATCTGTTAAGAAAAGTTGTTTTGTTTCTGGGTATAGCTCATAGTCCTTCCCGTTTTCAAACTGTTTAACAATTTGGGATGTAACTTTAAATAATTCCGTTGCGATGCTAGATTTATTTGCGATAATTAAAGGTGTGCGCGCCTCATCAATTAAAATGCTATCAATCTCATCAATAATTGCATAATAAAGCTTCCGTTGTACTTTATCATGAATGTTGTAAACCATATTATCTCGCAAATAATCGAAACCGAATTCTGTTCCGGTTCCATATGTAATATCGGCTTTATACGCTTCTTTTTTTTCTGAAGGGGACATGTTTGAAATGTTTAATCCTGTTTTTAATCCGAGAAATTGAAAGAGTTTTCCCATTTGTTCGTAATCTCTTCGTGCTAAATATTCGTTTGCTGTAATAATGTGGACTCCTTTCCCCTCAAGTGCATAAAGATAGCTTGGAAGAGTGGCAACTAACGTTTTTCCTTCACCAGTTTGCATTTCTGCAATGTTTCCTTCGTAAAGGACGAACCCTCCCATGAGTTGAACATCATAGTGACGTAAGCCGAGAATGCGTTTGGATGCCTCTCGAACGACAGCAAACGCCTCGATTTTTATGTCGTTTAATGTTGCCCCTTCATGGAGACGTTGTTTAAACTCTCTTGTCTTTCCCTGGAGTTCTTCGTCTGTAAGCTGAGAAAATATATATTCCATTTCGTTTACTTGCTTAACTAGTTTTTGAAGTCGTTTTATATCTCTTATACTTTCATCGAACAACAGTTTTACTTTTGTCAACATAGCCCTCGCTCCTAATGAAGTCATTTACATACAAATTATAGCATACTGCAATACAAAAGTAATAAGAGTAAAAATATTGTGTTGTAATCCAATTTTAACCTTATATATTTTAGGGTGGAAGTTTAATATCATTTACCTCCTTTACAAATTTTGATAAAATTTATGCTGGATAAATAAAATTGTTGTCGAAAAGGGAGAGAAAAGATCGATGTATGTAAAAAGGAATAACATTTTGTTAGTGTTTCTCTTTGTCATATGTATATACTTCATTCCTCTTTCTATGCAAAAGGTATTGGCTGATGCGGGAACTATTTCTGTTAAACTAATTAACTACATTGGAAATAAAAATACTATTAAGTTTACGACCGTTGGAAGTTATAAATTAGATAATGGAAATACTCGCTTAGATGGAAAGGATCGTTTTTCCGTAGCAAACAATATTGCAACGAGTGGGTGGGGGAAGGCTGAAACGGTATTTATAGTTAATTATACAGCTTTTGCAGACGCATTAGCTGCCACTCCCCTTGCTTATAAGTATGATGCTCCTATTTTGTTGACCCATACAGATAAGCTAACAAATGAAACACGCACAATGATTCAGCGCTTACGTCCCAAAAAAATTGTGGTTATCGGAGGAGAAGGTAGCGTTTCGAGCATTGTTGAAAACGAATTAAAATCTCTTGCTTTAACTGTTGATAGAATTGGTGGAAAAGATAGATATGAAGTGGCCAAACACATAAGTAACCAATTAGGAGAGTCAAATACAGCAATTCTTGCTCATAGTGGTGCTTTTGCAGATGCTTTATCTATTGCTCCGTATGCAGCGAAGAATGGATATCCCATTTTATTGACACGCCGAGACATTTTACCACGTGAAACAAGAGAAACGATAGCTGATAAAAATACAATAATCATTGTTGGAGGGGAAGGAAGCGTTAGCGCAAAAGTGGCTTCCATGCTAATTGATAAAAATGTGATAAGAATTGGCGGGAAAGATCGTTATGAAGTAGCTGCAAATATTTTACGAATGTTGAATCCATCGAGTGGATCAGCATTTCTTGCGAGCGGAACGTCTCTTGCAGATGCTTTAACAGGGTCTGTTTTAGCAGCGAAACAAAATTCCCCTCTCCTTTTAACACGTCCAACACAGTTGCCAGACTCTATTCGTGCTGTGATATTAGAGCAAAATATTTATACGTTTACAGTTTTAGGAGGGGTGGCTTCTGTTAGTGAAACTATTGTTTCAAATCTACCAAATGAGTTGCAAATGAAGCCATATGTTGAATATATTGTGAAAGTTGAGAATGGAAGACTTTCGTTATATGAGCAAGGAGTGAAAATAAAAGATTTTGGAACGAGTTCTTTTGTGCTCGTTCCACGTAAATATAGTGGTGAAAATCAAATACATCTCAATGGTATAGCAAATTATATTGGCAAGATGGAATTTGTAATTGAAAATGGTATGTATGTAAGACCAATTAACCGTGATATTCCTTTTGAGGATTATTTAAAAGGGGTTGTCCCACGGGAAATGCCAGCAAGCTGGCCCCTCGAAGCTTTAAAAGCACAAGCTGTTGCAGCGAGAACGTATTCTGTTCGAGATGTTGGAAAAGTGGTTGTTGATACACAAGCTTATCAAGTATATGGGGGATACAACTGGTCAGAGAGATCATCGAAAGCTGTTGAAGAAACAAAAGGTCAAGTTCTTCGATATAACGGCAATTTGATTTCAGCTGTTTTTTCATCAAGCAACGGTGGATATACAGAGGCAAATAACGAAGCGTGGGGAGGAAAACCGGTTCCATACTTACCAGCTAAGCTTGATCCGTATGATCCGAAAAATCCTTGGGATCTTACTTTGAGAAAAAAACAAATAGATATTAGTAGTTTAGACTTAAAAAATCCAGCTGCTTGGTGGGAAAACGAAAAAGAAGTAGATTCAGAAATAGTGAATAATATAAAAAAATGGATGAATCAAAACGGATGGAGCAATAAAGAAATAAAAATAGTTTCCATTGATAACATTTCGCCTATGCCAGAAAAGACAGCTGGTCAAAGATATAAAAATATGAATATTACATTCACTTATTTTGTTCGTGATTTATCAAGTGGTTTTGTTTGTGAACAAGGGCCTTGTAACGGTGAAAACAATATAAAGTTATTTACTTTTAATAACAATTTACCGATGAGTGTGGCTCGTACTATGATTGGAGCGAATAAGTTGAAAAGTAGTATGCTACAATTGATCGAACAATCTTCGGATGCGATTGTCATAAAAGGTAATGGCTATGGTCATGGGGTTGGAATGAGTCAGTGGGGAGCGAAGATCATGGCTGAACGATATAAAAAGAGTTATAGCGATATATTACGTTTCTATTATCCTGGAACGACTTTAGGAAAATAAAGATGAATAAGCGAGGTTCATCTTTTTGATGAGCGCTCGCTTTCATTCCGAAAGAAAATTGGCTTTTAGCTTCTTATGGAGGAGATTGTGTTGAAAAAACTTTTTTTTCTATTTTGTATGTTTATATTCTTTGGATTAGCTTATGATGTGCACGCTCAAACAATAAGCGAAAGAATAGACGGGAAAGATCGTTTTGAAGTTGCTGTAAACATATCGAAAAAAGGATGGACGGGTGGTTCGGATGTAGTCATTTTAGCAAATTATAATGCTTTTGCTGACGCTTTATCTGCGTCGACGTTAGCTTATAAACATAATGCACCGATCTTGTTGACACACAGTGATCGCTTGACAGATAGTACGAGGGAAGAAATTAGACGTTTAATGCCAAGAGAAGTAATTGTGATCGGTGGATATGCAACAATATCAAGTGATGTAATCAATCAACTAAAACAAATAGGCGTATCTACAGTTCGGAGAATAGATGGAAAAGATCGATATGAAGTGGCATATAACATTGCTAATGAACTTCCGGCTAGTCAAACCGTCATTATTGCATATGGTTTAGCTTTTGCTGATGCCTTAACTATAGCACCATACGCAGCTCAAAATGCTTATCCAATTTTATTATCAAATAAAGATAGTATCTCGAGCGGGGTGTTAAGATATATTTCTGAAAATAATGTAAATCAAATTATTATTGTTGGTGGAGAAGGGAGTATTAGTAAAGCAATCGAGAATCAGTTAAAGGAAAGTCGTTCTGTCACAAGAATAAGTGGAACAGATCGGTATGAAGTATCAGTCAATATTGCTAAACAGTTAATGGGGGCAAATAGGAAGTTTTTTGTAGCTAGTGGCTTAACATTTGCTGATGCATTAACAGGATCGATACTGGCAGCGAAAGAAAATGCGCCTATTTTACTTACGCGTCCAAACGTTTTACCTTCATCTATCCAGTCTTTTATTAATCAAAATTCTGTTTCCCAATTTGTTATTTTAGGCGGGAATGCTTCAGTACAGCCAAGCATTTTTGATAAAATGTTTGGCCCTTTAGCAGGAATAAAAATTGTTGTTGATCCTGGTCACGGCAAGCGAGATACAGGGGCGATCGGAAACGGTTTACTCGAGAAAGAAGTCGTTTTAGACATTGGTAATCGTTTAAAAACAAAGCTCAATCGTGCAGGAGCAATTGTTATTATGACTAGGGAAGATGATTCTTATCCAACTTTATCAGAACGAGTAGAGACTGCTCACAAAAACGGTGCAGACGCTTTTGTAAGCATTCATCTAAACGCTAATGAGAAATCAAGTCCAAATGGAACGGAAACATACTGGAATAGCCGATATGCTAGTGAAGAAAGCAAAAGGCTAGCCGAAGAGATACAGAAAAGACTAGTTAAAAGCCTCGGAACGAAAGATAGAGGGATTAAGCAAGGAAATTTTTACGTTATTAAGTATACGAAGATACCGAGCGTTTTAGTGGAAGTAGCATTTATTTCTAATTCGGAAGATGCAAAAAAAATGGCTACAAGTACGTATCGAGAGAAAGCGGCACAAGCCATTTTTGAGGGGATTTTGCAATTTTATAAGAGTGAATAAAGCTTGGTTGAGCGTACTAGCTCGTTAAGCTTTATTTTTGTTTAAAAAAATAATATTATGAGGCAAGAATGTAAAAAATATAAGCAATAATTGATTTTATAAAAATTTGTGCTAAACTTGTTACCGTGAGAAGCGAAGGGGGGAGAAGATGGATTATCGTATGTGGGTGGCCTTTCTAGTGCCTTTTTTTACCGTATTGTTAATTACTCCTTTAGTGATCAAGTTCGCAATCAAGATAGGTGCTATAGATAAACCAAACGAGCGAAAAGTGCATCAAAGAGTGATGCCCCGTTTAGGTGGTTTGGCGATTTTTTTAGGTGTCATTGCTGGTTATTGCGTTACAGGTTTATATAACGAGAAAATAACAGCAATTGCCACAGGTGCTTGTATTATTGTTATGTTAGGTGTGTTAGATGACCTGTTTGAAATAACCCCTAAAGTGAAGTTGTTAGGACAAATCGTTGCTGCAATCATTGTGGTTAGTTCGGGGTTAACAATTGATTTTATTAGCATCCCTTATGTTAGCAAAATTGAATTAGGTCTTCTGTCTATTCCAGTGACAATTTTTTGGATTATCGGCGTAACGAACGCCATTAATCTGATTGACGGTTTGGATGGTTTAGCTGCAGGGGTTTCTTCCATTAGCATCGCAACCATTGCCATCATGGCTGCTTCTTATCATAAGGTGCTCATATTGACCTTGTCGCTCATTTTGTTAGGGGCAACTATCTCATTTTTGTTTTACAATTTTCACCCAGCCAAAATTTTTATGGGTGATACAGGTTCGTTATTTTTAGGTTATTCTATTGCTATTTTATCTCTGTTAGGATTGTATAAAAGTGTAACGTTATTTAGCTTCATTGTTCCTATTATTATTCTAGGGGTTCCTGTTTTTGATACAACTTTTGCGATTATCCGAAGAGTAGTGAATAAAAGACCGATTTCTGCCCCTGATAAGTCGCATTTGCATCATCGTCTGTTAGCTTTAGGTTTTTCACATCGAACGACTGTATTAATTATATATGGTTTAGGTATTTTATTTAGCGTTAGTGCAATTATGTTTTCTTCAGCGACGCTTTGGGGTTCTTTAGGAATTGTGTTCGGTTTGTTAGTTGTTACCCACCTGATTGCTGAGTTAATTGGACTAGTAGGGGATAAATATCGACCGTTTTTGAAGATGTATAAAAAAATGTTTGGACGTCAATAAGCTGTAAGGAAATCCTTACAGCTCTTTTTAGACTATATGTGTACAAAGCGAGGTTAGAACATTGTCTAGTCACTCTGTTTCGAAAAAAGTACTTGTTCTTTTAACAAGCCGATATCCTTATAAGCCAGGTGAGGAGTTTTTAAGTAACGAAATAGCTATTTTAAGCGATTTTTTCGATCACATCCACATTATACCTACTAATCATATTGTGGACTTGCAAACAGTACGTCCTATTCCTAACAATGTAACTGTTCATTTGTTCGATTCTTTATGCAAGCCTATTGGAAAGTTAAGGAAATTTTTAAGGGTCGGTCTTCTTTTTCTACACCACCACAATATAAAAGTTTTGAAAGAAGAATGGAAAAGGGCATCTCAATTTGGAATGAGAGGCGTTCTTAAAGCATGCTATTGGTTTAGTTTAGCTGAAGTTGTGCGAAAAGAGTTAAATGTATTTTTAAATGGTTTGAATGAGGATGATATTATATTGTACTCATATTGGCTCAGTCCTGCCGCTATGGCAATTACAATGATTGATAAAACAGATGTGATTAAAGTGGCACGAGCCCATGGAGGAGATTTGTACGAGTATCGCTACAACCCTCCTTATTTACCTTTTCAAACTAGTGTCATTAAAAGTTTAGATCGTTTATTTACCATTTCAAAAGATGGCTATACTTATTTGGTTAATAAAGACAAAAGTATTGAAAGTAAATTATCTGTAGCTCGACTTGGAACGAGAAATCATCATCAAAGAGCAAAAAAATCAAAGGATGGGGTTTTGCGGATTGTGACATGTTCCTATTTAAAACCTGTTAAACGTATTTCTTTATTAGTTCAAGCCTTAGGTTATTGTAAATCAAAAGTATTATGGACACATATCGGGGATGGGGAATTAAGAGATGAAATTTTAGAAAAGGCAAGTCAATTACCGCCCAATATCGAATTTCGATTTTTAGGAAACTTATCAAATGATCAAGTATTAGAAACTTATACTAATTATGCTTTTGATTTATTTGTTAATGTAAGCGAGAGCGAGGGGATTCCTGTCACGATTATGGAGGCTTTCAGCTTTGGTATTCCTGTCATGGCCACAAATGTGGGAGGAACAGCTGAACTTGTCAATGAGGAAAATGGTGTACTCATAAGTAAAGATGTTTCTCCCCAAGAATTAGGTAAATATATTGATGAGTATGCATTATTACCAGACGATGTGAAGGAAAAAATGAGCGAAGCGGCTTACCGTACTTGGAGTGTTCAATATAATGCGGAGCAAAATTACTCTTCTTTTGCGAAAGAATTACTTGAAATAAAGGAAATGAAGAAAAGATGAATGAGCAACGCCACTCCTTTTTAAAAAATAGTTTTATTACGTTGACTAGGCAATTTTTTAGCGTTGTAATAGGAGTATTATTAGTTGTTTTCTTGGCGAGATTTTTAGGTCCAGAGGCGAGAGGGCAATATGCACTAATTACTTTTCTTCCGTTATTGCTTATTACTTTCTTGAACTTTGGTTTTAATGTGGCTACGATTTTTTATGTTAGTAAAAAAGAGGTAAGCATACAAACTGCGATCGTAACAAACATTTTTGTTGCTTTATTTTTAGGGATCATCAGTATCGTTGTAGGATACATTTTTATTCATCTGTTTGATACCCAATATGGATATTTAAACAAATACTATTTATATTGCGGATTACTATCTCTTCCATTTATGTTTTTGTTCATGTTTTTACAAACCGTCTTTCAAGGGTTACAAAATTTTAAGACGTTTAATTCGGTGTTACTTGTTCAACAATTAGCGACACTTTTACTTGTCGTTTTATTTACAATTTTTTTTCGTTTGAAGCTTTTTGGTGCAATACTTGCTTTTAGTCTTGGTTATGTCGTGACGGTTGTATTTATATTTTTTGTTGTTTACCGAGTTTATCGTATTACATTGCGCTTTTCTGATTTTTCCTTTCCTTACGTAAAAAAAATGTTTAATTATGGGATAAAGGCGTATATAAGTAATGCATTGACTTTTTTAAATTATCGGCTAGACATCTTTCTTTTAGGTCATTTTGTAAATCCTTTAGCTGTTGGTATTTATGATGTTGCGGTGAGTGTTGGAGAGCGTATATCTATTTTTTCTCAGTCTATTTCTAGTGTATTGTTTCCAAAAATATCTTCTGTGCAGTCGGAGGAGCAACGGAATAAAATTACATCTACAGTAAGTCGGAATTTGCTGTTTTTTATTGCATCGCTTTCGCTTATTCTTTATTTTTTATGCGACCTCATTTTTAACGTATTTTTCGGGGAACAATATGTAGAAAGTGCGCGACTTTTAAAAATACTTCTGCCGGGGTTGGCACTTCTATCTGTAGAGAAAGTGTTATCAAATGATTTAGCTGGAAGAGGAAAGCCAGAAGTGAATATGTACGTCGCTTTTTTTAATGTATGCTTGAACGCTTGTTTAAATATATATATGATTCCACACTATGGGGCTATGGGTGCTGCTATTTCTTCGACAATTACTTATGCGACTAGTTTTATGGTAAAAGTAGTCTTATATAGGAAATATACGAAACAAAACTACGCTTCCTTTTTAGTTATAGGTAAGGAAGATATGAATATTTATCGAAACTTATTGAGGAAAGTCATTTCTAGATAGTTGCAAGCTCTTTATTTTTCGTTATCATTTGCTACAATGATTGAGGATAGTCAATTTTTTGGGAGGACATCTGATGAAAGTTTTAATTACTGGAGGAGCAGGGTTTATCGGAACGTTTACAAAAGAGTTGCTAGTAAAAGAGGGGCATGACGTTATTATCGTTGATAACTTAATAACAGGAAGCATGACGAATATTAGTCAAGATGATATATTTATTCACGAAGATATTCGTAATGAAGCATTACACGATAAACTTGATTGCTACGAGATCGATGCTATTATACATTTAGCCGCTCAAACTAGCGTGCCACAATCAATTGATGATCCGCTTTTTGATATGAGTGAAAATATTGAAGGTACAATAAAAATGTTGCAGCTTGCAAAAAAATTGGGAGTAAAGACGTTTATTTTTGCTTCATCTGCCGCTGTATACGGGGATAATGAGAGATGTCCTTTAACAGAAGACGAGCGTCTCGTACCAAGTTCTCCATATGGTATTTCGAAAATGTGTGGCGAGAACTATGTTAAGTTTTTTTGTGAGATGAACGACATAAACTATGTCATTCTTCGCTACGCTAATGTGTACGGTCCTAAGCAGACGAATGATGGGGAAGGTGGAGTGATTAAAGTTTTCTTCGATAAAATAGCCAAGGGTGAAACGCCTGTTATTTTTGGAGATGGAAATCAAACACGGGATTTTATTTATGTTGAAGACGTAGCTCGGGCACATTTATTTGCTTTGCAATCAAGTAAAAGTGGCATTTATAACGTGAGCACAAATGTTGAAACGACTATTAATGATTTAGTTTACTTTATTGCAAAGGAGTTTGGGGAGCGTATTTCCCCTACATATAAAAATGCTCGTCCGGGCGATATTTATCGCAGTTGCCTTGATAATAAAAAAATTATCTCTTCTTTTGGATGGGAACCAATATATACAGTTCAAGATGGGATATCGAAAACATATGAAATCATTACGAGTAACGCAAAGGAGAATAAATAATGGTTAATTTTGCTATTGTAGGTTGTGGTCACATTGCAAAAAAACACGCTGAAGCCATTAAACAAGTGGCGAATGCCAACTTATATGCTGTATGCGATACGGTACCAGAACGGATGGATGACTATGTAAAAGAATATGGGGCAGAGGCATATACCGATCTTGATCGGTTGTTAGCTGATGAAAATGTACATGTTATTAATATATGTACTCCGAGTGGCTACCATGCTTCGATTGCTAAAAAGGCAGCTGAAGCAGGTAAACACGTTATTGTCGAGAAACCAATTGCCTTGACACTTCGAGATACGAACGACATTATTGAGGCATGTAGCAGAAATGACGTGAAGTTATCTGTTGTGCATCCGAACCGTTTTCGTCCGGCTATGATATGGTTGAAAAGTATAATGGAAAAAGGGTTACTTGGGAAAATCAGTCATGCTAACGCTACTGTTCGTTGGAATCGTAATCAACAATATTACGATCAAGCTCCGTGGAGAGGAACGAAAGCCTTAGACGGTGGAGTTTTAATGAATCAAGCCATTCATAATCTTGATTTACTTGTGTGGTTAATGGGGGATGTAGAGGAAGTTTTTAGTATGAGCGCTACCCGCATTCGAAATATTGAAGCAGAAGATGTTTCAACCGGTGTTGTTCGGTTTACTACAGGGGCTTTAGGTGTAATTGAAGCTGCAACGACCATTTATCCGAAAAATTTGGAAGAATCCATTAGCATTTTTGGTGAAAAAGGTACAGTTATCATTGGAGGAACAACGGCGAATTTTATTGAGCATTGCCAAATTGAAGGGATGTCCCAAAATGAGATTGAGCAAATTGTCAATGAAATTAAAGAAAATCCATATGGTAAGCCAGGACATCAATGTATTATCGAAGACATGATTCAAGCCATTCATAATGATCGTGAACCAATTGTGACAGGAAATGATGGAAAGAGGGCGCTTGAACTTGTTCTTGCTCTATATAAATCAGCAGAAACAAATCAACCAGTAAAACTATCATCGCTTATGTAGTTTGATAAAAAATAAAAAGTGAGGGACGATAAAATGAGTCAATCTATGTTGAATGAAACAGCAAAACAACTGCTTGACAAAATTGAGACAAAAACAGCGACAATTGGGGTAGTAGGATTAGGTTATGTTGGCTTACCGCTAGCAGTTGAAAAAGCAAAAGCAGGTTACAAAGTCATCGGTTTCGACATTCAACAAAAACGCGTTGATATGGTTAACAGTGGGGTAAATTACATCGGTGATGTAGTGGACAAAGAGTTAGCAGAAATGGTTGAAAGTGGACGTTTCATGGCTACAACTGATTATTCATTGATTCGTCAAGTAGACGCTGTGGCAATTTGTGTTCCGACTCCATTAGACAGATACCAACAACCAGATACTTCTTATGTAGAAAGTTCAGGGAAAGAAATTTCTAAATACTTGCATAAGGGGATGCTTGTTGTATTAGAAAGTACAACGTATCCAGGAACGACAGAGGAAGTGTTAAAGCCAATTTTAGAAAGTACCGGTCTTACATGCGGTGAAGATTTCTTTTTAGCATACTCACCAGAACGAGTGGATCCAGGGAATAAATTTTATAACACAAAAAACACACCAAAAGTGGTTGGTGGTGTCACGCCAACGTGTACAGCCGTTGCAGGGGAATTGTATAAAAATGTATTAGAAGGAGATGTACATCTCGTTTCAAGTCCTGCGGTAGCTGAGATGGAGAAAATTTTAGAAAACACGTTTCGCCACATTAATATCGCTTTGGCTAATGAAATGGCCATTTTATGTAATCGAATGGGTATCGATGTATGGGAAGTCATAGATGCTGCTGCTACGAAGCCATACGGATTTATGGCATTTTATCCTGGTCCGGGTTTAGGAGGGCATTGTATCCCAATCGATCCATTTTATTTGACATGGAAAGCTCGAGAGTACAACTATCATACACGTTTAATTGAATTAGCAGGGGAAATCAACAATAGCATGCCAGAGTTTGTTATTAATCGTTGTATGCAAGTGTTAAACGAAGAGAAAAAAGCGTTAAATGGAGCAAAAGTTGTTGTTCTTGGGTTAGCGTATAAAAAGGATATTGACGATGTACGCGAATCCCCTGCTTTAGAAATTCTTGATTTGTTAGATAAAGCCGGTGCAAATTGGATCGCTGTTGATCCGTTTGTAAAGGAATTTAAGTTCAATGGTGAAGTAATCCAGCCAGTTGAATTAACAAAAGAGTTACTTCAATCAGCTGATCTTGTTCTTATTACAACTGATCATAGTACGTTTGACTATGAACTCATTGCACAACATTCACCTTTAATTTTTGATACGCGTAATGCGTTAAAGCAATATCGTCATATCGCTAAAAAATATCATCGTTTATAAAAATAAGACGAATCAGGTCGATTTATATCGACTTGATTCGTTGGCATATGTTTAACAAATTATGTTTGAAAGTAGTGAGAGTCTCGTATGAGAGTATGTCATTTAACGTCCGTTCATCCCGCAGAGGATATCCGTATATTTGTGAAAGAGTGCCAATCTTTAGTGAGCGCTGGACATGAAGTTATTCTTGTTGTAGCTAATGAGTCGCCTCGAGTTATTAACGGTGTAAAAATTGTTGGGGTTCATGCGCCTGCAAAAAACCGACTCATGCGCATGTTGAAGGCAACGTATGAGGTATATAAGCAGGCGTTAAAAGAAGACGCAGAAGTATATCATTTTCATGATCCAGAGCTTATTCCGATAGGGCTTCTCCTTAAAGGAAAAGGAAAAAAAGTAGTTTATGATGTGCATGAAGACGTACCTGAGCAAGTCTTATCAAAACAGTGGATTCCTTCTCTTTTACGAAAGCCTATTTCTTTTTTAGTCAAAGCGGTCGAAAAATTTGCTTCAAAGCGTTTTGATGCGATTGTAACGGCTACACCGACAATTAATGAACGATTCAAGACATACAATGAACGTTCGATAACGGTACACAACTACCCTATTCTAAATGAGTTAATTGATCCGAACTTAGATATTTCTAAAAAACAATTTGAAAAGCCGAGTATTGTATACATTGGTGGGATTACTGAACTTCGTGGTATTCGAGAAATGGTGCAAGCAATCGAAACAATAAATAAAGACCAACATGTACAGTTACATTTAGCGGGAAAATTTTCCCCGCCAGAGTTAGAGATTAAAATGAGAAAACTTCCTGCTTGGCAATATGTAAACTACTTAGGATGGTTAAATCGTCAGCAGATTAAACAATGTTTGTCAGATGCAACACTAGGGTTGGTGCTTTTGCATCCGGAGCCAAGATATGTTGTATCTTATCCGATTAAGTTGTTTGAGTATATGTCGGCAGGTATACCTGTTGTTGCATCAAATTTTCCTTTGTGGAAAGAGATTGTTGAAAGTTCAGGATGCGGTAAGTGCGTAGATCCGCTTAATGTTGATGAAATTTCTGAAACTATTCGATGGTTCTTGAATCACCCTGAAAAGGCAAAAGAAATGGGGATGAATGGGCGCAAGGCAATAGAAGAAAAATATAACTGGGAGAGTGAAAGTAGCGTACTAATTCGTTTGTACGATGAGTTAAGTACAAAACGGGACTAAGGGTGGTATGAGGTTGAAAATATGGATTTTAAACCATGTAGCTTTAAAGCCGAATGAAAAAGGAATTACAAGGCATTATGATTTAGCGAAAGAAATGGTGAAAGACGGACACGATGTTACGATTTTTGCAAGTAGTTTTTTGGCATATTTGTTTAAATGGAGAGATCCGAACAGAAAAAACTATCGTGAAGATGTAAACGGAGTTATTTATGAATGGATGTGGACCTTTCCTTACTATGGAAATGGACCGAGACGTTTGCTTAATATGATTAGTTATTTTTTTATGTCTCTTTATAGGGGAATGAAGTTAAAAGAAAGACCAGATGTTATTGTAGGTTCTTCTGTTCATTTATTTGCTTGTCTTTCGGCGTATTTTTTAAGCAAATGGAAAAAATGCACGTATATCGTTGAAATACGCGACCTTTGGCCGAGAACGTTAATAGACTTTGGAGCTATTAGTGAAAAACATCCTGTCGCTATTATGTTTGGATTAATTGAGCGCTTCGTTTATAAGAAATCGGAACGAATTATTGTTACGTTACCTGGTGCTTATAAATACATTACAAGTTTAGGGATACCAAAGGAAAAAATTCATTATATTCCGAATGGGATTGACTTAGAAAGGAAAAAAGAGCTGAATAATCATTCTTCACTAGAAGAAAAAATAAGAGAGATTCGAAAAAAACATAAAAAAATTGCCATGTATGTTGGGGCTCATGGCATAGCTAATTCGCTCCCAACGATCATCCAAAGCGCTCAATACGTTGATTCAAATGAAATTGCGTATGTGTTTATTGGTGAAGGTCCTGAAAAGAACAAGTTAATGGAGATGGCCAAACCATTCAATAATATTTATTTTTTTGATGGTATTCCAAAAAATGAAGTATTATCTACACTTGCCTTAGCTGATGTTTTATTAGTATCCATGTTGAAGACGAACTTATACAAGTACGGCATCAGTTTGAATAAGCTCAATGATTATTTATTAGCTGGAAAGCCTATTTTATTTGCCGGGCATGTTTTTAATAATATCGTTGCTGAAGCACATGCAGGATTAACAGTTGAGCCTGAGAATCCGAAAGCTTTTGCTGATGGAGTTATTCAACTTGCTTATTTAGACGAGAAACAGAAATTAGCCATTCAAAAATCTAGTTATGAGTATTTACTAAACAACCATGATATCAAAAAATTAGCAAAGCGGTTTGTAGCCGTCTGTCAAGGAAAAGAACATTCTGAAGGATAAGTGAGGGAAATAATGATGAAAGTTCCAATGCTAGACTTAACAGAACAATACCAGCAATTGAGACCGGAAATTTTAGCTGCCCTTGAGGAAGTGATGTCTTCAGCACATTTTATTTTAGGAAACAATGTAAAGAAATTGGAAAATGACATTGCTGCTTATAGCAATGTAAAGCATGGCATCGGAGTGGCGAATGGAAGTGATGCGTTACATATTTCTTTACTAGCTTGTGGCGTTGGTCCTGGCGATGAAGTTATTGTGCCTGCATTTACTTTTTTTGCAACAGCTGGCGCTGTGGCTCGTGCAGGTGCTACCCCTGTTTTTGTAGACATTGATCCGAGAACGTATAATATTGATCCATTAAAAATTGAGGAAGCAATTACAGAAAAAACGAAAGCGATTATTCCTGTTCATTTATATGGTCAAATGGCTGATATGGACAAAATCAAAGAAATTGCTGACAGACATCAGTTATATATTATTGAAGATGCTGCTCAAGCCATTGGAGCTAAGTATAAAGGAAAAACAGTAGGTGAGTTAGGAACAACGGCTTGTTATAGCTTTTTCCCTACCAAAAATCTCGGTGCCTATGGAGATGGGGGAATGATTGTAACGAACGATGACGAAATTGCAGAAAAAATGAGAGTTTTACGTGTACACGGAAGTAAGCCAAAGTATTATCATCATGTTCTAGGGTATAATAGTCGATTAGATGAACTACAAGCTGCGATTTTAAATGTTAAATTCCCACATTTAGATGATTGGAGTAAGCTACGTATTGAAAAGGCCAACGTGTATACAGAGATGTTGAAAGAACTCGAAGGGGTAGTGACAACACCTTATATTGAAGAGCATAATTATCATATTTTCCATCAATATACAATACGCGTGCAAAATCGTAATGAACTACAGAAGTTTTTAAGTGACCAAGGTGTTTCAACAATGGTATATTATCCAAAACCACTACATTTACAACCTGTATTTGAGCATTTAGGTTATAAAGAAGGGGATCTGCCGGAAACTGAAAAAGCAGCAGAAGAAGTAATTTCGTTACCGATGTTCCCTGAGTTGAAATTAGAACAGCAAGAGTATGTTGTAAGTAAAATTAAAGAGTTTTATGCAAAATAATGAAAGAGAGAAGTGGAACGAAATGAAACCAGTAAGCATTGGACAAAATGTAGTAATCGGGGAAAATGTGATATTTGGGGAGAATGTCATTATCGGAAACAATGTTATTATTTACGATGGTACGATAATAGGCAATAATGTGCTTATTCAAGATAATGTTGTTATTGGGAAAAAACCTACGCGTGCGAAAACTTCTATTTTACCCGAGGTAAAAGAACTTCCTCCGGCGAAAATAGGGGACGGATGTACAATCGGAACTTCTTCAATTATTTATGCTAACGCAGTAATTGGAAACGATGTGTTTGTAGCTGATTTAGCAACAATTCGGGAACGTGTTACAATCGGAGATGGTACGATCGTTGGTCGTGGTGTAGCAATTGAAAATGATTGTTCTATAGGAAAAAAATGTAAATTAGAAACAAATTGCTACATTACAGCTTATTCCCAATTGGGCGATCATGTTTTTATTGCTCCGTGTGTTGTAACGACTAATGATAATTATATGGCACGTTCAAAAGAGCGATATGGGAAATTTAAAGGGGTTACTGTCAAAGATGGAGGACGTATTGGCGCAAATGCCATTATTCTTCCTGGTAAAGTTATTGAAGAAGACGGGGCTGTTGCTGCCGGAAGTATTGTTACAAAGGATGTAGAAAAAGAACAGTTTGTTATGGGTATTCCTGCAAAACCATTTAAACAAGTACCTGAAGATCAGTTATTAAGAAATCAATAGATGGGATAATTATTGGTAAGCGAAGAAAACGAGGTTATTTAGTTTTCTTCGCTCTTCCATTATGTAAGGAGGGACGATATTGTATCATTTTTCGGTTCCTAAAATAGTACTTACTTTGCTTTTTTCCATATGTATTGCTTTCGTTACAGCCGTCATTATTCCAGATACTTATGTAAATATGGTTATTTTACTAGTTGTATTAATTATATTTGGTTCAATTTTCACTATAGTTTATACTAATATTTTCTGGAAACATCGTTCGTTTTTGGAAAAGCTTTTAAGTATTACGTTGTTAACTTCTTTTTTGGGTGCTGGTCTTTTCTCTTACAATATCGGTCCAATTACTTTGTTTCCTTTTCGTATTTTTTTGTTCCTTTTTTTATTTATAGTTGTAGTGAGTTTGCTGAAAGGTACGTTTACGTTAAAAGAAAAAGTTTATGTACAACCTATTATATGGTTTTTCTTCTTATGGTTTTTGTATGCATTGATTTCAATTTCTTGGTCGCCAGCTGTTGGGGAAGGGATTAAAGAAATATTTTATTTATTTACGGGTGTTAGCATTGTTATATTTGTTGTTGTCACTTATGATCATGTTCGAAACTATGTAGAGTTTTACTGGATATGGATTATCATGAGTGTTGTATTAATTATTATCGGGGCGATAAACCATTTTCTAGGTTATCATCTACCTATATCGCGTATTTATACTGCCCCAATTACACAAAAGTATATTCCAACAGCAGTTTTTGTAAATGAAAATGATTACGCCAGTTTTCTTGCTATTAGCTTTTTCTTTCTTATTTCGTCTATTCATCGGTCTAGATATGTGTCTGTTAAAATATTGAGCATAGCATTTGCATTTTTAGCAGCTTATCTTCTTTTTGTTACGTCTTCAAGGGCAAATTATTTAGCGGTGATGATAGGTCTTTTCTTTTGGTTTCTCCTCTTTTTGAATAAAAAAGAGAAAGTAAAGTTTTTATTTAGTGGAACAATTTTTTTAGGGTTCGTTTTGTTCTTTTTGTTTGAAAAGATTGAAAAGATATTTTCTTTATTTATGCTCCAAATTTCTACCCTCCTTACAGAGACGAGAATTGCGGAAGCTTCTGTTGATATACGCATGAATTTAATCAAAAATGCCATGCATTTCATTGCTAATACTTTTGGGTTTGGTGTAGGTGCTGGGAATGTGGAGTACTATATGAAAAATAAGGGTATTTACAACACGTTCTCTGATTACAATATGCATAATTGGTGGATGGAAATTTTCGTGCAGTATGGCTTTTTTATTTTTGCGTGCTATGTGATTATATTTTTATATCTAATTGTAGAAATTTACAAAATTTATTTGCGTACGCAAAAAAGTGAAGTTGGGAAAATTTGCGAAGCGTTGTTTTGCGGATTGCTTGCTTTTCCTTTAGCTAGTATAAGTCCAAATTCATTCATGGCATTGACTTATAACTGGGTATTTATTGCTTTTGCAGTGGGCTTTGTTAACGTATACAAAAAAAGTGTAGCAGGAGGTAAGTGATGTTGCATTTTCAAAGTTTGATGCGAACGATAAAAAAATTTGCGATTTTCCTTATTTTGTTGCCGTTCCTAACAGGGATAATTGCTTATATATTCGAGAGTAATACAACTTCCCATTATACGGCTAAAGTAAAAATTGAGCTAGGGAATTTCGAGAATACTCGTTTAACTGACCCAAAACTTGTTCCAGAACGACTATTGTCTCAAAAGTTCTTAGAGAACACTTATCGTAATTTTCATCCCCCAATGAATGTGAGTGAAATGAGACAAAGACTCAATGTCACATTTGGCAATACACCAGTTATTGAGTTGCAATTAACAGGTTCTAATAAAAAACACGTTGAACGAACGTTGAAGGCAGTAGTCGAACAGTTCCTAAATGAAAGTAATTCCCTTTATGAAAAGAAGTATAATTTATTAAAACAAAGAATTGAATATACTCGTTCCATTGAAACTGTTGAAGAACGGATAGAGAGAGAAAGGTTGTTATATGATTTGGAACTTACATTGCTTGATCTAAGACCGACTGTAGTGATTGACGAAATAAGTGTGTCAGAAAGTGGAATGAATCCGAGTAAAAAGGCTGTATTAGGATTTTTACTCGGTTTGATAGCGGATATGTGCTTTTTATTTTTCTGGGAAGTATTTCGTAAAGCTGAATAATTAAAAAGAGGATGTTCGACATCCTCTTTTTAATTATTGTAATTTAGCTATGTGGGGCGGCTTAGTGTCTAAATGTTCTTGAAGCGTTGATTGTATTTTTTGTAAAGACTCTTCTGATGGAACGAAATAATATACTCCATCGATGTATTCATCTTCCCCTTCAAATTTCAACGTTTCGATTTTTGATGAATTGAAATTGGAATATTTTGTCTTAAACGCAATAGCTTCACTAATAGACATATTTGTTTCTACGTTTTTCCCTATTTCTTCCATTATATCGTCAATTTTAAAGATAATGGAGGGCGAAGATAGCTTATCAATGACAGCTCGTACAATTTGTTGTTGTCGCTCGTTTCTTCCAAAATCTCCACGTGGGTCTTTTTTACGCATACGAGCATAGACGAGTGCTTCTTCTCCATCCAACTCCATCTTCCCTTTTTTGAAATAAAATTTTTTCCATTCGCTATTTATGTCATAAAAATCGAAAGGAACCTCCACTTCTACTCCACCGAGCTTATCAATGATGTTTACAAAACCTTCAAAATTTACAGTTACGTAGTAATCTATAGGGATATTTAACAAATGTTCAACTGTTTTTATTGTCGCTTCTTTTCCACCGAAAGCGTATGCATGATTAATTTTATCTTTCCGCTCTAGTTCAGGAATATATGTCTTCGTATCCCGCGGAATACTTAACATTTTCATCGATTGGTCTTTTGGATTAAAAGTAGCGACAATGAGTGAGTCTGATCTTCCCCTTTCTCCTTCTGTTGAATAATTTTCAATTCCCATGATTAAAATGGATATAGGATGATTTGGAATATGAACAGCTACTTGTTGGAAAATCGACTTTTCTTTCTCGTTTTTTAATTTTGAATATGAATGACTTGCTGCTTGGTACGTTTGGTAACCAATATATCCAATATAGAATAATACAAAGAAGGCAAAAACCGAGATAAAAAAAAGAAAAATTCTAGGTTTTCTCCTCCTTTTATATCGTTTCTTTACGGTTTGTCGCATAATCTTCTCTCCTTGACGTCATCTGGAGTATTTATTTCATTGCCTTCTAAATTATAAGGCGAGGTTTATAAAGATTCAATGAGAAAATCATTAATTGTTTAATCATTTTTAATATCAAATTCCACATATACATGCTCGCCCTCTGTGATGGTGCTTTTCCCGTTTGTCAGTTCTGTCATCCATGCGCGGAAATCGTCTTTTTGTTTTTCTTCGACGTATGTGTCGATCGTGACGTGTTCCGCATAATGAATGTCTTTCACTGCATAAATAGAGGCGCGTAGTTCATTTTCCACTTTCCCAAGCCATGTATAGTCAATCGTTGTATGCATGATGCGCATCAGTTTACGTTCGACAATGCCTGCGGCTTTTAGTCCTTCTGTCACCGCTTTTCCGTAAGCGCGCACAAGACCACCAGCGCCGAGTTTAATGCCACCAAAATATCGTGTCACAACGACGACGGTGTTTTTTAACTTTTTCTTTTTCAATACTTCAAGCATCGGAACGCCTGCCGTGCCGCTCGGCTCGCCATCATCGTTTGCTTTTTGAATGTGATCGTGTTCGCCGATCATATATGCCGAACAATTATGCGTTGCATCCCAATGTTTTTTCTTAATTTGTTGAATAAAGCGAATCGCTTCTTCTTCTGTTGTCGCGCGCTCGACATAACAAATGAAGCGCGATTTTTCAATGACGATTTCTGCCTCTCCATATCCTTTTACCGTATAGTATACCTCTAACAACGTGTAATCACCTCGAATGATTATTGGAATGTTGTGCGTTTGTTGTCGAAAAATGCTGATAGAAATAGGTGAAACATGCTATAATAAAGATTATAAAACGATATGCCCAATGTTCAAAGCAAGAAGAATATTCAAATAAAAGTCAGAAAAGTCATTTTGCTTGACTTTTGGTCATTTTTCCTTTAGGTGGTGTGTATGTCCAATAAAAAAATAAATGCAAAAGAGCTCGACCGAATTGTAAAAAAAATGATTGAAACGGTCGACCAAAGTAAAGCGGAAATTTTTCATATTAGCGAACAGTCACGCAAGGAACACGAACGACTGCTTGAAGAGCTCCGACAAACAAAAGAAGAAGTGAAACGCGTCATTGATCAAACAGATCACTTAGAAATGAAAGCGCGGTTGGCTCGGCAACGATTATCCGATGTAAGTAAAAACTTCTCCCGCTATACGGAAGATGAAATTCGCCAAGCGTATGAGAAAGCGCATTCTTTACAAATGGAATTAGCGATGGCGCAAGAGAAAGAAAAACAGCTTCGCCAACGTCGCGATGAGTTAGAAAGACGGCTTGCTTCTGTGAAAGAAACGATTGAGCGAGCCGATCATTTAATTGGTCAAGTGACGGTTGTGCTAAACTATTTGAACGGAGATTTCCGCGAGCTGAGCGAGTTTATTACTGGCGCAAATGAAAAACAGGAATTTGGACTTCGTATTATTGAGGCACAAGAGGAAGAGCGGAAGCGATTGTCGCGGGAAATTCATGATGGACCTGCGCAAATGCTCGCGAACGTCATTATGCGTTCCGATTTAATTGAACGCATTTACCGTGAACGCGGTGCGGAGGAAGCGATTCGTGAAATGCGTGATTTAAAAAAAATGGTGCGTTCCGCTTTATACGAAGTGCGCCGCATTATTTACGATTTACGTCCAATGGCGCTTGACGACCTCGGTTTAATTCCGACGTTAAAAAAATATTTACAAACGATCGAGGAATATCATAAAAAAACGATTACGTTTACATACATAGGAGAAGTACGCCGCTTATCCGATCGTTTTGAAGTCGCTATTTTCCGCCTCGTGCAAGAAGCGGTGCAAAATGCGTTAAAGCATGCGGAGGCAAAGGAGATTCAAGTGAAAATGGAGCTAAAAAAAGATAGTTTGCTGATCGTCGTGAAAGATGATGGCAAAGGATTTAATCCGAATGAAAAAAAAGATAAAGCATTCGGATTAATTGGCATGCGTGAGCGCATCGAATGGTTAGAAGGAAAACTACATCTTTACTCACAACTTGGACGCGGAACGATTGTGACGATGACTATTCCGCTCCGTAAGACGGAAGAGAAAGGGGAACGACAGCTATGAAAACGCGCATCGTTTTAATTGATGACCATAAACTATTTCGAGAAGGAATTAAACGCATTTTAGATTTTGAACAAGATTTTGAAGTCGTCGCGGAAGGAAGCGATGGAGACGAAGCGTTGGCGCTTGTCGAGCAATATAAGCCAGATGTCGTCATTATGGACATTAATATGCCACATGTCAATGGGGTAGAGGCAACGCGTCAACTCGTTGAGGCGTATCCGGATACAAAAGTGATCATTTTATCGATTCATGATGATGAAAGTTACGTCATGCATGCGTTGCAAACGGGGGCGATGGGATATTTGTTAAAAGAAATGGATGCAGATGCCTTAATTGAAGCGGTTCGTGTTGTGGCAGAAGGCGGTTCGTACTTGCATCCGAAAGTGACGCATAATCTTGTGAAAGAATATCGTCGCCTCGTTGCAGGGGAATCGATGGGACAAGAGAAGCAAAAACAAGACGTACGCCGACCGTACCATTTATTGACGCGCCGCGAATGCGAAGTGTTGCAGTTGTTAGCGGATGGAAAAAGCAATAAAGGCATTGCCGATGCGCTATTTATTAGCGAAAAAACGGTGAAAAACCATGTAAGCAATATTTTGCAAAAATTAAATGTGAACGACCGAACGCAAGCCGTTGTCGTTGCGATTAAAAATGGCTGGGTAGAAGTGAAATAAGGTTGTCGAATCGATTCGACAACCTTTTTCAATGCAAGGATAGTTATAATATAGTACAATGCAAGTAGGAAAAATTTTGGACAAGGAAGGTATAGGCGATGAAAACGGCGATTTTAACAGATAGTACTGCATATATCCCGAAGCATATTCGTGAACAGTTGAATATACATATCATTCCTTTAAGTGTTGTCTTTGGAACGGAGACGTATCGAGAAGAAATCGATATAAGCGCAGAAGATTTTTTTGACAAAGTTAAAACGAACGAACAACTGCCGACAACATCACAGCCGCCGATTGGACTATTTGTTGAAACGTTCGAACAGCTTGCGAAACAATACGACGCGGTCATTTCCATTCATTTATCAAGCGGCATTAGCGGAACGTATCAAGGAGCCGTTTCCGCAGGTCAAATGGTCGAAGGTATTCGCGTGTATGCATATGATTCGGAAATTAGCTGCATGATGCAAGGATTTTATGCGATGGAAGCGGCAGAAATGGCGCAAGCAGGTATGCATCCAGAGGCGATTATTGCGCGGCTAGATGAAATGAAACGATCGGTGCGCGCTTATTTTATGGTCGATGATTTATCGCATTTGCAGCGCGGCGGTCGATTAAGTGGCGCACAAGCGTTTATCGGCAGCCTTCTGCAAGTAAAACCGATTTTACATTTCGTTGATAAAGTGATCGTGCCGTTTGAAAAAATTCGTACACGTAAAAAAGCGTTAAGCCGAATAGAAGAGCTATTTGCGGAAGATGCGATGCTCGGCGTTCCGATGCGTGCGGTCATCATTCATGCGAATCGTGAAGAAGAAGCGCGTGCATGGAAAGAAAAGCTCGAACAACAATACCCGCACGTTGAATTTTTCCTTAGTTATTTCGGTCCGGTCATCGGCACACATTTAGGTGAAGGGGCAATGGGATTCGGTTGGTATAAAAAATAAACAGGAATTTTTTTGATTAGCGCGAATAGAAGAAGTGGGCGACTCGTCCACTTCTTTTTTAGTGGGGTGATTCGTTTGTATATGGCAGGCAAACAGTTGCTAAAGTCTGAACTTTCTTTTCCCTATGATGAGAAGTATGTTCAAGTTGTAGAAAGCATCGTGAAAACGAAAAAAGGGTATCGTTGTGTGCGATGCGACAACGAGGATCAACAACTTTTTGCGTCTTTTCCGTGCGCTCGTTGTGGACGTATATGTACGTATTGCCGAAAATGTGTCACGATGGGACGATGTAGCGAATGCAATCCGCTCGTCATATGGACTGGTCCAATTCCCTCCACCTCCTTTTCTTCACCGCTAAAATGGAGCGGTAAACTATCCCCAGCCCAACAACTTGCTTCCGATGAAGTGTGTCATGCGATTGATCGAAACGACTCATTGCTCGTTTGGGCCGTATGTGGTGCAGGAAAAACGGAAGTGTTATTTGCGGGAATCAATTTGGCGTTGTCGCACGGAAAGCGCGTTTGCATCGCCGCTCCGCGCACAGATGTCGTGTTAGAGCTAGCTCCGCGCTTGGCGAGCGTATTTCCATCGGTCGATATGGCGGCATTATATGGCGGTAGCCAAGACCGTGGCAAACTTGCTTCATTGACGGTGGCAACGACGCATCAATTGCTTCGGTATTATCGGGCGTTCGATGTCATGATTGTTGATGAAGTCGATGCGTTTCCGTATAGCGTTGATCCGATGCTTTCGTACGCCGTTGAACGTGCCCGAAAACCGACGTCTTCACTCATTTATTTAACTGCAACCCCAAACGAGCAATGGCAACATGAAGTAAAAAGCGGAAAACGAAAGGCGGCCATGATCCCAGCCCGTTATCATCGTCACCCGCTCCCTGTCCCTACATTCGAATGGTGCGGCAATTGGCAAAAAAAGTGGCGCCACCACCGTTTACCGCTATGTGTCATTCAATGGCTCCATGCACGTTTATCACAAAAGAAGCAAGCCTTTTTATTCGTCCCTCACATCGACTTTTTACAACAAGTCGTCCCGTACTTACAACAATTTCATCCTCTCATTGAAGGGGTGCATGCTGAAGATCCGAAACGAAAAGAAAAAGTGCTCGCTTTTCGTCGCGGACACATTCCTATTCTCGTCACAACGACGATTTTAGAGCGTGGGGTGACTGTGCCAAACATTGACGTCGCTGTGTTCGGTGCAGAACAACCGATTTTTACAGAAAGTGCGCTCGTACAAATTGCTGGACGAGTCGGGCGAAGTGCGCAATATCCGACAGGTGACATTCGCTTTTTTCATTTTGGAAAAACGAAAGCAATGCTTAAAGCAAAGCGCCATATTGTACGTATGAACGATGAAGCACGAAAGCGAGGGTTGCTTGACGAATGAAATGTGTCATTTGTCATGATGATTGGATGCCGAAAATGTCTTTTTCGATCTTTTTGACGCTTCGGCAAGAGGATGTTTGTTGCCCGCGTTGCCGTGCACGCTTTATTCGTTTAGAAGGGAATCGTTGTGAGCGATGTAGCCGTTTAACTGATCAGGCGGTATGTGAAGATTGCATCGCGTGGGAAAAACGAAAAAGTGTTTTGAAACAAAATGTCTCGGTGTATATGTACAATGATTGGATGAAAGAAGTGATGAACCGTTTTAAATTTCGCGGCGATTATGCGCTTGTCGAAGCGTTTCGTCACGATGTTCGCGCCGTTTTTTCTAAACATTTTTCTTCCGATGTATGCCTCGTGCCCATTCCTCTTAGCCCTTCTCGACTAGCTGAACGCGGATTTAATCAAGCGGAGGCGATCGCTTCCCTTTTGCCATTGCCGATGATTTTTGCTTTGCAACGTATCGATGATGAAAAACAATCAAAAAAAACGAGACGTGAACGTTTCACTGGACGGAAGTTTTGTCTCACCGGAGAAAATGTGGCAGAAAAGCGCATTGTGATTGTGGATGATATTTACACGACAGGCGCAACGGTGCACGAAGCAGCAAAACTTCTGTATGATGCAGGGGCGCGTGATATTTGTTCGTTTACGCTCATCCGTTCATAGTTGGGAACAAAATCCCATTGAAAAGTGCGCAACGATGGTCGATATAAAAAGTAGGAATATTGGAGAACGGAGATGGGTCGTTATGGAAATTCGCGGATACGGACATTATCGCTCGGCATCCTCATCGTCAACGACTGTGACGTTAAAAGCCGGAGATGTGTATGAAGCGGTCGTGAAAGAGCAAGTAAGTGAAAAAGAAGCGATCGTGCAATTGCGAGGGGTTGACATTCGGTTTCGTTTTGAAGGAGACGTGCCGCCTTCTGGAAGAGTGAAAGTGCAAGTGACAGGTGGGAATGGAGATGTGGTCGAAGGGAAGGTTGTGACACCTCCTTCCACATCATCATTTGAAACGTTTGAAACGCCTGAACTTCGCCAAGCGGCAACGATCGTCGCTCAAAAGCAACTGCCGCTCACTCGCGAAACGGTAGAGGCATTGCGCACATTTTTAGCAGAAGGGAAAGGAACGGTTGAACAAAAATTAGAAACGATTCAAATTGCCGCAAGTAAAAAGCTTGATATGACAGTAAAGCAGTTACAAGCGGTTCATGAAGCACTCCACGGCAAGCCGTTAAGTGAGTCGCTACATGATATCGTGCGCGCCATTGACGCACATTTTTCATTTACTCCAATCGCTAAACAACCGTCGCAAACGATTAGCGAATTACGTACACAGCTACAACAAGAAAAAAATATCGATCGCGTCATCGAATGGACGAAACAGTTTGCCGAAGAAAACGGGCATGAGGAGATTGCGAAAGCTGTTCGTGAAGCGACTGTACTGAAAGAGAGAGGTCATGAATCGTTTGCCCGCAGCCGCATTATGCAAGCTATCGCTATGGCAGAAGTGAACGAAAAGAAAACGAATGACGTACAAACAGAACGGGCAACGACGCAAGAGAAACAGTTGCAAATCATTCGTCAACAAATTGAACGTGAGCCGATTGTCGCCAAAGCGATCGCTATCGCAAAAGGAAGTGACGTCGTTCGTCAAACGCTCGGTCCAGCGTTACAAGAGGCAGAACAGTTGTATCGCTCAGGCCAACCACTTAGTGCCAAACAACGATTGCTTGAAGCGTTTGCTTCTGTAGAGAAGAAGGAAGACGTTCCGGTACAACCGTCCTCACCTGTACAAAAGCAAGTCGTCGATGAAGCGAAACGCATCGTGCGCACTGCTCGCAATGTTGAAGATGCGGTTCGTCAGCTGAAAGAGACGATTTTACCACGCACCGAATCGAAGGAACTATATGAAGCCGTTGAACGTGTACAACAATTAGGAGAAAAAGCAAAAAACGACCTTATTCAAGCGTTACGTACAGTAGGGGATCAACCGAGTAAGTCAACATCGCCGTTAGAAACAAAAGAAATACAGCTGAAACAAGTGGTCGAGGTGCGGAAACAAACAGAAAGCGCTCCGAATGTGAGAGCAGTGGAGCCGCAAGTGAGAGAAGTCGCTCGTTCGTTGCCAACAGATCAGGCAGAGAAAGTCGCTCGTGCGCTCGAGCAGGCGAAACAGCTCGAGACGGCTGGACGAAGTGCGGAAGCTCGTCAGCAGTTGGTGCAGGCGTTACGTACGGTGGAAGAAGAAGCGACAGCGGAAGTGGTGCGGACAGCAAAAGAAGTGGTCCGAGCGAATGCGCCAACCACGGCGTTGGAAGCCAAAGAAGCACAACTGAAACAAGTGGTTGACGTACGGAAACAAGCAGAAAGTGCCCCAAATGTGAGAGCAATCGAGCCGCAAGTACGCGAAGTTGTTCGTACGTTACCAGCGGATCAAGGAGAGAAAGTCGTTCGTGCGCTTGAACATGCGAAACAGCTCGAGACAGCTGGACGAAGTGTAGAAGCCCGTCAGCAGTTCGTGCAAGCATTACGTACGGTGGAAGAAGAAGTGGTTGCGGACGTTGTGCGGACAGCGAAAGAAGTGATCCGAGCGAATGCGCCGGCAACGGCAGTAGAAGCGAAAGAATCGCAGTTAAAGCAAGTTACTGAAGTGCGTAAGCAAGCAGAAAGTGCATCGACTGTGAAAGCAGTGGAGCCACAAGTGAGAGAACTCACTCGTACGTTACCGGCAGAACAAGCAGAGAAAGTCGCTCGTGCGCTTGAACATGCGAAACAGTTGGAGACGGTTGGACGAAGTGTGGAAGCTCGTCAGCAGTTCGTGCAAGCATTACGTACGGTGGAGGAAGAAGCGACAGCGGAAGTGGTGCGGACAGCGAAAGAAGCGGTACGAACGAATGCGCCAACCACGGCGTTGGAAGCCAAAGAAGCACAACTGAAACAAGTGGTCGAGGTGCGGAAACAAACAGAAAGCGCTCCGAATGTGAGAGCAGTGGAGCCGCAAGTGAGAGAAGTCGCTCGTTCGTTGCCAACAGATCAGGCAGAGAAAGTCGCTCGTGCGCTCGAGCAGGCGAAACAGCTCGAGACAGCTGGACGAAGTGTAGAAGCCCGTCAGCAGTTCGTGCAAGCATTACGTACGGTGGAAGAAGAAGCGATTGCGGATGTCGTGCGGACAGCGAAAGAAGTGATCCGAGCGAATGCGCCAACCACGGCGTTGGAAGCCAAAGAAGCACAGTTAAAGCAGGTCTCTGAAGTACGGAAACAAACAGAAAGCGCTCCGAATGTGAGAGCAGTGGAGCCGCAAGTGAGAGAAGTCGCTCGTTCGTTGCCAACAGATCAGGCAGAGAAAGTCATTCAAGCATTAAATCAAGCAAAATTATTTGAAGCGGTTGGTCGTGGTGCAGAGGCACAGCAAAAGCTCGTGCAAACGTTACGTGCCATCGAACAACAGCTCGCGCCTGAATATGTCCATCGTGCAAATATGATTGCCGATCGCCTTGAACAACAAATGATGACGCTGACAGAAGCGGTTCGTGAGCTTCAAGGTGATGCGACACTTGCTAAACAACCAAATATGTCACAAACGCTTCAGCAAGTTACACAAATGCTCGACAAACAACGCCAACAGCTATTCACAGCCCTTGCAACGGCGGAAAATGGAAAACGTGCAACGAATGATGTACGTGCTGCTATCGCTCAAGCGATGAAAACGATACAAAAGGAGCCAAATGTGAAAGAAGCGCTAAACGTGGCGCGTGCGCAACTCGCTCAACATATGGAACCGTCACTTCATGAAGCGTTTGCTCGTGCTGATGAGCTTGCAGAAAACGGGCGAGAAATGGCCGCAAGACAAACGGTCGTTCAAGCGCTTCAACAAGTTGAACAGACGTTGTTGCCAAACAATATCTCAACAGCTGATGATGCGGCGTACGAATCGTTAGCTGCGCTCGGCTTGCAATCAAAAGATATTATCGTGCAAATGGTCACGAAACGGATGGCAGAAGCGACGAAACAGTTCCAACAAACGAAGCGCGATATGATGCGCAATTTAGATGCGATCGATCATCTCATTACTCAATACAAGCAAGCGGCGCGACCGCAAGCAAAACAATTGCTAGAAACGACGATTAAACAGCTCGACCAAACGATTTTAAAAAGCGATGCGATGTTGTTTGCCGATATGACGATGGAGAAAAAATTACTGCAAGCAAGTTCGCAATTGGCAGAGGCGAAAAAGCTGTTAGAGAAAGGGCAAATGGCGGAAGCGCAAAAAATCGTAAAACAAGTAAAAAGTACGCTTGAACAAATGCAATTTAAGCCGTCAGATGTGAAAGTGAAACATTTTGTTGACGCTCAGTCTCTTAAACAGCAAGCGCCAGAGCAAGCATTACTCGCGCAATGGAACGATGTTGTCCAACCGGAGCCGTCCGCGCGTCATATGCTACAAACGATTCGTCGCCTCGGCTTGATGCATGAAACCGATATGGCGAATGCACTCGTGTTTAACGGTGAAAGCGAACAAGCGGAAGAAACGATGAAAGGACTTCTTATGAAATTGGCGCAGACAGGTGGAGAAGCAGCGAAACAAGCAGAACAAGCGTTGACGAATATGACTGGGCAACAGCTGCTGAATAAAAACGATCAAGGAAGCGCGATGCAAACGCTCTTTTTTACGATCCCGTTGTTGCTACAAAAGGAAGTAAAAGATGTGAAAGTATATGTCAATGCGCGAAACGACGGAAAACGAGTCGATTGGGAAAACTGCAGTTTATACTTTTTACTTGAAACGAAAAAGCTCGGCGATGTCGGTGTGCTGTTAAGTG
This sequence comes from Anoxybacillus ayderensis, assembly GCF_013761015.1. Classification (NCBI taxonomy): domain Bacteria; kingdom Bacillati; phylum Bacillota; class Bacilli; order Caryophanales; family Anoxybacillaceae; genus Anoxybacillus; species Anoxybacillus ayderensis. The sequence continues at coordinate 279,719 of NZ_JACDUV010000001.1, forward strand.
CGAACGAGCGAACAATTTCTGTGACGTTTCGTAACGATCGCGAAGATTTTGCAGAGCGCATGCGTCCGCTCGTGGAAACGGCGACAAAAAGGTTGGAAGACATCGGCTACCGCGTCGGTCACGTGCAATTTACGACGTTTGAGAAAAAAGAAGAAAAAATGAATGAGCCGAAACGGGCAACATGGACGGAGAAAGGATATGATTTCACAATATGATGTACTTTAACCAAAAACGAAAACGGGAAATAAACGGTCCGTCGGCGGCGGTCATTCGCTATGAAGAAGGAGATAAAGCGCCGACCGTCGTCGCTCACGGGCGCGGTTATGTGGCAGAAAAAATTATCGAACTCGCGAAACAAAACGGAGTGCCCGTCGAACAAGATGCCGCGCTCGTACAACATTTGCTTGATCTTGACCTTGGCGATACAATTCCTCCACAACTATACGCGGTCATTGCAGAAATTTTAATTTTAATTGAAAAAATGGAACGAAACTATTAAACATTGAAAAATCGTGACGATAAATAAAGTAGGTGAACGATAAAAGGAGAGTGAGCGCGTGGAATTTTTAACAGAAGAAGCGGTGTATAAAAAAACGCCGCAACAATTAACAGCGCTACTTTATGAAGGGTTAATTGAAAGTGTAGAAGAAGCGATCGCAAGCACAAAAAAAGGCGACTACATTCACGCCAATAAACGATTGCAAAAAGCAAACGATATTTTACAACGACTAGGTGTTGGGTTAAATTATGACGCAGGCATTATCGCTCATCAATTAGATGCGCTATACAACTATATGGCCGAGCGTCTTATTGATGCCAATATGAAAAAAGACGTAGCCATGATGCAAGAAGTGTTAACGATCGCCAAAGACATTGCGACAGCATGGAACGAGGCACTAAAAAAACAACCGACAACAAACGTTGCGGCAAAAAAAGCGGCGACATATGAACAATTTATTATGACAGAGTAAAGGAGAGGCAAAAATGAGAATTAACCATAACATTCAAGCCTTAAACGCTTATCGTAACTTAGCGGTCAACCAATCGAATACAGCGAAAAACTTAGAAAAACTTTCCTCTGGTTTACGCATTAACCGCGCAGCAGACGATGCAGCAGGGTTAGCCATTTCCGAAAAAATGCGCTCGCAAATTCGCGGATTAGAAGTCGCAGAACGCAACGCATTAGATGCCATTTCGCTTATTCAAACAGCGGAGGGGGCGTTAAGTTCTGTTCATAGCATGCTTCAACGAATGCGTGAGTTAGCGGTGCAAGCATCTAACGATACAAATACAGCTGAAGACCGTGCGGCATTAGATCAAGAAATCCAGCAGTTGAAAACAGAAATTACACGTGTAGCTACGTCAACTGATTTTAACAAAACGGCATTGCTTGATGGAACTTTTGGGACAAAAGTGGATCAAGATCCATTGAAAACGACTGCTTTATCGGTAACTGGGGTGGCAAATATCACAACTGGTGGCGGCTTAAAAGCAGGAACGTATAGTATTTCTTGGAATAGCACAGACAACATTTATGAGCTAACAAATGGTAGCGGTGCAGTGATTGGAAAAGCAACCGATTTGGCTGCGGCTGGTGCGGGTTCCGTTACTTTTAAAGGTTGGGATGACACGAACAGCAAATACACAGGGGTTTCATTGATTACGGTTACTACAAATGGCGCCTACACGCTCGGTAGTTTAACTGGCGATGTGGAAATCACAGGAACAGAAAGCAACTTCCAAATTGGTGCAAATGAAGGTCAAGTGGTTGGATTAAGCATAAGCGACATGACCACGACAGGATTAGGAATTGATTCAGTAACAGTAACCGATCATGCATCAGCTCAATCTGCGATTGTAGCTATTGACGAAGCTATCCGCAGAGTATCCGAAGAACGCGGCAAGCTCGGCGCTTACCAAAACCGTCTCGAGCACACAATCAACAACTTAAAAACAGCGCATGAAAATTTAACATCTGCAGAGTCACGCATTCGCGATACAGATATGGCGATGGAGATGACGAACTTTACGAAAAACAACATTTTAAACCAAGCAGCACAGGCGATGCTGGCGCAATCAAATCAGCTCCCACAAGGAATTTTACAATTGTTAAAAAGCTAATGGGTGAAAAGGGTAGGTCGATGCGACCTCGCCCTTTTTTTGTACGTGTGGCATAATAAAAAGAAAAAAGGTGTGAACGATGATGGAAGTGCAAAAAGTGTCGCGGGCGTCGTTGAATCGTGTCGAGAAAAAAGACGATGCGCCGATGGAATCGGTGTCGTTTACCGAAGTGATGCATAAGAAAAAAAGCGACGTGTTATTTGAACGTTTTCAAACGATGGCGCAAGAAATTGAAGCGCAAGGGAAAAAGTTAGCTGAGTCGCGAACGGTAGAAGATTTAAAAAAATATAAAAAGCTTGTGAAGCAATTTTTAGACGATGCGGTGAAAAATAGTTTGCAGCTCGAGGAACAGCGCGGATTTAGTCGCGGGGGACGGACGAAAATTTATAAGCTTGTGAAAGAAGTCGATCAAAAGTTAGTCGAGCTGACAAATGCGGTGTTGGAAAAAGAAAAAAAGGGGCTTGATTTGCTTGGGCTTGTCGGTGAAATTCAAGGATTGATTATTAATATTTACACGTGAGGGGGAGCAATATGTTAGATAACTGTCCAAAATGCGGAAGTTTGTTTGTGCGGACGCAATTTCGAGATGTGTGCGAGGCGTGTTATAAAGAAGAAGAAAAATTGTTTGAAAAAGTGTATGCATTTATTCGAAAACGGGAAAATCGAACGGCAACGATGCCACAAGTGGTGGATGCCACAGGGGTAGACGAAGCGTTAATTGTTAAATGGATTAAAAAAGGACGCCTGCAGCTCGTTCATTTTCCGAACCTCGGTTATCCGTGCGAAAAGTGTGGAGCAACGATACGCGAAGGGCGACTATGTTCAAAGTGCATTGGTGGTATCCAGAAAGAAATGACGAAAATTCAGCGAGAAGAGGAACGACAAAAACAAGCGAAACGTCAAACGACATATTTTACAGAGAGAGACGACTAAACATTTTTTTCTTTTAGCCGATAATAATCATAAGGAAAGAAGAACGGGAAAAGCGAGGTGGGATGATGAAAATTAATCGTATTCAGCCGATGAGCGTCAATCCGTATGAACGGACGTCGCGCGTTGAAAAGCCAACAAAAGCGACGAAAAAAACAGATCAAGTCGAAATTTCAAGCGCGGCGAAAGAATTGCAAGAAGCGGCCAAATTTTCTTCGGAACGGTTAGAAAAAGTGGAGCGGTTAAAATCAGAAGTGCAAGCAGGCACGTATGCGATCGATGCGCGTGCCATTGCAGAAAGCGTGTTGCGCTATTATAAACGATGACGGGGCGAATGAACATGATCGATCTTATGGAAAAGCTGCTGACATTTCACCGTGGACTGTTGCAGCTGGCACAACAAAAAACAGAAGCGATTAAAAAAAGCGACATTCATGCGTTACAACAAATGATGGCGAAAGAACAAAAATATGTCATGGCCATTCGTCAGCTCGAGAGCGAACGAATGAGCCTTCTTTCACATTTACCTGAAGAAGATCGGACGGTTCGTCGTTATGCGGAACAGTTGGAAGAAACGGAACGTACAAAGCTACTTCGACTAGCAGGTGACTTAAGCGAAACAATCGCACGGTTGAAAGAGCAAAACGAGCTCAATATGCAACTATTGCAACAGTCGCTTCAGTTCATTCATTTTACCCTTGATCTTATGATACCGAACGAACAAGATGTGACGTACGACCCGAAGCGAACGGACGAACTGCCGCCGCGGTCGTCGTTTGAAGCAAAAACGTAAGGGGGTTTTTTTGTGCTTTCAACATTTCATGGATTAGAAACGGTACGGCGCGGGATGACCGCCCAACAACAAGCGCTATACGTCACCGGGCATAATATCGCAAACGCCAACACACCGGGTTACTCGCGCCAACGGGTGAACTTTGAACAAACGCCGCCATATCCGTTTGCGTCGAAAAACCGTCCTGTCATGCCAGGGCAAATGGGAACAGGTGTGGAAGGCGGCACAGTGCAACGAATGCGCGAAGAATTTTTAGACGTCCAATATCGTGGCGAACATATGAAATACGGCTATTGGAATACGCGTGCAGAAGCGTTGTATAAAATGGAAGAAATTATGAACGAGCCATCAGACGAAGGGCTTGCGAAGACGCTTGACCGTTTTTGGCAGTCGCTTCAAGATTTAGCCGTCAATCCGTCAAACTCAGGCGCGCGCTCCGTCGTCCGTCAGCGCGGCATGGCAGTCGCTGAAACGTTCCATTATTTATCAAGCTCGTTAAAGTCCATTCGTGATGATATAAAAAATGAGCTTGATGTAACAGTGAAAGCTGTAAATTCATTGGCGCGTCAGTTAAATGACTTAAACAAACAAATTAGCGAAGTCGAAGTGCACGGCTATTTGCCGAACGATTTATATGATGAACGAAATCGGCTGTTAGATGAGTTGTCGCAATATGTGAACGTTAAAGTAACTCCTGTGCCAAGTGGCGGCAGTGCATTAAAAATTGCGGAAGGACGTTTTACGGTAGAGTTAGCCGATCGCAACGGTACATCTTTTGGAAAACTAGTGGATGGAAATACAGGTGTATTTAATGAAATAAAGGTCGAATATGAAACAACAGGAGAGAAATATGTAAATGAAATGAAATTAGGAAATGACTCCTTGAATTTTTTGAACTTCAAAGAGAATGGAAAAGTAGGGGCGTTACTCCATTCTTACGGATATGTCGGTGGTACAGGGCTGTACCCTGAAATGTTAAATAATTTAAATGCCATGGCAAAGGCGTTTGTTGATGAGTTTAATAGAGTTCATCAACAGGGAAAAGGATTGAATGGTTCTACAAATGTTCCCTTTTTCAAGTATACAGATCCAAATGATGTGATGGGTACACTAGGTATAGCAGATCAAATAGATCCGAAAAATGGATCTCTTGATAACATTGCAGCGGCTTCTTCAACAGGTGTCGGAACAGGGGATGGAAGTAATGCTCTAGCTCTAGCTGAAGTGAAAAATAATACACTTTCTATTGCAGGGAACACAACAACGATCCAAAACTTTTATGAAAGTTTAATTGGACAAATGGCAGTCAACGCGCAAGAGGCGAAACGGTTATCGGAAAATAGCGAAGTGCTTCGCCAATCGGTTGATGAACGACGCATGGCAGTTAGCTCCGTATCGCTCGATGAAGAAATGATGAATATGATGAAGTTTCAGCATGCATATAACGCCTCCGCGCGCATGATTACAATGATCGATCAAATGTTGGATAAAATCATTAACAATATGGGGATTGTCGGAAGGTAGGTGAACGGTAAATGCGTGTAACACAAATGATGCTTGCGAATAATACGCTTCGTAACGTAAGCAAAAGCTACGATAAACTCGGTACGTATCAACAACAATTGGCGACAGGGAAAAAAATTCATCGCCCATCAGAAGATCCGGTCGTGGCGATGAAAGGGATGCATTATCGTACGAGCTTAACGGAAATTGAGCAGTTTCAACGCAACCTTTCCGAAGCGTACACGTGGATGGAAAATTCGGAATCAGCGTTAGGTCATACAACAAGTGTATTGCAACGCGCTCGTGAGCTTGTCGTACAAGCGAAAAACGGCACGCTCGGTTCAGAAGACCGTCAAGCGATTGCGCGAGAAATTGAGCAGTTGAAAAAAGACTTAGTACAAGTCGCCAACACGAAAGTAGCAGGGAAATATATTTTTAACGGCACAAAAATTGAACAAGCGCCTGTGACAGACGGAACACCGCCAACTGTCAGCAATAACAACGATGATTTTATGATCGAAGTAGCAAAAGGTGTTAAATTAAAAATTAATGTCACGCCAAACAATGTGTTTAACCAAGGATTGTTTAATACGTTGCAGCAAATTGAAAACGAATTAGCCAGTCCAACAGGAAATTTAGACAACTTGCTTTCCAAATTAGACACACATATAAACGACGTCCTTGCCGAACGGGCAGAGTTAGGGGCGCGCGTCAACCGTTTAGAACTTGTTGAACAACGTTTATCTGAACAACAACTGATCGCTAAACGAATGATTTCGGATAACGAAGATGCGGATATTGAAAAAATTATTACAGAATTAAAGTCGCAAGAAAGCGTTCATCGCGCTGCGCTTTCTGTCGGTGCGCGCATCATTCAACCGACGCTCGTTGATTTTTTACGTTAAGGGGATGAGTTGAAATGAAAATCCCACAGCTAACGATGCAAGCGACATTTCCGCAACTATCGATCACGATTGAGCGCGGATATATGCATATGCGTCAACAACAAGCCGAGCTGTCGATTGAACAACCGAAACCGCAGCTGGAAATGAAAACGACGCCTCCGCGCTTAACGATCGATCAAACGGAAGCGCGTGCCGATGTCGACTTAAAACATATTTTTCGCCGCATTGAAGAAGCAGCGCAAGACGGTTATGCGAGCTGGTTATCATATTTAGAAACGACAGCGATGCAAGGCGATGAATTAATGCGCATTGAACAAGGTGGCGACGTGCTTGCGATGCAAGCGCAAGCGAACAGCGAGCGACCACCGTTTGACTATAACGTCGGGCTAATTCCACGCCCATTTAGCGTAAAAATCGGCTTTGAACAAGGGCGCATCGAGATGAATTGGCGAACGTCAGGAGCGCGCATTCATATCGAACCGCGCCCTGTACAAATCGACTATAAACCGAACGTCGTGCATATCGATTTAGCGCGTCATAACAACTTGCGCATCGATGTGAGCGTATAAATGAGGGATGAATATGAACATCGAAACGAAATATCACGGAACGGTTGAACTGTCTGACATGGCAATCGTTTCATTTGAAAACGGGCTACCCGGTTTTGAACATGAAAAGCAGTTTGCATTGTTGCCGATTCACGATTCACCATTTACGATTTTACAATCGGTACAAAATAAAGACGTAGCGTTTGTCATGATCGAGCCGTTTTCTTATTTTCCAACGTACGAAGTCGAACTCGGTGATGCGACGTGCGAACAATTAAACATTCAAGCAGAAAACGATGTCGCGCTATACGTCATTTTAACGGTTGCCGAGCCGTTTACAAACACGACGGCAAACTTACAAGCACCTGTCGTCATTAACGTTCACGAACGAATCGGCAAGCAAGTCATTTTAACAAATACACCGTATAAAACGAAACATCGCTTGTTTCCAGAAACGGTTGAAGCGAAATAAGGGGGCGAGAACATGCTTGTGTTAACGCGCAAATTAAAAGAAGCGATCCAAATTGGCGATGACATTGAAGTCGTCGTTCTCGCCATCGACGGCGATCAAGTCAAACTTGGCATTCGCGCACCGAAACATATTGACGTGCACCGAAAAGAAATATATCTCGCCATCCAACAAGAAAACAACGCAGCATCACTCGCCTCCATGACTTCGCTTCAACAGCTATCTCATCAATTAAAGAAAGGAGGGGAAGAAAATGAGCGTTAGCATCGGCGGTGTTCAAGTCCCTGGCGTCATCGCTCGCATCGTTCAAGACAACAAAGCGATCGCCGAACAAGCATTAAACGAAATCATTAACAAACATAAAGACGATCCAGCTCGCATCGTTAAAGAAATACAACAACCATCGCCGTTTTCACAATTTCTTGACATTAAAGTATAAAATTTTTTTCGCAACCTATTAAACTTTGAAAAAAACAACCGATAATAAACATGAGAGCAAGAAAGAAGGGCGGCCGACTTCATTCTTGCTAGCTAAACCACATGGACGTGGGAAAACAAATTCAAGGAGGAATACAAAATGAGAATTAACCACAACATCGCAGCGTTAAATACGCATCGTCAATTAACAATGGGAACAAGCGCAGCAGCGAAATCAATGGAAAAATTATCTTCTGGTCTTCGTATTAACCGTGCAGGCGATGATGCAGCCGGTCTTGCGATCTCTGAAAAAATGCGTGGACAAATTCGCGGATTAGAAATGGCTTCTAAAAATGCACAAGATGGTATTTCTTTAATCCAAACGGCTGAAGGAGCATTGAATGAAACACATGCAATCCTTCAACGTATGCGTGAACTTGCTGTTCAAGGTGCAAATGACACAAATACAACAGCAGATCGTGATGAAATTCAAAAAGAAATCGATCAGTTAGTAAGCGAACTCGATCGTATCGGTAATACGACAGAATTCAATACACAGAAGTTATTGAGTGGTGGAATTACAAACACAATTTTCCAAATTGGCGCTAACATTTCCCAAACAATCACAATTGCAATTAACGATATGCGCGCAAATGCCTTAGGTGTTGACTCTTTAACGGTCGATACTAATGCGAATGCAAACAATGCAATTTCTGCAATTGATCAAGCGATTAGCCGGGTATCTTCGGAACGTTCTAAATTAGGGGCTATTCAAAATCGTCTCGAGCACACAATTAATAACTTAGGCACTGCTGCTGAAAACTTAACAGCTGCGGAATCACGTATTCGTGATGTTGATATGGCGAAAGAGATGATGGAGTTCACGAAGAATAACATTCTTACACAAGCAGCTCAGGCAATGCTCGCTCAAGCAAATCAACAACCACAAGGTGTTCTACAGTTACTTCGCTAATATGAACAATTGATTTGAAAAGAGTAGATGGCCGACTTAAGTAGGTTATCTGCTCTTTTCATTAGGAGGAAGAACATAATGATTTTTGTTAACGGCCAAATGATTGCATCTGAAGGGACACATCACATGTTATTTACTAAACTAGAAGAATATATAAAAATAAATAATTTAGTTATTGTAGACGAAAATGATGTCCCTCTAGGAAGAGATGAAGTTTTTGCATTGATAAAAAAGAGTGAAAAGTGTTATTTGAAAGCTGTACAAACTAATCAGTTGCTTTCAGATTTTTATATGGAGCTAAACAGTTATATTGATAAAGTAGAAAGTTATGTAGACAGAGTCCGGGAGAATGAAAGAAATTTACATTCTATACCCACAGCTTTTATTAATATTATGGAAGCGCTTATTGAATTTTCCAGAATCCACTCTTATGTACAAACAAATATTATTGATTTGGAATTTTTAGAGGAAATATCTTTGAAATCCCTCCAACAAGTTCAACATGGGAATCTAGATTATATATTAGATCTGATTGATTACGAAATTGTTCCTCTGTTGAAAGATTTAAGAGATTCAATTGGAGAAAGGATTTAATTATGATGTATCGTATTGTCTCTCAGTGCTCTGATGATGGAACAGAAATATTTGTTTATATTAAAAATGGAAAAAATATTCCGTTAAATTCTATGTATTCCCCTGCTAAAGAGGCGGAACGTTTTTTAAAGAAAATAACCGATACAGAGCAACATCTTGTAATTATTATTGGGTTCGGTAATGGAATGCTACTTCAGAAGTTGCTCCATAGCGATATGTATGAGAAAGCAGCACACTTTATATTCATTGAACCTTTTAGTGAAGTCGAGATTTCAGAGAAAAACCGTGAGCTAATACAAAACCATGAAAAAATCAGTTTTTATTATGTCGATGAGTTCACATCGATTGTTTTTGCCAATTATTTATCGAGGTTTATTTCCTTGCCTGTTAGTATTCATATACATCCGAATTATACAAAGGTAGACTCTACCATTCTGAAAGATTGTTTGAAGCGAATTAATGAGGGGATTAATACGAGGAAAATTTTAAACAACACGGAAATGAAATTTGCGATTGATTGGATTGTAGAGCCTCTATTAAATTTACAATATGTTAATCGTTCGGTTAATATAAAGGACCTAAAGGACGTGTTCCAAGGTGAGAAAGCGGTTCTTATTGCTTCCGGGCCTTCTTTGAAAAGGAATATGGAAATAATAAAGAAACTTGAAACATCAGTTTATACATTTGCTGTGGGTTCAGCATTAAGAGCACTGTTAACCCATGAAATTTCACCCGATTTTGTGTTAAGTATTGATTCCAGCGATAGGAACTATCGAACCCATTTTCAGGATTTGCAATATAATGGGACATTAATTTTTGAAACCATGTCCAATTCAAACATACAAAAGGAACATGGTGGAAACCTGGTTGCATGTCGGTCTCTTGGTGACAATGTATCATCTTTATTCTTCCCAGACTTATATGCGTTTCCGTTTTCGGCACCGTCGGTGGCTATTTTTGCACTTCAGGTTATTGCTTACTTAGGTTTTTCAGAAGTGTATTTAGTTGGACAAGATTTGGCTTTAATCGATGGAAAGTATTATGCTGAAGGGATTAAAGAACACGAAGGGATGCAATCTCTACATGTAGAAACGTGGGTAGAAAATAATCGAGGAGAAAGAGTTGGTACGACACAATCTCTTAAAATCTTCTTAGAGTCATTTGAAAAATTGATTGAAACACTTCCAAACATAAAAGTATATAATTTATCGGAATTAGGTGCGAGAATTAAGGGTGCAGAATTTTTGCCCCCAAATTTGATCGGGGATCTCCCTTTGCGGCGTAATATTCAAGTGGATTACGAAAAAAATTTAAATAAGAATTTTGATAATTGGAAAATAATAGAATTAATCAATCAATTTCGAATACTGATGGAGGAAACGAAAAAAGCGAGTCGATTTGTAAAAAGATTGAACAAAATAGGTGGTATCACATCAAAAGAGATGTCAAAGGTTTTAAAAATGTTTAAAAAGATCAGTCAGAATCAACTTCTTGAAAACATACTTTTATCGAATTTAACATTTGCGTTTAATAGGATTGTGAATAAATTTCAGTATTTTGAAAACAAGAATGTCTATACAGGTGACGATTTATTATTTTTAACAAAAGAACTAGATAATTTTTATACATTAGTTATAAAATATGTTGATGACATCATTAATGATCAAAGAATTATAAGTTTACTAAACAAAGAATAGGCTAGCGAGGATCCTTAGCCTATTCTTTGTTTATATATATTTTTATTAATAATACATATATTTAGCGGTTGAGCTTAATCCGTCACGGTTCACTACGATATCAACTGTCTTAGTTGTATCGGAGGATGGCATGCGTATTCGAATTCGATCGGTTGAAAGATAGGTGTATGCAACTACTTGTCCATCAACAGTAACGGTCATTTTACCGTTAAAGTTTTTTCCAAAAATATAAACATAGTTCCCACCTGCTTTTGAGCCACTATTAGGAGATAGTGATGCAATTGTTGGCTGGAGGCCCTCATACGTATAAGCATCATTTAAAGAGGCCTCGTGGCTATCTGGATTTACCACCTTCACATCTACTAGGTCAGCAGATGAGGAGGGAGGAACCCTTACTTCAATTTCATTGCTAGAAATAAATTTTGTAACAGTTGCTTGTCTATCCCCAAAATACACTTGAATTCCTTTCTTGAAATTTTGACCATGAATATTTACGAGATTTCCACCAGTCACGCTACCTTTTGTGTTTGATAAAGAGTTGATGACTGGCAAAGGATCAGGAACAGGAACAATATAAGTAAAGCCATTTGATAATGTTCCCGATTGACCGTCTGGATTCACAATTGTTACATCGACAGATCCAGGGCTTATAATGCTTGTTGGGGTTATGACTCTAATTTTACTTGTTGTTATAAATGTCATCGATGCTTCTGTTCCACTAAAATATACTTTAGCCCTTGAAGAAATATTTTTTCCAAAAATATAAACTAATTTTTGTTCACCAATCATTGCTTCAGCTGGCGTTAATGAAGTAATTTGAGGTGCCGGTGCTGAAGGGGGTGATAAATATTCAAAAGCATTTTGAAGCTCATCAGATGATCCATCAGGGTTTACTACTTTCACATTAACAAATCCTGGATTGGCATAGATTGGAGTTGAGACACGCACTTTGCTTGAATTTGCATAATAATTAATTAGTGCTTCTCGATCTCCAAAGTATACTTTCATATTTTTATCGAAGTTAGCTCCAATGATGTATACTTGGTCCCCGCCATTTAAGTTTCCAGATGTTACAGTAATACTATCCAATTGCACTGCAGGTGTTGGGGGTGGGGCTAGGTAATTATAAGCATTTCGAAACTCGGCCGTTGTACCGTCAGGATTTTCAATACTTATTGTCACTTTACCAGGAACATCTGATGAAGGTACAATAGCGTAAACTTTGCTGCTAGTTGCAAATTCTGAAGTAGCTAATTTATTATTAATATATACTTTAGCCCCCTTCATAAAGTATGATCCGATAACAGCAATCTTATTTCCACCTGTGATCGGTCCCTCATTAGGGGTTACAGAACTTATTGTTGGAGTAGCATAATAAGTAAAAGTATCTGTCGCGTATTTTCCATCTTCATTCTGTACTTTCACAGTAACAGATCCTTGTGAACCGATAGGAGTAAGTACAGAAATTTCGTTGGGACTAATCGATTGAACAGTTGCCAAATAGGAGCCAAAATAGACTTTTGTTCTTTGTGAAAAGTTTTGACCTTTGATAGTAACTGTTTCCCCACCGGATGTTAGCCCTTTACTAGGTTGAACCGAGGTAATGCTAGGTGATTTATATGTAACAGTTACAGTAGGATTGGAAGTATTAAAAGAATATGGTTTAGCCTCGTGATCATAATATTCCGTTTGGGTTGTACCTAATAGGTATGAACCTGTGGCAGTAGAGCTTTTTAACCTAATTTTATATTTAAAAGTCAATTGGTCAGCTTTTAATTCAGTTATTTTCCAAATCAATGTGTTTCCATTTACGATAGGTTTTGGAATGTTATCTCTGTATGAACCAGTTACAATTTCAAATTGAGAGGCAACTGTATCTGTAATAGTAACGTTATAAGCACTTGCTAGACCCATTTCTTGAACAATTTTTTTATAAATATCAGGTAAACCTACAGATCCTAGTACGAAATGATGGTGTGTTGCTGATGTTGCCATTTCTTTAAGTAATGCGTTAGGTGCACTTTGGTTTGGATCTTCGTTTGGTGCCAGTAAAGCTATTGAGTAAAAAACTATGCCAGCGTTTTTGGCGATTGCAGCACTTTGTTTAGCATCTTCAAAATCATTTGCTGCCCCATCTGTCAAAATCAAAATTGTAGGTTGAGCATCAGGGCGATGATTCGCAAGCAACGCTGTTGCTTTCCTGACTGCATCTCCGGTATTAGTTGATCCTCCTAATGTAATTTGATTTACATATGCTTTTGCTGTATTTGCATCAGTTGTCAGGGGAAAGGTCGATGATGTATCGCTAAAATCAACGATTCCAACACGATGTTTAGTTAAGTCTAGTAAGTCAATAAATTCTTTTGCTGCATTTTTTGCAGCTTCGAGTCTATTATCGTATGACATACTTCCAGATTTATCAATGATTAATATAATATCATTTGGCTTTATCGTGGTCGTTGGTCGGGGCGTTCCTGTCACTGTTAATGTCACTTCTGCCTCATCTTCTGAAGTCATTTTCGTTGTGTTAATGCTCTTGATAACACTCATGAGCCGATCGACAGAAGAACCACTCGTATTAGCTGAGACTAACATGCTCAGAAAATTTAAGGATATGAGGATAACTGCTAATAAAACTACAAAAAATTTTTTGTGAAAATTATACATTTTTAATTGTCCCCCTTTATATTCCGCATGAAAAGATTTGTCAAGTGATGAATGGGTTTTTTAATTACTGGATGAAGTGTTCATAAAGATTCACCCCCTTCAATTCGATAACAATTATATTTCTTTACTTGCTTACGTGTGTTACTGCTATAGACAAGGCATGGCTGTTTAGGGGGTTACTAATAAAAAACTTTGTAAATACTCATCCTTTCATCATATTCAGTTTCTTCGGTTAGGTAGTAACAGATGTTGTGAAGAAAGAAATAATAGAATTTTTAACCATTTGATATGAATTAGTATACTATTTGCAGCCATTTTTTTAAAGATTATTTCTTAAGAAAATATATGTAACCGCTAAATAAAACTGAACAGAATCCGATTGATTAAATTGAACAGTTTTTTGACATTTAGAAATGCTCCCTTTACATGGATTGGTATCATGATATTCTCATTTCATGGGGCAGATTCTTATTATTGTCTGCTTTCTGTGGAAAATTATTCAATGTAACGTGACAATGATTTCGCTCCATTTTTCAATAAAGTGCCCCTTTATTTGGTGAAAAAAGGGTTCATCAACACAACATGTACTTGACAAGTGATAAACAAGAATGTGCAAAAATCATTGATTTGCTGATTCTTCCTTACAAGCTTCAGTAGAACGTGTTATAAAAAATCAAGTACAACTTTTGGTGAAGAGCCGAAAACAGTTTAATTTCGCTCATTAATTACCTGTATGTAACTTTATGTTTTTTGGTTGTGAAAATTTATCATTTTCGGTCTATAGTTAAGCTATCATTTCGTTTTTTTCTCTTTTGAATGAATATATCGATAGAATGCAGTTATTTATCTTTTTCATAAACAAAACACCTGATGTTCGGGAAGAACTTTTCGATTTTTTCATGATATGGTAGTCTATCTATGAAGTATGAATCGATTTTGATCTAAAAATGGAGTGTATCACTTTTTCTTGAAATGCATGCTAGACGTCTTATAGAGATATACTGACTTATGAAAATGTACGACATTGATAAACAAATTGAAGTAATCATCATTTATAGCTAAAAAGGAGTTGACCATATGATTCGGAGGAAACCAAAAATTTTAATCACGGGGGCGGATGGTTTCATAGGATCCCATTTAACCGAGGAACTCGTTCGAAAAGGATACGATGTCAAAGCATTTGTTTACTATAATTCATTTAATTCATGGGGATGGCTCGATTATTCACCATTAAAAAATGAATTTGAAGTGTTTGCAGGGGATGTTAGAGACCCGCATGGTGTCAAAGAGGCAATGCGCGGATGCGATATTGTCTTGCATTTAGCGTCTCTAATTGCTATTCCGTATTCGTATCACTCGCCGGATACGTATGTTGATACGAATGTGAAAGGCACGTTGAATATTTTGCAAGCAGCGCGCGAATTGAATGTTCAGAAAGTGGTTCATACTTCGACAAGCGAAGTATATGGAACAGCGCAATACGTGCCGATTGATGAAAATCACCCGCTTCAAGGGCAGTCCCCATACTCCGCTTCTAAAATTGGTGCGGATCAAATGGCGATTGCTTTTTATCGTTCTTTTCATACACCTGTTGCGATTATTCGTCCATTTAACACATATGGTCCAAGACAGTCGGCGCGGGCTGTAATCCCGACGATTATTACACAGATCGCCTCTGGAGCACGTAAAATTAAGCTTGGTTCCCTTCACCCGACAAGGGATTTTAATTATGTGAAGGATACAGTAGAAGGTTTTATTTCTGTCATGAACAGTGAACAGGCAATCGGTGAAGTTATCAACATCGGTAGTAATTTTGAAGTTTCGATTGGAGAAACGGCACGACTTATTGCAGAAACGATGGGTGTCGACATCGAAATTGAAACGGACAATGTTCGTGTGCGCCCGGAAAAAAGCGAAGTAGAAAGACTATGGGCAGACAATTCAAAGGCAAAAGCTTTGCTTGGTTGGGAGCCTAAATATGGAGGAAAAGAAGGGTTTAAGAAGGGATTAAGAGAAACGATTGAATGGTTTACAGACAAAAGAAATTTATTACAATATAAGGCAGATGTGTATAACATATGAATGGCGCGATTTTAGAACTGGTGAAAAGGATTAAAAGCATGTGTCCGCAAAAAGATTTTATCCCATTGCATGAACCGGAGTTTAAAGGGAATGAACAAAAGTATGTTGCCGATTGTATTGAGACAGGCTGGGTGT
Organism: Anoxybacillus ayderensis; assembly: GCF_013761015.1. Classification (NCBI taxonomy): domain Bacteria; kingdom Bacillati; phylum Bacillota; class Bacilli; order Caryophanales; family Anoxybacillaceae; genus Anoxybacillus; species Anoxybacillus ayderensis. Next base: position 295,553 of record NZ_JACDUV010000001.1, read on the forward strand.
CATCTGTCGGGAAATATGTCGATCAATTTGAACGGATGCTAGCGGAATTTACGGGGGTGAAAAGAGCGGTTGCGGTTGTGAACGGAACTGCTGCGCTTCATATTGCCTTAAAAATTGTTGGCATTCAACCAAATGACGAGGTGCTCATACCTGCTCTCACTTTTGTAGCAACAGGAAACGCTGTTGTTTATTGTGGAGCCGTTCCCCATTTCACTGATGTGTCAATCGAGACGTTAGGAATTGATCCATTTAAACTGGATGATTATTTGAAAGATGTGGCAATCATAAGAGGAAATCACTGTGTTAATAAACAAACAGGTCGAATTATTCGTGCCGTTGTGCCAATGCATACGTTTGGACATCCTGTGGATATAGATGCACTGTTTGATGTATGCGAAAGATGGAACTTAATAATGGTTGAAGATGCGGCTGAGTCGTTAGGCTCTTATTATAAAGGAATTCATACAGGGAACTTTGGAAAAGCTTCTGCTTTGAGTTTTAACGGAAATAAAATCATTACGACAGGCGGTGGAGGTGCAATTTTAACGAATGATGAGAAATTAGCGAACTATGCTAAACACCTCACTACGACTGCTAAACGTCCTCATCCTTGGAAATATGAACATGATACAATCGGTTACAATTACCGTCTGCCCAATATTAACGCTGCATTAGGATGCGCGCAGCTTGAATATATAGATGAGCTTATTGAAAAAAAACGTCGACTTGTTCACCAATATGAGAAGCTGATAGCTGATTGTCAAGGAGTTCGGTTATTTAAAGAGCCAAGATTTGCAAAAAGCAATTATTGGTTGCAAACATTGATTTTTGACGAGACGGTATATGATATTCACCAAGTTTTAGAGACATTTAATAACCATAACGTCATGTCAAGACCTGTATGGGAGCCATTACATCTTTTGGAGCCGTTTCAACGATTCCCGAAAGCCGATTTATCAGTAACAGAGAAAGTCAAGAATCAAATTGTCAATATTCCTAGCAGTCCATACTTAGGGGAAGATGCAAATGAGTAAACGAAAAATATGTGTAGTAACAGGTACAAGGGCAGAATACGGTCTACTATATTGGTTGATGAAAGGGATTCAATCAGATTCCGATCTGGAGTTACAAATTATTGTAACAGGTATGCATTTATCCCCAGAGTTTGGATTAACGTACAAACATATTGAAGAAGATGGTTTTGTAATTAATGAAAAAGTGGAAATGTTGTTATCGAGTGATACGGCTATAGGTATTACAAAGGCGCTCGGATTAGGGACGATCGGTTTTGCTGATTCATTAAATCGGCTAAAACCTGATATTTTAGTGTTGTTGGGCGATCGTTTTGAAATATTAGCAGCTGCTCAAGCAGCTATGATTGGGAGAATACCGATTGCTCATATCCATGGTGGAGAAGTCACATATGGCGCGTATGATGATTCGATTCGGCATTCGATTACGAAAATGAGTTACATTCATTTTGTAACAACGGAAGTACATCGAAAGCGAGTTATTCGGTTGGGAGAACATCCGAGCCGGGTTTATAACGTAGGCGCTCCTGGTATTGAAAATATTTTGAAATTGCCGTTGCTTTCCAAAAAACAGCTAGAGCAGTCATTAGGTATCAATTTAGAAAGGCCTGTATTTTTAATTACTCATCACCCAACAACTTTAGGTAGCAGTCCAATTGAAGGTACAGAAGAGCTTTTAGAAGCCTTGAATCACTTTAGTGAGGCAACGATGATTTTTACAAAAGCAAATGCGGATGACCATGGAAGGACGATTAATTATTTAATTAGTAAATATGTAAGCAAAGATCCAAACAGACGGAAGCTTTTCGATTCATTAGGACAAGTCAAATATTTAAGCTTGCTGAAATATGCTGATGTCATTATTGGTAACTCTTCAAGCGGACTGATAGAGGCTCCTTATTTGAAAACGCCTACGGTTAACATCGGGGATAGGCAGAGAGGAAGAGTAAGACCTCATTCCGTGTTTGATTGTCGTCCGGAACCTAATGAAATAGTTAATGCCATTAAGAAAGCATTACACTATCAATTTAAAGAAGAACATCGTTATAGAATTTTCGGAAATGGTGACACCTCTATAAAAATCCTTGAAGTACTAAAAAACATAGAAATTAGCTCAGTAGCAAAAGAATTTTATGATGGAGAGATTGTATGAAAGGTACAATGATTATTGCGGAAGCAGGGGTTAATCATAATGGCTCGTTAGATTTAGCGTTTCAACTAGTTGACGCTGCAGTAGAAGCTGGTGCGGATGCGATTAAGTTTCAAACATTTAAAACTGAGCATCTAGTGACAAAATCCGCGCAACAGGCAGAATATCAAAAAAAGAATATGGGTAAGTCTTTATCGCAATATGAAATGTTAAAAAAGCTAGAGTTAAGCTATGAGGAGTTCAAAAAACTGAAGAAATATTGCGATGAAAAAAATATCATGTTTTTGTCGACACCTTTTGATTTAGAAAGTGTAGACTTTTTAATTAAAGAACTAAAATTGAGTCTTATTAAAATACCGTCTGGTGAAATTACTAATGCACCATATCTACACAAAATTGCTTTCCACGGTGTCGATGTTATCTTATCAACAGGAATGGCAACGAAGGAAGAAATTCATCATGCACTAGCATTTTTAGCTTACGGCTTTGCGAGAAAAACAGATGTTTCGTTTGTTACGGTCAAGAATTTTTATCAGACATATGAAGCGAAAATGCTTCTGGAGGGAAAAGTTCGACTGTTGCATTGTACTACTGAATACCCAACGCCATATGAAGATGTTCATTTAAATGCAATGGATGATATGAGAGAGGAGTTTCATCTGCCTGTTGGGTTATCAGATCACACAGAAGGAATCGTTGTTCCGATTGCTGCAGTTGCCAAAGGAGCAACCATTATCGAAAAACATTTCACATTGGATAAGACATTGCCGGGCCCTGATCATAAAGCTTCTTTAAATCCAAACGAATTAAAAGAAATGGTTCAATCTATCCGCATCGTTGAAAAAGCTCTAGGTGAAAAACAAAAACGACCAACACAGACAGAGTTGAAAAATAAAGAAATAGCAAGAAAAAGTTTGGTTGCAGCGCAGGCGATCCGAAGAGGAGAAAAGTTTACGTTCAATAATTTGACAGTCAAACGACCCGGAACAGGAATAAAACCCTACTATTATTGGGATTATATTGGCAAGATAGCAGAGAGAAACTATGGGAAAGATGAGGTTATCGAATAATGTGTTCGAAACCGGTTATTATTGTAGGGAACGGTGGGCATGCCCGTGTATTAATTGAAATTTTGCTCATGCAGAAAAAACAAATTTTAGGTTATACTGCTCCCACAGAGGAACAGAATCCTTATCATATTGCTTATCTAGGAACAGACGAGACGATACTGCAATATGAACCGGAGACAATTGAATTAGTAAATGCTATCGGATCTATATTTACAACGAAAATGCGTGCAAATATATTCACTTTCTTTAAATTAAAAGGATACCGTTTTTGTACCATTGTTCACCCTTCAGCTATTGTTTCAAACACGGCTGTGTTAGGCGAAGGTGTGCAAATCATGGCAGGGGCTATCATTCAACCATTTGTTCGAATCGGAGATAATACGATTATCAATACTTCGGCTAGCATTGATCATGATTGTTATATCGGTGATCATTGCCATATTGCACCGGGATGCGTATTGTCGGGGAGCGTAACCGTCGGCAAAGGAACGCATATTGGCACAGGGACAAACATTATCCAAAATATTGAAATTGGAAAAAATGTAATAATCGGCGCAGGTTCTTTAGTTTTAAGAAACATCTATGACGATAAAAAAGTTTACGGAAGTCCAGCTAAGGAAGTGAGCGAATGAAAAATTGGAAAGAGTTATTAGTTTCCCCTTCCACCTCCATTGTTGAAACGATGAAAAATATAGATGAAACTGCTGCGCAAATTGCGTTAGTAGTAAACGAAGATTATCAGCTTTTAGGGACAGTAACGGACGGAGATATTCGAAGAGGCATTTTAAAAGGAATTTCTCTGGAAGATCAAGTGTTGAAAGTCATGAACCAAAATCCTGTTACGATTCAAAAAGGAGTATCAAGACAAACGATCAAAAAGTTGTTCCAGGAAAAAAAGCTACGCCAGCTCCCTATCGTAAATGAAAATAATCAAGTAGTTGATGTCATTTTTTCAAATGACATTTTTGCCCCAATCATTTTTGATAATTGGGTTGTTTTAATGGCTGGGGGGCTGGGCACTCGTCTTCGTCCTTTAACAGAAAACATTCCCAAACCGATGTTGAAAGTGGGCACAAAACCCATTCTGCAAACGATATTGGAGAGTTTTATTGAATACGGTTTTCATAAGTTTTACTTGTCGGTTAACTACAAACGAGAAATAATTAAGGATTATTTTGGTAATGGTTTTGAATGGGGTGTCCAAATAGAATATCTTGACGAAAATAAGAGACTAGGCACTGCAGGAGCACTATCTCTTTTTTCTGAAAAACCGGAAAATCCAATTATTGTTATGAATGGAGATATTTTAACGAAAGTAAATTTTCAACAATTGTTACAATTTCACGAAGAAACTCATTCAATAGCCACTATGTGTGTACGAGAATATCATCATCAAATTCCTTATGGCGTTGTGAGAATTGATGACTCAATGCTTTGTTCCATTGAAGAAAAACCGATTGAGCGATATTTTGTCAATGCAGGAATTTATGTTCTGAATCCAGAAACGTTGGATGTAATTCCAAAAAACGAATATTTCGATATGCCTTCATTGTTTAAAACACTCATTAATCAACAAAAGAAGACAAGTGTGTTTCCTATTCGTGAATATTGGCTGGATATAGGAAAGATGCCTGATTTTGAGAGAGCGAACTTAGAGTTTTCGGAGGTCTTTGGATGATTAACGATAAAAAAGTTTTAGCCATTATCCCTGCTCGAGGCGGATCGAAGGGAATTCCAAGAAAAAATATTATCCCTCTCAAAGGAAAGCCGTTAATTGCTTGGACGATAGATGAGGCAAAAAAATCTCGCTTTTTAGATCGAATAATTGTGTCGACAGACGACGAAGAAATTGCAGATATAGCAAAACAATGGGGGGGAGAGGTGCCGTTTTTCAGACCCAAAGAGTTAGCACAAGACGATACACCGGGGATTGATCCTATATTACATGCATTAAGTTACTTTACAGACTATGAATATGTAGTGGTATTACAACCGACCTCTCCTTTAAGAACGGCAGAAGATATTGATGAAGCTATTTCCTTATGTGAAAAAAATAAAAGCAACTTTTGTGTATCAGTAACGGAGAGCAAGGTGGTACCAGAATGGATGTTTTTTGTAAACGAAGAAGGGCTACTAACTCCTCTAAATGATAATAAACAAATTCCTTATCAGAGACAGAAGGCGAGAAAAACGTATGTACTTAATGGGGCGGTGTATGTTGCGAGAATAGAAGCGTTAGTAGATACTCGCTCATTTTTAACAACAGAAACCATTCCTTATATTATGCCATCCGATCGATCGGTTGACATTGATGATGTGAGTGATATTGCACATTGCGAATATCTAATAGAAAAATGGGAGAGGAAAATACATTAAATGTTGAAAACCTATAGCGGATGGAAGGTTATAGTCACCATAAATAGATGCGATGTTTTACAATATGGAACGATACGCGTATGTATTTTCGTTCATCGAGCGATCTTTCATTCGCTGTTTAGAAATTGGTGAGACGGATAAATACGATTGTGTCCGTGGAACGGGTAGTTTTTTAGCGGCTTATAACCTTGGTGTTTTTTACGAAGTGACAGGACAAATGGGGAAAGCGATCCGTTTTTACGAACAATCAGCACACGAAGGATATGAAAAGGCGAGTGAGCGATTAAAGGTATTGAAACAATAGTAATCATGTTGATCGATTTTTAGTGTATTAGCCTCTCTAACGAACGAGAGGTTTTTTCTTTTCCCCCTTCAAAATTCCCTTCTTCCATCCGATATAAGCAGTAGGAACGTATATGCAAAGGAGCGAACGGTGATGATTGAACGAATTTCTTCTTCTCTTTCTTCCACATATATGTATGAAAAAACGGTGAGCGAAAAAACGACAGAACGCCCAACGGAACAACCGAAACAAGAGCAAACCACTTTACAACAACTAAACGCAAAACAAGAAGAAGATCGCATTTCAAAAGAAAAACTTGAAGAAATCGTCAAGGGAATGAACGAATTTTTACAGCCGAGCCATACGTCGTTAAAGTTTAACGTGCATGAAGATTTGAAAGAGTATTATGTCCAGCTTATTGATGAACGAACGAAAGAAGTAGTTCGCGAAATTCCACCGAAAAAGCTGTTAGATATGTATGCGGCGATGATGAAATTTGTCGGTTTAATTGTTGATCGAAAAATTTAGGAGGTGACAAATATGAGTATGATGCGTATAGGTGGATTGGCAAGCGGCATGGATATCGATAAAATCGTTGGCGATTTAATGAAAGTGGAACGTGCGCCAATTGATAAATTAAAACAAAAAAAGCAATTGCTTGAGTGGCAACGCGACGCATATCGCGATATGAATCGTTTACTAGACGCATTAGATAAGCAAATTTTTGACGGCGTGATGCGCCAAAGCACGTTTTTGCAGAAAAAAGTGACGAGTTCGAATGAAAACGTTGTGACAGCAACTGCGGCTCCGTCTGCTGCGAACCAAACGGTAGAAATTAGCAATATTACACAACTTGCGACAGCAGCGAGATGGACGTCTCAAAATACGATTAATATAAGTGCGAATGACCAGTTGAGCACATTATTTTTAGGTACAGAGGTAATGCCAACTTCTTTACAGTTTAAAGTAAAAAATCCGGGTAGCAGTGTTGAAGAAACGGTTACTATCTCACTTGACCCAAGTAAGGACACATTGAGTACGTTGATTTCAAAATTGAATCAAGATACTAAATTAGGCGTTCGTGCGTTTTACGATGATTTTACACAGAAAATGGTCATTACTAAAAATCAAACGGGCAGTGGATCTTCTATTGAAGTTACAAGTGGTGCAGAACTTTTCACTAAATTAGGATTTAACCTAGATATACAGGTTGATTCAAGCGATCCATTAAATGTAGTCACAAAAACGTTTTTACAACAAGACCCAGGAACAGGTCAAAACGCCAAATTTACAATTAACGGTCTTCAAACAGAACGCACATCGAACACATTTACAATTAACGGCATGACATATACGCTGAAAAATACGCATGCAGGCACGGTGACGATTACATCAACGACAAACACCGATGCGATTTTTAACTCGATTAAATCATTCGTTGATAAATATAATGAAACGATCGATGAAATCAATAAAAAGCTAAAAGAAACGCGTTATCGCGATTATCAGCCGCTTACAGATGAACAGCGTGAGAAGTTGACGGAAAAGCAGGCGGAGAAGTGGGAGGAAAAAGCGAAAAGCGGCATTTTGCGCAGCGATTCGATTTTATCAAACGCCCTCTCTAGCATGCGCCAAGCACTTTATCGAAAAGTAGATGGAGTGGTGGACGGATTTTCTCAACTTGCACAAATTGGCATTACCACGACGCCAAACTATTTAGAAGGCGGAAAGTTAATTATCGACGAAGCGAAACTAAGACAAAAAATCGAAGAAAATCCAGATGCGATTTATCGTTTATTTAGCCAAGATGGAAGCAATAATGCAAAGGGTATTGTCCGCCAACTTCGCGATGAAATTAAAAAGACGATCAAAAGTATTGAAGATAAAGCAGGAAATACGTTAAAAGCTACGAATCAGTATATCATTGGAAAAAGTATTATAGACATTGATACGCGCATTAGTGCGGCAGAAGATCGGCTAAAACGAGTAGAAGATCGCTACTGGAAGCAGTTTTCCGCGATGGAAAAAGCAGTGCAACGTGCAAACTCGCAAAGCATGTATCTCATGAATGCCTTTGGCGGTGGAGCACAATAATTAGGAGGTTGAACGATGAACCCATATCAATCATACCAAACAAATGCGGTGCAAACAGCGTCACCGGGGGAATTGACGCTTATGCTTTATAACGGTTGCTTAAAGTTTATTGCGCAAGCGAAAAAAGCGATCGAGGAGCAAGATATTGAAGCGCGCAATACAAATTTATTAAAAGCGCAAAAAATTATTCAAGAGTTGATGGTGACGCTCAATATGGAATATGAAGTAGCAAAATCGATGATGACGATGTATGACTATATGTATCGTCGTTTAGTTGAAGCAAATATTAAAAGCGACATCGCGATTTTAGAAGAAGTCGAGGGATACGTCAAAGAATTTCGCGACACGTGGAAGCAAGTGATTCAACTAAATCGTCAACGTCAATACGCGCAAGGCGGTCACGTGTAATGAGCGTTGTTTCAGAGCTTTTGGGCATAACAAAGGCAATGGTTGAATTGCTTCGCGAGCCGATTGAAAAAGAGAAACGTGATGCGGTGATTGAACAAATCGAGGAAATGCTTGAGAAGCGTGAACAGCTTCTCAAGCAACTTCCAGCAACGTTAACGGAAGAAGAAAAGAAAATGGGGAAACAGTTGCTTACGTTAGATCGTGAGACAAACGATCTTCTTCGGCAATTTAAACAACAAATCCAGCAAGACTTAAAGCAAATTAAACAAACAAGAGAAGCGGTCGATCGTTATGACGACTTGTACGATTCGTTAGCGAGCGACGGCATGTTTTACGATAAAAGAAGGTAGGTATCATGATGACTCAGTTAACTCCAGAACAATTGACGGTCGTTCGTCAATGTGTAGCACTATTAGACACAATTGAAGAAGGTTTCATTACGTCATTGAAAGTTTTGCGGATTATGAGCGTACGCAAGGGGATGTTGTGCTTGCGGATATTTTTACAGCGTTCGGTCAAATTGAACAGACAAATGAGCGATCGCTTGCACATTTTTTCGCTGATGATGTTGCACTATTGAATGAGCTACAACGATTTTCCGCTGTCGTAGAAGAGGCGTGGAAATTAGACGGAAAACTACACGATCCAAACGCAAAACAGCAAATTGTCGAAAAATATGTAGCGCCAGCGTTTGAAGCGTGGAAAGTAAGCATGATGCAACATCTTCGTCCATATGTTGAACAATAAGAAGAGGAGGGCAGACAGCTCTCCTCTTTGTCATTTTAACATATGCGTAAAAATGAGTGTTGTTTAAAACGCTTCTACAATGGTGACGTTTACTTCTTTTCGTAAGTCGATTTCAAATGGTGATTTTAGCGTTTCACCGTTCGGGTTTTGTAAAATACGAACGACAGGGCGAAGCGGATATTCTGGGAAAATGTTTGAGACGACGCCTCGGTATCCTGTGTTGAGTACAATGTTTGTGCCAAGCGGGTAAATGGCGACGTATTTTAAAAACGTTTTAATGAGTTCGTAATCAAACAGTGTGTTTCCAGCTGCGCATAAATATTCGGCCGCTTCGTGTGGCGAATGTTGTTGGCGATGATCGCGCGGTGAAGTGAGCGCATCGAACACGTCTGCGATCGCAATAATGCGCGCGAATTCGTGAATGTATTTACCGGCTGCTTTGTGCGGGTAACCGCTCCCGTCAAAACGTTCATGATGTTGTAAGGCACAGTAAGCGGAAGATGGTGAAATATTATTTTGCTTTTTCAATAGTTCAAATCCAAATTCCGTATGATGTGATATAATTCGGCGTTCCTCAGGGCTAAGAGGCCCTTTTTTCGCCCAAAGTGCACTCGGAATTTGCGTCATGCCGATATCAAATAAAAGCGCCCCAACACCTAAATCGAGCAATTGTTGCGAGGAATACCCTTTCGCTAATCCGATGACACCTGCGATCGTTGCGACGTTGACCGAGTGATGAAAAAAATATCCCTTTGAAATAACAAGGTCGGATAAGTTAATGAGCAAGTTTTCCCTGCTCAATAAGTAGTCTAAAATTTCTTTAAATATTTTTTGATATTCTTGCCCGAGATCTAGCGAAGATACGCGTTGAACAGCTTTTTGTTCTTCGATGAGTTCCGTCATCGTTTCGTACACTTTTTTTACGGCTTGTTGTCGTACAACCGGGCTAATCGTTGGCTTCTCCTCAATGTCAAATGTAAAAATGTCGTGAATATAAATATGACGAATGCCGTTTTCGCGCAATCCGCGAATGTATGAGTCGGTCAGTTTGACTCCTTTAGCAAGCAAAACGGCACCGTTCGGTCCGTAAATATCGACGGCGAGCACATCGCCACTTTTTGCTTCAAATATATGCACTTTGCGCATGCGATCACACCTCAGCAGAAAAATACGAACGCTTTTTCATCATCTATAAATTATAGCATAATTATCCATCGTTTTGTTCATCATTTTTTCACAAAAAATGTGACGATTGAGGAGGAGTTTTGTAGGGAATTGTAGAAATAAGTAATCAACCTTTTATAAAAGGAGGAACAGCGTATGAAATACAACATTCGCGGAGAAAACATCGAGGTTACACAAGCGATTCGAGAATATGTTGAGAAAAAAATTGGGAAGTTAGAACGTTATTTTGAAACGACTGAAGGAGTTACTGTTCACGTTAATTTAAAAGTATATAACGATAAACAATCGAAAATTGAAGTAACGATCCCAATGCCACAAATTGTATTGCGTGCGGAAGAGCGCCACGACGATATGTATGCGGCAATCGATTTGGTCGTCGATAAACTCGAACGCCAAATTCGTAAACATAAAACGAAAGTGAATCGAAAAATGCGTGAAAAAGAAGCAAACGGTGTGACGCTTACAACAACTGCTCCTGTCGCAACAGAAGAGCATGAGGAAGAAGAATTTGAAGTTGTACGTACGAAGCGTTTTAGCTTAAAACCGATGGATAGTGAAGAAGCGATTTTACAAATGAATATGCTTGGCCATAACTTTTACGTCTTTATTAATGCGGAAACAAACCGCACAAACGTCGTTTACAAACGAAAAGACGGCAAATACGGCTTAATTGAAGCGAACTAATCCTCCCGCCCTCTGTCGACATAAGACAGAGGGCGGTATAATGTGAAAGGAGGCAGAAGCAATTTTACGTGAAATTTTAGGGAAGTTGACGAGTATTGAGAGTCATTTTTTGCAATTTCAACAAGAAGTGCGCGAAAGATTTGCGCAAATTGATGGTCGCTTTGCCCAGATCGACGAACGATTCGCTCAGATCGAAAGCCGATTAGATGCGCTTGAACAAGAAATGAAAGAAACAAATGGGCGCATCAGTCGCCTGGAGGAAGAGATGTGCGATGTCAAGAAACGTCTCGAGCATGTGGAAATACAGCTAATTGACGTAAAAGAAACGGTGCAACGTTTAGAAATTCAACTAGCCGACGATGTGCAAAACATTTATGATTTTAACCGAGAACACTCGTGACTTTAGTCATGAAATGAATCGGCTAGGTTAGTTTATCCAAACGTCTGACATATGTTATTCTATTTACGACAGTATATCCAAAATCAGAAAGCGAGGTGAAAGCCATGCTCGTCCATAAAGCATATAAATTTCGGATTTATCCAACCAAACAACAGGAAATCCTCATTGCCAAAACATTCGGTTGTGCTCGTTTTGTATTCAATCACTTCCTTGCTGAGTGGGAACGTGCGTACCGAACAACAGGAAAAGGGTTGACCTACAAGCTTTGTTCTTCTCAATTAACAAACCTAAGGAAACAATTTGTATGGCTAAAAGAAGTGGACAGCATTGCGCTCCAAACCTCGCTGAAACATTTATCTGATGCGTACACCCGATTTTTTCAAAAACAAAACAATAAACCACGTTTTAAGTCAAAAAAGAACAAGGTGCAATCGTACACAACAAAGTACACGAACGGAAATATTGCCGTTGTCGGCCATCGAATCAAACTTCCGAAACTAGATCTTGTTCGTTTTGCGAAAAGTCGGGAAGTCGAAGGACGCATCTTGTCTGCGACGATTCGACGAAACGCAAGCGGAAAATATTTTGTGTCGATTGTTGTAGAAATAGACGTGCAACCACTCCCTAAAACGAATCGTGCCATCGGGATTGACTTAGGTGTAAAACATTTTGCGATTCTTTCAGACGGTACGACATATGCGAATCCAAAGTTTCTTCGTAAACTTGAAGAAAAATTAGCCAAAGCCCAACGTATTCTTTCTAGGCGACAAATCGGGAGTTCAAATTGGCATAAACAGCGAATCAAGGTCGCACGCCTACACGAGAAAATCACAAATTCCCGAAACGACTACTTGCACAAACTCTCCACCGAGATCGTCAAAAACCACGACATCATCGGAATCGAGGATTTGCAAGTGTCAAACATGATGAAAAACCACAACTTAGCCAAAGCCATTGCCGACGTATCGTGGTCAACATTTACAGTCGAAGCCTCTATCGAGCAACTACAATCGCAAGTGTAATCCAGCGAAGAAGCTGGTTTCTTCTTTTTTTTCCCACCCCCTTTTCCGTATGAGTTGTCACCTTTTCTTGTAAGTGATATGATGGTAATTAGCGACTATATAAGCAAGGGGCGTTTTTGTATGCTTGGAATGTTAAAAAAAGTGTTTGATCCGAATAAACGACAAATTGCGCGATTAGAAAAAATCGCGAATGAAATTGATGCGCTCGGTCCGCAAATGGCGCAGCTTTCCGATGACGAATTGCGTCAAAAAACAGAGCAATTTAAAGCGCGTCTTGAAAAAGGAGAAACGCTTGATGATCTGCTTGTCGAAGCGTTTGCGGTCGTTCGCGAAGCAGCAAAGCGCGTGCTTGGCATGTATCCGTATAAAGTGCAATTAATGGGAGGCATCGCGCTTCATGAAGGCAACATCGCTGAAATGAAGACAGGGGAAGGAAAAACGTTAACCGCAACGATGCCTGTCTATTTAAATGCATTAACAGGAAAAGGCGTCCACGTCGTGACAGTAAACGAATACTTAGCAAGCCGTGACGCACACGAAATGGGCAGATTGTATCAGTTTTTAGGTTTATCTGTCGGACTGAATTTAAGCAATATGTCGCGCGAAGAAAAACAAGCGGCTTACAACGCCGATATTACGTACGGAACGAATAACGAATTCGGTTTCGATTATTTGCGCGATAACATGGTGTTATATAAAGAACATATGGTACAACGTCCGCTTCATTATGCGATTATTGACGAAGTTGACTCGATTTTAATTGATGAAGCGCGTACACCGCTCATTATTTCAGGTACAGCGCAAAAGTCTACAAAATTGTACATTCAAGCGAATGCGTTCGTCCGTACATTAAAACGGGATGTCGATTATACGTACGATGAAAAAACGAAAAGCGTGCAGCTCACGGAAGAAGGAATGAACAAAGCAGAGCGCGCGTTTGGAATCGATAACTTATTCGATTTAAAACATGTGACGTTAAACCATCATATTAACCAAGCATTGCGTGCGCACGTTGTCATGCAGCGCGACGTCGATTATGTCGTTGAAGACGGAAAAATCGTCATCGTTGACCCGTTTACCGGTCGCCTCATGCGCGGACGCCGATATAGCGATGGGCTTCATCAAGCGATCGAAGCAAAAGAAGGGCTTGAGATTCAAAATGAATCGATGACGCTTGCGACGATTACGTTCCAAAACTATTTCCGTATGTATGAGAAGCTTGCGGGGATGACGGGAACAGCGAAAACAGAAGAAGAAGAGTTTCGCAACATTTACAATATGCAAGTTGTCGTCATCCCGACAAATAAACCAGTCATTCGTGATGATCGTCCAGATTTAATTTATCGCACGATGGAAGGAAAGTTTCGTGCAGTTGTCGAGGATATTGCGGAACGTCATGCGAAAGGACAACCTGTCCTCGTCGGTACGGTGTCGATCGAAACGTCTGAATTGTTGTCAAGCATGTTAACGAAGCGCGGCATTCGCCATAACGTATTAAATGCGAAAAACCATGCGAAAGAGGCAGAAATTATCGCCCAAGCAGGTCAAAAAGGTGCGGTAACGATTGCGACGAACATGGCAGGACGCGGAACGGACATTAAACTTGGCGAAGGGGTGCGCGAGCTTGGCGGTTTAGCGGTCATCGGGACAGAGCGTCACGAAAGTCGCCGCATTGATAATCAGCTGCGCGGTCGTTCTGGTCGTCAAGGAGATCCGGGGGTATCGCAATTTTACTTGTCACTTGAAGATGAACTGATGCGTCGCTTCGGTTCAGAAAATATGATGGCGATGATGGATCGTTTAGGTATGGACGATTCACAGCCAATTCAAAGTAAAATCGTTTCAAAGGCGGTTGAGTCGGCACAAAAACGTGTCGAAGGAAATAACTTCGATGCACGTAAACAACTATTGCAGTACGACGACGTATTGCGTGAACAACGCGAAATTATTTATCGTCAACGTTTCCAAGTGCTTGATTCAGAAAACTTGCGCGATATCGTTGAAAAAATGATTCAATCGGTCATCGAGCGCGTCGTGCGCATGCACACGCCAGAAGATGAAATGCCAGAAGAATGGAATGTGCAAGCAATTGTTGATTATGTGCAAGCGAACCTTCTTTATGAAGGGGATGTGACGATCAACGACTTGCGCGGCAAAGATCCAGAAGAAATGATTGAATTCATTTGGAGTAAAGTGCGCGCGCGTTACGATGAAAAAGAAAGCCGCATTCCAGCTGAGCAAATGCGCGAGTTTGAGCGCGTCATCGTCTTGCGTGCTGTCGATATGAAATGGATGGAGCACATTGATGCGATGGAACAGCTGCGCCAAGGTATTCATTTGCGTGCGTACGGTCAAATTGATCCGTTGCGTGAATATCAAATGGAAGGATATGCGATGTTTGAAGCGATGATCGCTTCCATTGAAGAAGAAGTCGCACGTTACATTATGAAAGCAGAAATTGAAAACAACCTTGAGCGACAAGAAGTGGCAAAAGGTGAGGCGGTCCATCCGAAAGAAGGCGAAGAAGTGAAGCGCAAGCCGGTGAAAAAAGCAGTGGAAGTTGGTCGGAATGATCCGTGCCCGTGCGGAAGCGGAAAAAAATATAAACATTGTTGTGGACGATAAGTGAGGGACTTTTCCCTCGCTTTCGTTATGTTGCGTTCGTGATGACGTTTGAATACAATAATGGTTGAGGTGAATGACATGATTGATTTAGTAGAAATTAAGCAAGAGCTTGAGAAAATGGCTAAGCGATTAGCGGACATTAGGGGGTCTCTTTGACCTCGAAACGAAAGAAGCGCGCATCGAACAGCTAGAAGCACAAATGGCTGCCCCTGATTTTTGGGACGATCAAAAAGCTGCCCAAGCGGTCATTAGTGAAGCAAATGCGCTAAAAGATTTAGTTGGTGAGTTTCGTTCGCTTGAAGAGCGATTTGAAAATTTAGAAGTGACGTACGAGCTTGTCAAAGAAGAACCAGATGAAGAATTGCAAAAAGAGCTCGTGTCTGAGGCGAAAAAATTATCGAAAGACTTTAGTGAATTTGAACTGCAATTGTTGTTAAATGAACCGTATGATAAAAATAACGCCATTTTAGAACTTCATCCTGGCGCAGGTGGAACAGAGTCGCAAGATTGGGCGTCGATGTTGTTGCGCATGTATACGCGCTGGGCGGAGAAAAAAGGATACAAAGTGGAAACGATCGATTATTTACCGGGTGAGGAAGCAGGAATTAAAAGTGTCACGTTGTTAATTAAAGGGCATAATGCATACGGATATTTAAAAGCGGAAAAAGGCGTCCATCGCCTCGTGCGCATTTCACCGTTTGATGCTTCTGGTCGCCGTCATACGTCGTTCGTTTCGTGCGAAGTTGTACCTGAATTTGATGACAACATTGAAATTGATGTGCGGCCAGATGAAATAAAAGTCGATACGTATCGTTCGAGCGGTGCCGGCGGTCAGCACGTCAATACGACAGACTCAGCTGTACGCATTACACATATTCCAACAGGCATTGTCGTCACATGCCAATCAGAGCGTTCGCAAATTAAAAACCGCGAAAAAGCGATGAATATGTTAAAGGCGAAATTGTATCAAAAGAAATTAGAGGAGCAACAGGCGGAGCTCGCAGAAATTCGCGGCGAACAAAAAGAAATTGGCTGGGGAAGCCAAATTCGTTCTTATGTGTTTCATCCGTACTCGCTTGTAAAAGATCATCGGACAAATACCGAAGTCGGAAATGTGCAAGCGGTTATGGACGGAGAAATTGACGTCTTTATCGACGCATATTTACGTTCGAAATTAAAACAAGGGTAAGGTGTCCGGCATGGGCACCTTTTGTTGTGTATGTTGAAAGAACGTATATTAACTTCACTATATTAAATCATTATTGCGTTAATTCGATGTCATTTACTTCCTATATCGGGCATGCTATACTCACGAGGGAAGGTGAGAAGCATGCGAAAAAGAAGCAACATAACAAATCCATTTGTTGAAAAAGTGCTCGAATACGTATACATTCTTGTCGGCTCGGCCGTTGTGGCCGTTGCGTTTAATTTATTTTTACTTCCGAATCGTGTCGCATCTGGTGGGGTAAGCGGCATCAGTACGATTTTACATGCGACGCTCGGTTGGCAGCCAGCATACGTACAATGGGCGCTTAACATTCCGCTATTTATCGCAGGTGTGCTATTGCTCGGAAAGCAATTTGGTGTAAAAACGTTAGTCGGTACCGCCTTTTTACCGTTTGTCGTTTATTTAACACATGACGTGGCGCCGGCAACGCACGATCCATTGCTTGGGGCATTATTTGGCGGCATTGGCGTCGGTGTAGGACTAGGCATCGTTTTCCGTGGACGAGCATCGACAGGGGGAACCGACCTAGCTGCTCAAATTATTCATAAATATACAGGGTTATCGTTAGGGACGTGCGTCATTTTAATTGATGGTTTAATCGTTTTAACCGCAGCGTTTGTGTTCGATTTAGAACGGGCGCTATATGCATTAATTGCGTTATTTGTAACGAGTAAAACGATTGACTTTGTCCAAGTTGGTTTCGGCAATTCAAAAATGGCAATGATTATTACAACAAAAGAAGAACAAGTGCGGGAAGCGATTTTGCATAAAATTGACCGCGGTGTGACAAAACTACATGCATACGGTGGATATACAGAAAAAGAGCGCACGATGCTTATGTGCGTTGTGGCACAAAGCGAGTTCACAAAATTGAAACAATTAGTGAAAACCATTGATCCGTCTGCATTTGTCGTCGTTATGGATGCAGCGGAAGTGCTTGGCGAAGGATTTAAACGTGCCTAACGTAAAAACGATGCGATATAATAGAAGTGTATGAAAATGTTGACAAGGGGGATTTCGTATGAAGAAAAAGCTACTTAGCTTATTTGCTGGTACAGCGATCGTGTTAGCTGCCTGTGGTGGAGGGGATAGCGCGAGCGAAAAACCAGCCAACGGTGGCGGGGATACAGCTTCAGCTGCAGAAGCCGTTTACAAAAAAACATGTGCAAGCTGCCACGGACAAAACTTAGAAGGTGGCGTTGGTCCTGCACTTGACAAAGTAGGCGGAAAATATTCACAAGATGAAATTAAAAATATTATTGCAAACGGTCGCGGCGGTATGCCAGGTGGTCTACTCCAAGGCGACGATGTCGATAAAGTAGCGGAATGGTTAGCAGCGAAAAAATAAAGAGGATGCCAATGGGAGCATCCTCTTTTCGTTTGTAACACTCTTGAAATATAACTGTAAATAAAATTCGCCCCCTTTTTGTCGGAAATGATGATATAATGGACGAGGTAAGAATTTTGCAGGAATATGTAGAAAAACATCGAATACTTAGGTGGTTGCTTATGATTGAAATGCAAGATGTATATAAAACGTATCCGAACGGAGTCATTGCATTAAACGGGATTTCCGTTCGCATTAAGCAAGGAGAATTTGTATATGTCGTCGGTCCGAGCGGCGCTGGGAAATCGACGTTTATTAAAATGATGTATCGCGAAGAAAAGCCGACAAGCGGAAAAATTATGATTAACGGTGTCAACTTGGCGAATATAAAAGACAGCAAAGTGCCGTTGCTTCGCCGAAACATCGGAATCGTCTTTCAAGACTTTAAGCTTCTTCCAAAGTTAACGGTATATGAAAATGTCGCGTTTGCTTTGGAGGTTATTGAAGAATCGCCAAAAAACATTCGCAAGCGCGTCATGGAAGTGCTTGACTTAGTGCGGCTAAAACATAAAGCGCGCTTTTATCCAGATGAATTATCGGGCGGAGAACAGCAGCGCGTGTCAATTGCCCGTTCGATCGTCAACAATCCGTCGATTGTCATTGCCGACGAACCGACAGGAAATTTAGACCCGGATACATCGTGGGAAATCATGGACATTTTCGAGCGCATTAACGATCGGGGAACGACGATTGTGATGGCAACGCATAACCGTGAAATTGTCAATACGATTCGTAAGCGCGTTATTGCGATTGAACGCGGGAAAATTGCGCGCGATGAAGTGAAGGGGGAATATGGCTATGAAACTTAACACCCTTCGCCGTCATTTTCGTGAAAGTTTAAAAAGTCTCGGACGAAACGGTTGGATGACGTTTGCGTCCATTAGTGCTGTCACGGTAACGCTTTTGCTTGTTGGCGTATTTCTCGTCATTATGCTCAACATTCAACATATAACGAAACAAATTGAACGCGACGTCGAAATTCGCGTGCACGTCGATTTAAGTGCGACAGAAGCAGATAAAGATGCGCTCAGAGCGAAGTTAGAAGCTCTTTCTGGCGTCGAAAAAGTAACGTATTCATCGAAAGACGAAGAATTGCAAAAGTTGATTGAAAGTTTCGGAGAAGACGGAAAGTCATTCCGCTTATTTGAACAAGATAACCCGTTAAGCGATGTATTTATCGTAAAAGCGAAAAATCCGCTTGATACAGAAAAAATCGCAAAGCAAATTGAACCGTTGCCATCTGTCGGCAAAGTGAAATACGGAAAAGGGCAAATTGAAAAACTATTTGCCGCAACAAAAACGATTCGCAATGTCGGATTAGCGCTTATTATTGGGTTGTTATTTACAGCGATGTTTCTCATCTCAAACACAATTAAAATTACGATTTTTGCCCGCCGTCGCGAAATCGAGATTATGAGATTAGTAGGCGCGACAAACGGGTTTATTCGCTGGCCATTTTTCCTTGAAGGGCTATGGCTCGGCATTTTCGGTTCGATCATTCCGATCGCCATCGTTCTTTCCGCTTACTCGTACGTATTTGACTTGTTGTATCCAAAGTTGAAAGATACATTTTTTCAACTTCTCCCGTTTTATCCGTTTGCATGGCAGTTGGCAGCTGTGCTCGTCTTATTAGGAGCATGCATTGGTATGTGGGGAAGCATGATGTCAGTGAGACGATTTTTAAAAGTATAGAAAGAGAGAGGGGTTTACGGTGCGAAATAGATGGGGAACGATCGTTGCAGTCGTGATGCTGTTTATAAGTGTTGCTGCGCCTGCATATGCGGTAACAAATCGCGACATTCAACAAAAAAAGCAAGAAATTAAAAGCGTGCAACAAAAACAATCATCGCTCGAAAGCAAGTTAGAGCAGTCGCAACAAGAAATTGAACGGTTAAAAGCAGAACAAGAAAAAGTAAATGCGGAAATCAAAAAGCTCGATTTGGCGGTAGAAGAAACGAGCGCCAACATTCGTGCGAAACAACAAAGCATTGAGGAAACGAAGCAACAAATCGTTGCGCTGAAAAAAGAAATTGAAGAAGTTGCTGCCCGCATTGAACAGCGCAATGAGTTGCTGAAAGAGCGCGCGCGTTCATTGCAAGAAAGCGGCGGTGTCGTGAGCTATTTAGACGTCTTACTTGGGGCGAAAAGTTTTAGCGACTTTATTGACCGTATGAGCGCAGTTGCGACCATTTTTGAAGCAGATCGTCAAATCATTAAAGAGCAGGAAGCAGATAAGGCGTTAAAAGAAGCGAAAGAACAACAATTAAACGATCAGTTAATCAGCTTGCAAAAACAGCTAACGGAGCTTCAACAATTAAAACAGACGTTGAATGAACAAATCGCGGCAAAAGAAAAATTAATGGCGCAGTTAAAAGAAGAACAAAAGCATGAAGAAGAAAAACAACTCGCTTTAGAAGAAGAAAAAGAGTTGCTTGAAAAACAAGAAGCGGCAATGAAAAGCCAATTGCAAGAAATGATTCGCCGTCAAAAAGAGCAAGAAGAAGCACGGAAACGCGCATTAGCGAGTCGCGGTTCGTCTGAAGACGATGGGGGCAGTTTGCCGCCTGTGTCAGATGGGGCGTTCATGCGCCCAGCAAACGGGCCAATTACATCGACATTTGGACCGCGTTGGGGTGAATTCCATTACGGCATTGACATCGGTAAACGCGGTGCTAGCGTTCCTGTCGTTGCGGCAGCTGATGGCTATGTGTATCGCTCATACTATTCATCAAGCTACGGAAACGTTATTTTTATCATGCATTACATTGATGGACAAGTATATACGACAGTGTATGCTCATTTAGAATCACGTCTTGTTGGCGAAGGACAAAACGTCAGCAAAGGACAAATGATCGGCTATATGGGCAACACTGGTCGTTCGTTCGGTGCGCACTTGCATTTTGAGTTGCATCGCGGCCCTTGGAACGCATCGAAATCAAATGCAGTAGACCCGCTAAAATATATTCCATTCTAAAGCACAGCTCGTTTGCTGTGCTTTTACGTATTGGTTGAGAAAATGGCGCGATCGGTGTAAAATAAATACATCTTTATCATAGTTATGAACGGTACAAGCTATTCATATAATGAAAATAAACAGGCATCGCACACGGTGTGATGCCTTTCATGTATCGAAGGGTGAGGAGGCAAACAATGAACAAAAAAACAATCGCAGCACTCATGGCTTTATCGATGTTGTTCGGTTCAGGGGTGACGTATGTCGGCATGCAGTCGCTTTCTTCCGATACGTCAACGATGACGATCAATATCCCAACGACAACGGAGAAGCCGGCGAATGAAGAGCTTCAAAAAATTGAACAAGCATACAGCATGATTAAACAAAAATACGTTCATGATGTCGATGACAAACAGCTCATCGACGGGGCGATTCAAGGAATGATCGCGACGTTAAAAGATCCGTATTCCGTTTATATGGATAAAGAAACAGCGGAACGATTTAACGAGTCGCTCGATTCTTCTTTTGAAGGAATCGGAGCGGAAGTAAGCATGGTTGACGGCAAAGTGACGATCGTTGCTCCGTTTAAAGGATCGCCTGCAGAAAAAGCCGGGCTTCGTCCGAACGATCAAATTATTAAAGTGAATGGCGAAAGTTTAGAAGGGCTTGATTTATATGAAGCGGTATTGAAAATTCGCGGGAAAAAAGGGACGATCGCTCGCTTAGAAGTCGTTCGACCGGGAGTAAGCGGCGTATTGACGATCGAAGTCGTGCGCGATGAAATTCCAATTGAAACAGTATATGCATCAATGAAAGAAGTAAATGGCAAACAAATCGGCTATATCGAAATTACATCGTTTGCGGAAAAAACAGCGGAAGATTTTAAAACGAAGTTAGCGGAATTTGAGAAAAAAGGCATCTCAGGGCTGATCATTGATGTACGCGGCAATCCGGGCGGCTACTTACAAAGTGTGGAAGATATTTTAAAAGAGCTTGTGACAAAAGATAAGCCGTATGTACAAATTGAAGAGCGCGACGGCGATAAACAACGTTTCTTCTCAAATATGACGAAGAAAAAACAATATCCTATCGTCGTTTTGATTGATAACGGAAGCGCATCGGCATCGGAAATTTTAGCGGCGGCGTTAAAAGAAGCGGGCGGGTATATGCTCGTTGGTGAAAAAACGTTTGGAAAAGGAACAGTTCAACAAGCGTTGCCAATGAATGACGGAAGCCATATTAAATTAACGTTATACAAGTGGCTGACGCCAAATGGAAACTGGATTCATGAAAAAGGAATTGAACCAGATGTTAAAGTGAAACAGCCTGACTTTTTCTATGCGCATCCGCTTCAAATCGACAAGCCTTTAGCATATGACATGAATAACGAACAAGTGAAAAGCGCGCAACAAATGTTAAAAGGTCTCGGTTTTGATCCAGGGCGTGAAGACGGCTACTTTAGCAAACAAACAGAACAAGCCGTTCAAGCGTTCCAAAAAGCAAACGGCTTACAAGCGACAGGGAAAATTGATAAGCAAACGGCTGATGTATTGCAAACAAAAGTGATGGAAGCAGTTCGCGACGAACGATACGACGAACAATTGAAAAAAGCATTGCAACTAATCGGAAAGTAAACAAACTCCCCCTCGCCTTCATAGGCAGGGGGAGTTTTTATAAGATAAGAAAGTATAAAATTTCAAATTGATGTCTAGCTCCAAGCGCCATCGGCTCGAGTCGCTCCGCCCCACACTGCGGCGGCGACAGCCTCCTCGGTGGGGCTTGTGCGCTCTTCGCCGATAGGCAGGCGCTTTGCGCTTTTCTTATAAAAAGAAGCTGATGATGCCGCGTCGTTTTTGTTTTGTTGGTTGTTCGATGATCGGTTCGGTTTGTTTTTGCCGTTCAAGTTCACCAATGCGTTGTTCGAGCTGTTGGATATATTGGAGCATTTCTTCCATTTCGCGTCGATGTTGCAGCAATTGAAAAGAGACGACGTCATCTGCTTTTTGTTCTATTTTTCGTTCAAGTTCATCGAGACGTTGTTCCACTTCTTCCCATTCCACATGTTCTTTTTCTTCTTCATCCACGCCGAGAAATTTATATTTTTCTAATTGTTCGATCGCTTCGTTCGTAAATACATAATGTCCTGCTTCATTTTTCGTGCACGGAATGTTATATTTTTTCACCCAGCGTTGCACCGTTTTTGTCGATACCCCAAGACGCTTCGCTACTGCGCTCGTTTTTAACTCCATCGTTTCACGCTCCTTCCGATCATATATGAACAAACAGTTAGACACTTTTCATAAAATTCCTTGTTCGTTGACAAAACTAGTGTTCATTCGGCAAAGAAAGTGAATTTTCGTCAACCATAAACGTTTGAAATTTGTTACAATACAAAATAGACGATCGGAAAAAATGGAGATGATGGAAATGGAATGGGGATTGGCATGGCTGAAAGCGTTCGGAACGTTTTGGCTACAACCGTTATTATATTATGCGGTCATATTTGCATTGTTTATTGGCTGGCGTCGCGTGCAACGAGAACGGCGAGATTTTCATACGCGCGTGTACCGAACATCGCGTGAGTGGCGTGCCCTTATTCGCTCGCGCAGCTGGTTTGCGCTCATTTTTTCGCTTGTGACTGTTGGGGCTGGGGTTGTTCTCCCGAATGATACGCTCGTCTTTTGGGCAATGGTGACGATCGTATGCAGTTTGTTTATGCAGCTTCGGTTGTTATCGGCTGCATATGTCGGAAGCATCGTCATATTTACCGTTAGTTTTTTTGCGCAAACAGAGTGGGCGCAGCCGTTTTTTGCGCGTTTTTTCCCACATGTGACAGAAACGAATGTGACAGCTGTCGCGTTTCTGATCGGGTTGCTTTTGTTTATTGAAATGTGGCTCGTTCATCGGGAAGGAGCAGAGTTAAGTTCTCCTCGTCTTGTGACGAGTAAGCGAGGGCTTGTCATCGGTGAACAGTTCGTTCAGCGGCTTTGGCTTGTGCCGTTGATCATCCCTGTGCCGGGGGATGGCGTGCAATCGTTTGCGGCGTGGTGGCCAATTATTTCTGGTGGCAATACGTATTCGTTCGTGCTCGTTCCGTTTTTGCTTGGTTTTTCACAACGGGTGCAAACGGGACTACCTGTCCATTTAGCGAAATGGACGGCAAAACGCATCGGTTGGTTAGCGTGTGTCGTCAGTTTATTGGCGATCGGTAGCTACTGGATGAAGCCGATCGCGATCGTTGCTGCGGTAGTAGCTATTTTATGGAGGGAATGGATCGCTTTATCCGCCAAGTTATATGAACAAAAATTCCCGCCATATTTTACGAAGCGAATGAGCGGACTTGTCATTTTAGGGGTGTTGCCGAACACGCCAGCACATAAAATGGCGCTTTCAGTTGGAGAAGTGATCGTAAAGGTGAACGGCACGCCAGTCGCAACGGAAGATGAATTTTACGCGGCGTTGCAACAAAATCGAGCGTTTTGTAAGCTAGAAGTACTAAACGAAAGCGGGGAAGTTCGTTTTGCGCAAACGGCTTTATTTGAAGGCGAACATCACGAACTCGGACTGTTATTCGTAAGAGATGAGGGATAGCTATGTGGTTTGTATTAGCATTAATTGTACCAGCGTTGTTAGTCATTTTGTTTACGCGGGTTACGTATAACCATTATGTCGGTACGTTGCTTACTGTCGCATTGTTAGTGGCGTCATATGTGAAAGGATATACGGATCAGTTGTATGAAATTGTTGCGGATTTGGCGTCGCTCATTGTCGGATTTTTATATGCAAAACAAATGGTCGAGAAACAAAAACGGTCGTAAACCTGTCCAAATGGGCAGGTTTTTTCATAGAATATTTGTTCGTATTTTTCGCTTTTCGTTTCATTTGTATGGTACAATACGAAGTAGAAATGAAGTGGAGGGACCGTTGTGAGCACATTTCAATTAGTATCCGCTTATGAGCCGCGTGGCGATCAGCCGAAAGCGATTGCGAAGCTTGTCGAAGGCATTCAGCAAGGGAAAAAGCATCAAACGTTGCTTGGCGCAACAGGAACAGGAAAAACGTTTACGATTTCAAACGTCATTCAACAAGTAAATAAACCGACGTTAGTCATCGCTCATAATAAAACGTTAGCGGGTCAGTTATATAGCGAGTTTAAACAATTTTTCCCGAACAACGCTGTTGAATATTTTGTTAGCTACTACGATTATTATCAGCCGGAAGCGTACGTGCCGCAAACGGATACGTACATTGAAAAAGATGCGAGCATTAACGATGAAATTGATAAATTGCGCCATTCCGCGACGTCTGCGTTATTTGAACGGCGCGACGTCATTATTATCGCCAGCGTTTCATGCATTTACGGCTTAGGTTCGCCGGAAGAATATCGTGAACTTGTCGTTTCGCTTCGCGTCGGTATGGAGATGGAGCGCGATCATTTGCTTCGTCGGCTTGTCGACATTCAATACGAACGAAACGATATTGATTTTCGTCGTGGGACGTTTCGGGTGCGCGGAGATGTCGTCGAAATTTTCCCAGCTTCTCGCGATGAGCATTGTATTCGCATTGAATTTTTTGGTGATGAAATTGAGCGTATTCGCGAAGTAGATGCGTTGACGGGACATGTGATGGCGGAACGAGAACATGTGGCGATTTTTCCAGCCTCTCACTTCGTCACGCGCGAAGAAAAAATGAAACTGGCGATTGAAAATATTGAAAAAGAACTAGAAGAGCGGCTTCGCGAACTGCGCGAGCAAGGAAAATTGCTTGAAGCGCAACGGTTAGAACAGCGGACGTGCTACGATATTGAAATGATGAAAGAAATGGGCTTTTGTTCGGGGATTGAAAACTATTCGCGCCATTTAACGTTGCGACCGCCTGGTTCGACGCCTTATACATTATTAGATTATTTTCCTGACGACTTTTTAATTGTCATTGATGAATCGCATGTGACATTGCCGCAAATTCGTGGCATGTATAACGGCGATAAAGCGAGAAAAGAAGTGCTTGTCGAACATGGCTTCCGCTTGCCGTCAGCGTTAGATAACCGTCCGCTCACGTTTGAAGAATTTGAGCAAAAAGTAAATCAAGTCATTTACGTTTCTGCCACACCGGGTCCGTATGAGCTAGAACATTGTCCAGAAGTTGTCGAGCAAATTATTCGTCCGACCGGATTGCTAGACCCGACCATTGACGTGCGACCAATTGCAGGACAAATTGACGATTTAGTCGATGAAATTCAAAAGCGAATCGCTTGCAATGAGCGAACGCTTGTGACGACGTTGACGAAAAAAATGGCAGAAGACTTAACCGATTATTTAAAAGATATCGGCATTCAAGTCGCTTATTTGCATTCGGAAATTAAAACGCTTGAGCGCATTGAAATTATTCGCGATTTACGATTAGGTAAATATGATGTGCTCGTCGGCATTAACTTATTGCGAGAAGGGCTTGATATTCCAGAAGTGTCGCTTGTCGCGATTTTAGATGCGGATAAAGAAGGATTTTTACGTTCTGAGCGTTCGCTTATTCAAACGATTGGACGGGCAGCGCGCAACGCAAACGGTCATGTCATCATGTATGCCGATACGATCACAAAATCGATGGAAATCGCGATAAACGAAACGAAGCGGCGTCGCGCCATTCAAGAAGCGTACAATCGCGAGCATGGCATCGTGCCAAAAACGATTCAAAAAGACATTCCAGATGTCATTCGTGCGACGTTTGCTGCAGAAGAAAAAGAAACGTATGAAACAAAAGACGTTCGCCATTTATCGAAAGAAGAACGTATTGCGCTCATCGCCAAACTGGAACAAGAAATGAAAGAGGCAGCGAAAGCTCTTCATTTTGAACGGGCTGCTGAGCTGCGCGATCTCATTTTAGAATTGAAAGCTGAGGTGTAACGAATGGATCATATTGTCGTCAAAGGAGCGCGTGCGCACAATTTAAAAAATATTGATGTCGTCATTCCGCGCAACAAACTTGTTGTGTTGACGGGGTTATCTGGCTCTGGAAAATCATCGCTTGCGTTTGACACCATTTATGCGGAAGGACAACGGCGCTATGTCGAGTCGTTATCGGCGTACGCCCGCCAATTTTTAGGGCAAATGGACAAACCGGACGTCGATTCGATTGAAGGGCTGTCGCCTGCCATTTCCATTGACCAAAAAACGACGAGCCGCAATCCGCGTTCAACGGTCGGAACGGTGACGGAAATTTACGATTATTTACGTTTACTGTTTGCGCGCATCGGCCGCCCTGTTTGTCCAACGCATGGCATTGAAATTACGTCGCAAACGATTGAACAAATGGTTGACCGCCTTATGCAATATCCAGAGCGGACGAAGATGCAAATATTAGCGCCTATCGTTTCCGGACGAAAAGGGACGCATGTGAAAACGTTAGAAGAAATAAAAAAACAAGGGTATGTGCGCGTTCGCGTCGACGGAGAATTGCGTGACGTATCGGAAGACATCGTGCTTGAGAAAAATAAAAAACATTGTATTGAAGTCGTCGTAGATCGCATTGTGATGAAAGAAGGTATTCAGTCACGCCTTGCCGATTCGCTTGAAACGGCGTTAAAGCTTGCAGAAGGCAAAGTGCTCGTCGATGTGATCGGACAAGAAGAATTGTTGTTTAGTGAACATCACGCTTGTCCGCATTGCGGCTTTTCGATTGGCGAACTAGAGCCGCGCCTATTTTCATTTAACAGCCCGTACGGCGCATGTCCTTCATGTGACGGATTAGGGGCAAAGCTTGAAGTCGATCTCGATTTAGTCATTCCTAATAAAGAGCTGACGCTTCGTGAACATGCGCTCGCTCCATGGGAACCGCAAAGCTCGCAATATTATCCGCAATTGTTAGAAACGGTATGTCGACATTACGGCATCGATATGGACGTGCCTGTAAAACAGTTGCCGAAAGAACAGCTCGACCTTTTATTGTACGGATCAAATGGCGAAAAAATATATTTTCGTTATGAAAACGACTTCGGTCACGTGCGTGAAACGTATGTGGAATTTGAAGGGGTCGTGCGCAACGTTGAACGCCGTTATCGGGAAACGACGTCCGATTACGTACGGGAGCAAATGGAAAAATATATGACCGAACAGCCGTGTCCGACGTGTCATGGCAACCGTTTGAAAAAGGAAAGTTTAGCTGTGTTCGTTGGCGGCAAACATATTGGCGAAGTGACAGCGATGTCGGTGAACGAAGCACTGGCGTTTTTTGAAACGCTTCACCTAACGGAAAAAGAACAAAAAATCGCCCATTTGATTTTACGTGAAATTGTTGAACGGCTCGGTTTTTTAAAAAACGTCGGACTCGATTATTTAACGTTAAATCGCGCTGCAGGAACGCTTTCGGGAGGAGAAGCGCAACGCATTCGACTAGCGACGCAAATTGGCTCGCGCTTAACGGGTGTACTATACGTGTTAGACGAACCTTCTATTGGTCTTCATCAGCGCGATAACGATCGATTAATTGCGACATTGCAAAGCATGCGCGATTTAGGAAACACGCTCATCGTCGTGGAGCACGATGAAGATACGATGCTTGCGGCAGATTATTTAATTGACATCGGGCCGGGAGCCGGAGCACACGGCGGACAAGTCGTTGCCGCTGGAACACCGGAAGAAGTAATGAACGATTCGCATTCATTAACGGGCCAATATTTATCAGGGAAAAAATTTATTCCGCTTCCGATTGAACGAAGAAAGCCAGACGGTCGTTGGCTTGAAGTAATCGGGGCGCGAGAAAACAACTTGAAAAACGTCGATGTTCGCATTCCGCTCGGACTGTTTGTTGCGGTGACAGGCGTATCCGGTTCAGGAAAAAGCACGCTCATTAATGAAATTTTGCATAAAGCGTTAGCGCAAAAATTACATCATGCGAAAGTGAAGCCGGGAGAACATACAGACATTCGCGGCATCGACTATTTAGATAAAGTGATCGACATTGATCAGTCGCCAATCGGGCGGACGCCGCGCTCGAATCCTGCGACATATACAGGCGTCTTTGACGATATTCGCGATTTATTTGCGACGACGAACGAAGCGAAAATGCGCGGATATCAAAAAGGGCGGTTTAGCTTCAATGTAAAAGGCGGTCGTTGCGAAGCGTGCCGCGGGGATGGAATTATTAAAATTGAAATGCACTTTTTGCCTGATGTGTACGTGCCGTGTGAAGTATGTCACGGGAAACGGTACAACCGCGAAACGTTGGAAGTGAAATATAAAGATAAAAACATTGCGGAAGTGCTTGATATGACAGTCGAAGAGGCGTTGACGTTTTTCGAAAATATCCCGAAAATTAAACGAAAGCTACAAACGCTTTATGATGTCGGGCTTGGCTACATGCAACTCGGGCAGCCGGCCACGACGCTTTCTGGAGGCGAGGCGCAGCGGGTGAAGTTAGCATCGGAGCTACATCGCCGTTCAACAGGAAGAACGTTATACATTTTAGACGAACCGACAACGGGTTTGCATGTTGATGATATTGCCCGTTTATTAAACGTTTTACAGCGGCTTGTTGAACAAGGGGATACGGTGCTCGTCATCGAACATAACTTGGACGTCATTAAAACGGCAGATTATATTATCGACCTTGGACCAGAAGGTGGAGATGGCGGCGGACAAATCGTTGCGGCAGGTACGCCAGAACAAGTTGCACAAATAGAGCAATCATATACAGGACGGTACTTACTACCGATTTTACAACGCGACCGCGAACGCATGCGTCAACGTATACCGAGCGTATAATGCGCTCGGTTTTTTTACGAAACTTTCTTTTCCATCAATCGTATATATAAGTAAAGGGAAAGGGGAAGATATGGATGGAAGGAAATAAATTGCTTGCGGCGTTATGTTATTTCAGTGTGTTTTTTGCTCCGTTTTTATTTCCGATTATCGTTTATTTTGTCACGAAACATGAACGAGTAAAAGAGCATGCGAAAAAATCATTATTGTCTCATCTCATCCCTATTGCGATTGTCATGATAGCTTTTGGATTGTTTTTTATATTCACAATCGTTGGGGTGGACGGATGGATCGGCCTTCCGTTTATCGGGATCGTTGTTGGCGGCATTGTACATGTGATTGTC
The DNA here is from genome assembly GCF_013761015.1 of Anoxybacillus ayderensis. Lineage (NCBI taxonomy): Bacteria > Bacillati > Bacillota > Bacilli > Caryophanales > Anoxybacillaceae > Anoxybacillus > Anoxybacillus ayderensis. The sequence goes on from NZ_JACDUV010000001.1 coordinate 325,293, forward strand.
ATTGTTTGGAATGTTATAAAAGGTATACAAGTGATACAGGAATCGGGAGGGATATATGAATGAAAAAGCTTGTGCGGCTTCGTCATGATCGTATGGTTGCGGGCGTGTTGAGCGGATTAGCAGCTTATATGGACATGGATGCAACCGTCGTTCGTTTATTGTTTGTCGCGTTATTATTGATTACCGGCGTCATGCCATTTGCGATTTTATATGCGCTTGCAGTGTTAATTATTCCAAGTGAGGAGAACGTTGTATGAGATGGGTGGCACATATCGCAATTAACGCTGTTTTATTGCTGGCGCTAGCCGGATATTTTGACTCCATTTATTTATCAGGCGTTGGGGCAGCGCTCGTTGCCAGTGTCCTTTTGTCTTTTCTCAATACGTTCGTTCGACCGCTACTTGTTTTACTAACGCTTCCTGTCACTGTATTGACGTTTGGATTGTTTTTGTTCGTCATTAACGCAATCACATTAGCGATGACAGCATGGCTTATGGGAAGTTCGTTTCAAATTGGCGGCTTTCGTACCGCATTATTTGCATCGCTTGCTATTTCTTTATTTCACTTAATCATTGAGTCGGTGAGAAAAGAAAAGTAAAACGTTCCGCTTCGTGCGTGAGCGTTTTTATTTTTACGTGAAAGTGTTACAATGAGAAAAGGAAGAAGGAGGGATTCATATGCCGAAAGTGCGGACAAAAGATTTAATTGATGAGTTTCAATTTGAACTTGTGAGCGGGGCGGAAGGGATTCATCGCCCGATTACAACGAGTGATTTATCTCGTCCGGGCATTGAAATGGCCGGCTATTTTGCATATTACCCAGCGGAACGTGTACAATTGCTCGGTATGACAGAACTATCGTTTTTTGAACGATTAACACCTGTAGAAAAGCGATTGCGCATGGAAAAGTTATGTACCGATATTACTCCTGCAATTATCGTTTCACGCGGATTAGAAGTGCCAAAAGAACTGATTGAAGCATCAGAGAAAAAAGAAGTGCCGGTGATGCGTTCAACGATGAAGACGACGCGGCTTGCTAGCCGTCTGACAAACTATTTAGAAAGTAAGTTAGCACCGACGACAGCTGTGCACGGTGTGCTCGTCGATGTGTACGGTGTCGGCGTGCTCATTACAGGGAAAAGCGGTGTCGGAAAGAGTGAAACGGCGCTTGAGCTCGTGAAGCGCGGACATCGCCTCGTGGCAGATGATTGCGTCGAAATTCGCCAAGAAGATGAAAACTTATTGATTGGAAGCGCACCAGAGCTGATTGAACATTTACTTGAAATTCGCGGACTTGGCATCATTAACGTCATGACGCTATTTGGAGCAGGAGCGGTGCGCCCGCATAAACGTATTTCGCTCATCATTGATTTAGAATTATGGGATCCAAACAAACAATACGATCGTCTCGGTCTTGAAGAAGAAAAGGTAAAAATTATTGATACGGAAGTGACGAAATTGACGATCCCTGTTCGCCCGGGACGAAATTTAGCGGTCATTATTGAAGTGGCGGCGATGAATTTCCGTCTAAAACGGATGGGCGTGAATGCGGCGGAAGAATTTTCTGCTCGTCTGGCGGATGCGATTGGCGATGCGGAACATGATTATGAATGAGAGGATGAGTAGGAATGTTCATGCATATTGAACCGCTCGATCGCGTTTTTTTCCAGCTCGGTCCAATTACAATTTACTGGTACGGCGTCATTATTGCGACGGGTGTATTGCTTGGACTTTGGCTAGCTACGCGAGAAAGCGAGCGGTTAGGTATACGAAAAGAAACGTTTGTTGATCTTGTATTAATTGCTGTGCCGATTGCGATTTTATGCGCACGTGCGTATTACGTTATTTTTCAATGGGACTACTATTCCAAACATATAAGTGAAATTCCGCAAATTTGGCACGGTGGCTTGGCCATTCATGGCGGTTTAATTGGTGCAATTGTGACAGGTGTCATTTTTGCGAAAAAGCGAAAATTGTCGTTTTGGAAATTAGCTGATATTGCAGCCCCGAGCATTATTTTAGGGCAGGCGATCGGACGTTGGGGCAACTTTATGAATCAAGAGGCGCACGGTGGGCCGGTGTCGCGTGCGTTTTTAGAAAGTTTACATTTGCCAGATTGGATCATTAATCAAATGTACATACAAGGGCAATATTATCATCCGACATTTTTATATGAATCATTATGGAACATGCTCGGTTTCCTCCTTTTGCTTGCGTTGCGGAGAAGAAATTTAAGGCGGGGGGAGTTATTTTTCACGTACATCATTTGGTATTCAATCGGGCGCTTTTTCATTGAAGGATTGCGGACGGATAGTTTAATGTTGACAGAAACGATTCGTATGGCGCAGTTTATTTCACTGTTGCTTATTGCATTTGCGGTTGGAATGATCGTTTTGCGCCGCATGCGCGGCTTAGCAAACGAGCGGTACAACGATTAAGGGGGAGAGCGGCATGTTTCAAAGGGGTTTGTTTGTTGGATTGAAAACGACATGGACGCTCGGAAAAGTCATTTTTCCGATTACCGTCATTGTGACATTGCTACAATATTCCCCCGTTTTACCTTGGGTGACAAACATGTTGACGCCGATAATGCGTTGGATCGGTTTACCGGGGGATGCTGCACTCGTTTTAGTGCTCGGCAATTTTTTAAATTTATACGCTGGCATTGGTGCGATGTTAACGATGGATTTGACAGTGAAAGAAGTGTTTATTTTGGCTGTCATGTTGTCGTTTTCGCACAATATGCTCGTTGAGTCTGCCGTTGCCGCGCAAGTAGGTGTTCGTGTTTGGTGGACGGTTGTGGTTCGCGTCGGGTTAGCGTTTAGTGCTGCTTGGCTCATTCACGTCATATGGGACGGCGGACAACAAATGGCGAAATATGGACTTGTACCGCAGGCTTCAACAACGCCGAATACGTGGGGAGAAATCGTTTGGATAGGAGTGGAAAGAGCGTTATACGGCATTGGACAGCTTGCGTTGATCATTATTCCATTGATGATTGCCATTCAAGTGTTAAAAGAATTAAAGTGGCTTGATACGTTTTCGAAATGGTTATCTCCGTTTGCGCGCTTACTCGGCATTCGTGAAAATGCATCGCTGACGATGGCGGCAGGTTTATTGTTCGGGCTCGCTTATGGCGCGGGCGTGATGATTCAAGCGGTAAAAGAAGATGGAGTGTCTAAAAAAGATTTAACGTTAACGTTTTTATTTTTAGTGGCGTGCCATGCGGTTGTAGAAGATACGTTATTGTTTGTGCCGCTTGGCATTCCCGTCTGGCCACTTCTTGTCATTCGGCTCGTCACAGCTATTTTATTAACGGCTGCACTTAGTTTTATTTGGAATCAAATCGAACATCGAAAAAGAAAGGAAGCAACGTATGAATATTAATACGATTTTGTTTGACTTAGATGGAACGCTTATTAATACGAATGACTTAATTATTGAGTCATTTTTGCATACGCTCAACCACTACTATCCAAATCAATATACGCGCGAAGATGTGCTCGCTTTTATTGGTCCGCCGTTGCGTGATACGTTTGAAGCAATCGATCCAGAGCGCGTCGATGAAATGATTGAAACGTATCGGGCGTTTAACCATGCCCATCATGATGCTTTAGTGAAAGAATATGAAACGGTATATGATACGGTACAAACGTTACACGAACAAGGGTTTAAACTCGGCATTGTGACGACGAAAATTCGTCATACGGTCAATATGGGATTGAAGTTAACAAAGTTAGATTCGTTTTTCGAATGCATTATTACGCTTGATGACGTTGAACATGCGAAACCGCATCCGGAACCGATTGAAAAAGCGCTCGCTTGTTTACAAGCGAAGCCGGAAGAAACGTTAATGGTTGGGGATAATCACCATGACATTTTAGCAGGAAAACATGCGGGGACAAAAACGGCAGGGGTGGCTTGGACGATTAAAGGACGCGAGCATTTGGCTAAATACGAGCCGGATTTTATGCTTGAGAAAATGAGCGATTTGCTAAGTATTTTAGGGGTGACTGGCGTTGAGAAAAACTGAACGCCATGCTGTACAGGGGGCAAACTCCTTATGGCAGCTATATCGAACCGTTTCATTTTGGAAAGTATTGAAAAATGTCATCGTCATTTTGATCGGGCGGTATACTCCTTTTTTTCCGCTGAAAAACTGGTTGTATCGCACGTTTTTACGCATGGAAATCGGCGAACATACAGCGCTCGCGTTCATGGTGATGCCAGATATTTTGTTCCCAGAAAAAATTCGCATTGGCAATAACACAATTATTGGCTATAATACGACAATTTTAGCGCATGAATATTTAGTGAACGAGTATCGGCTTGGGGACGTCATCATCGGCAACGATGTCATGATTGGAGCCAATACAACCATTTTGCCGGGTGTCACGATCGGGGATCGTGCCGTTGTTTCCGCAGGCACGCTCGTACATCGCGATGTGCCGGCTGGCGCATTTGTTGGCGGCAATCCGATGCAAATCATTCGTCTTAGCGAACGCTAAGGCGTTTTTTTATTAAATAGAAAGGATTCAAATCGAAAAACATCGAATGAGTTTGTAGTTGACGAAACGAAAAACGGAGAGTAAACTACAAATAACAGGCTTTACTTTGCTAATATATTAGCGAACTAAAGTAAAAGAAGGACGGGAAGAAAATGAGAGTATTTATGTTTGAGAAGCCGCTCGGCATGCGGGATACGTTGCCGGATGTATATAAAACAAAACGTCTGTTGCGCGAAGCGATGATGGCAGAAATCGAAACGTGGGGGTATTCGTTTATTGAAACGCCGACGTTAGAATATGACGAAACGGTTGGAAAGGCATCGGCTATTTTAGATCAGCAACTATTTAAGCTGCTTGATCGTGAAGGACATACGCTCGTATTGCGTCCAGATATGACTGCCCCCATCGCTCGTTTAGCGGCATCGAAGTTATATGAGGAAGGTTGCCCGCTCCGTTTAGCGTATGCAGCAAATGTATTTCGCGCTCAACAGCGGGAAGGAGGACGACCGGCAGAGTTTGAGCAAGTAGGTGTGGAATACATCGGAGACGGCACGATGTATGCCGATGCGGAAGTCATTAGTTTAATGATTTTTGCGTTAAAGCGGGCAGGGCTACGTGACTTTACGGTAACGATTGGTCATATTGGTTACGTTGATGCGTTGTTTTTTGATATTTTGCGTCAAGAACAACGAGTAGAAACGTTACGTCGCTTTTTATATGAAAAAAATTATGTCGGTTATCGAGAGCATGTCAAGTCATTGCCGCTTTCTTCGATTGATCGCGATCGCCTTTTACGCCTTTTAACATTACGAGGTGGAAAGGAAGTCGTTGCAGAAGGAAAAGCATATGCGACGACAGAAGCGGAGCGACGCGCTCTTGATGAATTAGAACAATTATGGACGTATGTTGACCAATATGGCGTTACCGATATGGTGAAATTAGATATGAGCTTAGTGAGTCATATGAGCTACTATACTGGTGTTCTTTTTGAAGTGTACGCCAAAAACGTTGGATTTTTACTTGGAAATGGTGGACGATACGATGAATTGCTAGCGAAATTTCATCGTCCATCACCTGCGACTGGCTTTAGCGTGCGACTCGATCGTCTGATGGAAGCGATTGGGGAGCAACAGCGTGGAGAAAAAACGACGTGCATTATTTTTAGTCAAGAACGTTTCACTGAGGCATATGCGAAAGCAACGGAGATGAGGCGAAAAGGAGAAAACGTTGTATTGCAGCACATCGCAGGTATTCAAAATATGGATCAATTTACTGCATCGTTTGATGATGTCGTGTACGTATTAGGGAAGCGCGGAAAGGATGAACAATGATGCTGACGGTTGCGATGCCAAAAGGACGTATTTTTACTGAGGCGCTCGTATTGTTAAAACGAGCGGGATATGACATTCCTGATGATTTAGAACATTCACGAAAATTGATGATTGACGTGCCGAACGAGCAGCTGCGCTTTATTTTAGCAAAGCCAATGGACGTAGTGACATATGTGGAACACGGGGTTGCCGATGTCGGCATTGCTGGGAAAGATGTGCTTCTTGAGGAAGAGCGTGATGTGTATGAAATGTTAGATTTGCGCATTAGCCCTTGTTATTTGGCGGTGGCAGGGCTACCGAACACGCGCGTTCATCCGATCGCCCCGAGAGTCGCAACAAAGTATCCAAATATCGCATCGACATATTTTCGTGAACAAGGGGAACAAGTGGAAATTATTAAACTAAATGGTTCTGTTGAATTAGCACCGCTCATCGGTTTAGCGGAACGAATTGTCGACATTGTTTCGACAGGGCGAACATTAAAAGAAAATGGGCTCATTGAGCTTGAACGAATTGTTCATGTAACGTCGCGTTTTATTGTCAATCCAGTAAGTTATCGTATGCAAGATCGGGCGATTGAACATATGGTTGATCGTTTAACATATGCGATTGAGAAAGCGGGGGAGAGCAATGAGAATTGAACGTGTACAAGGGACGGTTTCGCTTCGGCGGACGATTGAAAGCGGAACGGAAGAACAAAGACAAGCGGTGAAGCGAATTATTGATGAGGTGCGAAATAACGGAGATGCCGCGCTAAAAAAATATACGGAAATGTTTGACGGCATTTCACTTGATACGCTAGCGGTTACGCAAGAAGAAATTGAAGAAGCATATTGGCTCATTGATGAAGAAATTGTTCATATTATTCGCGAAGCGGCACAAAACATTCGCGAATATCACGAGCGGCAACGCGCGACGTCATGGTTTATGACGCGCGAAGATGGAACGATTCTCGGACAAAAAGTAACTCCGCTTGATGCGGTCGGTTTATATGTGCCGGGCGGAACAGCGGCTTATCCGTCATCGGTACTGATGAATGTCATTCCTGCGCAAGTGGCTGGAGTAAAGCGTATCGTCATCGTTTCCCCGCCAAATGAGCGTGGAACGTTGCCGGCAGCTGTACTTGTTGCGGCGTGTGAGCTCGGCGTTCAAGAAATATATAAAGTTGGTGGCGCTCAAGCGATTGCCGCATTAGCGTACGGCACGGAGACGATTGAGCCGGTCGATAAAATTTTTGGACCTGGAAACATTTATGTCGCACTCGCGAAAAGGGAAGTGTTCGGCCAAGTGGATATTGATATGATTGCGGGACCGAGTGAAATTGTTGTGCTAGCGGATGAGACGGCAAAGCCGAATGAAATTGCGGCGGATTTATTATCGCAGGCGGAACATGATGAACGGGCGGTTAGCATATTTGTTACACCGTCTTTACAGCTTGCGCTAAAAGTAGAAGAAGAAGTCGAAAAGCAATTAGCTACCCTCCCGCGAAAAAACATCGCACAAAAAGCGATTCGCGATTATGGTGTCATTTATGTGACCGATACAATGAAGCAAGCGATCGATGTCGTAAACGAATTAGCGCCAGAACATTTAGAAATTATGACGGCCGAGCCGTTTGAGCAATTAAGTGACATTCGACATGCAGGTGCGATATTTTTAGGCCCATACAGCTCTGAACCGGTTGGGGATTATTTTGCGGGAACGAATCATGTATTACCGACAAACGGGACCGCCCGTTTTTCGTCTGGGCTAACAGTCGATGCATTTATGAAAAAATCAAGCATCGTTTTTTATAGCGAGCAAGCATGGCAACAACATGTAGAAAAAATTGCAGCGTTTGCACGGTTAGAGGGGCTTGAAGCACATGCGCGAGCAGTAGAGGAACGGTTGAAAAGGAGAGAAAAATGATGCGAACAGCGACAGTCAAACGAGTGACAAATGAAACACAAATTGAGCTTACGTTTGCGATTGATGGGGAAGGAAAAACAGAGTTAGAAACAGGGGTACCGTTTTTAACACATATGCTTGATTTATTTACAAAGCATGGACATTTTAATTTGTCTGTTCATGCGAAAGGGGATACGCACATTGACGATCATCATACGACAGAAGATATCGGCATTTGTTTAGGGCAAGCGATTCGAGAAGCGCTCGGTGATAAAAAAGGGATCAAACGATACGGAAATGCGTTCGTTCCGATGGACGATGCGCTTGCCCAAGTCGTGATTGATGTAAGCAATCGTCCACATCTCGAGTTTCGCGGTCAGTTTCCAAGTGAAAAAGTAGGGACGTTTGATGTCGAGCTTGTGCACGAATTTTTATGGAAGTTAGCATTAGAAGCACGAATGAATGTACACGTCATCATTCATTACGGTCGCAATACGCACCATATGATTGAAGCAGTATTTAAAGCGCTCGCTCGTGCACTCGATGAGGCAACGATGATCGATCCGCGCGTAAAATCGGTACCGTCGACGAAAGGGATGTTGTAAATGATCGGCATCATTGATTATGGAATGGGAAATTTATATAGCGTCAGTAAAGCGTTAGAAAGGCTAAACGTACCGTATATTGTTGAAAGTGATCAAGATCAATTGCGCCAAGCAGATGGCTTCATTTTACCGGGTGTTGGATCATTTAAAGATGCGATGCACATTTTAGCAGAAACGAAGCTTGATTCGTTTATTCACGAACAAGTAGCGAAAGGAAAGCCGATTCTCGGCATTTGTTTAGGCATGCAACTGTTGTTTGAAGAAAGCGAAGAAAATGGTTTGACGTCTGGGTTAAAGTTGCTTCCAGGCCGCGTCGTTCGTTTTAGCGGTATGACAAAAGAGGGAAAACGGTATAAAGTGCCACATATGGGATGGAATGAGCTCGTTTTTCATCAACGATCCCCGCTTTTTGATGGTGTTGAGCGAGGGCACGTATATTTCGTTCATTCGTATTATGTGCAAACGAATGAACCAACGGTTGTGTTAGCTAGCGCCCAATATGATGTGGAAGTTCCTGCAGTTGTTGGACGTGGCACAATATTTGGTACACAATTTCATCCAGAGAAAAGCGGAACGCTCGGTATGCGTCTATTGCAAAACTATGCGAGGATTGTAGAAAGGGAGAGGGGCTAATGTTTACTATTTATCCAGCGATCGATATGCGCGGTGGGAAGTGCGTTCGCCTTATACAAGGAGATTACAGTCAAGAAACGGTATACGGTCATTCCCCGGTTGAAATGGCTCGTTCGTTCGTTTCGCAAGGTGCGACATGGATTCATATGGTCGATTTAGATGGGGCGAAAGAAGGTAGACGAGTCAACGATGCGTTCGTCGTTGAAGTAGCAAAGACGCTTGGGGTGAACGTTCAGGTTGGTGGTGGCATTCGCACGGAAGAAGATGTCGCATATTATTTAGAGCGAGGTGTGGCGCGCGTCATTTTAGGGAGCGCAGCCATTTCAAATCCTCCATTTGTAAAAGCGATGCTTCGCACATACGGTGAGCGCATTGTCATCGGCATTGATGCGAAAAATGGGTTTGTTGCGACAGAAGGATGGACGCATACATCAACAATCGAAGCTGTTGAGCTTGGCAAACAGCTTGCGGAAGCTGGGGCGGAAACGTTTATTTTTACTGATATTGCGACAGATGGAATGTTATCAGGACCAAATATCGACGCCGTCGTTCGGCTAGCGAAAGAAACAAACAAACGTGTCATTGCCTCCGGAGGCATTCGCTCGCTTGATGATTTATGCTCCTTAAAACAATTTGAAAACGATGGAGTATGCGGAGCGATTGTGGGCAAAGCGTTATATACAAATCAGTTTACAGTCGCTGAGGCGTTAAAGGCGGTGGGGAAATGATTACAAAGCGCATTATCCCTTGTTTAGATGTGAAAGATGGTCGCGTCGTGAAAGGTGTGCAATTTGTTTCCTTGCGCGATGCGGGAGATCCGGTTGAGCTTGCGCGCGTATACGATGAACAAGGGGCGGACGAGCTTGTTTTTTTAGATATTTCTGCGTCACACGAAGGTCGAAAAACGATGGTAGACGTCGTGCGCCGTGTTGCTGCTCAGCTTGCGATTCCGTTTACTGTCGGAGGCGGAATTCGCACATTAGAAGATATGAAAACGATTTTGCGTGCGGGTGCGGACAAAGTGTCTGTCAATACATCGGCATTGTTGCGCCCCGAGCTTATTACAGAAGGAGCGCAATTTTTTGGTTCGCAATGTATTGTTGTGGCAATTGACGCAAAGTATGATTCAACGATGCAGTCGTGGCGCGTCTATACGCATGGCGGTCGACGCCCAACAGATTGGGAAGTCGTTGACTGGGCGAAAGAGGCTGTGAAGCGCGGGGCAGGAGAAATTTTATTAACAAGCATGGATCGCGATGGCGGAAAAGATGGATTTGATTTAGAGTTAACGAAACGAGTAAGTGAAGCGGTGCCCGTCCCTGTCATTGCATCGGGAGGAGCAGGGTGCGCTCAACATTTTGTTGATGTGTTTCAAATGGCTCAAGCGGATGCGGCATTAGCAGCCTCGATTTTTCATTATAAAGAAACGTCTGTCCAACAAGTGAAACAGTACGTGCGCGAAAAGGGGGTAAACGTTCGATGAATATTCGATTTAATGAGCAAGGGCTTGTGCCGGCCATCGTACAAGATGCGCACAGTAAAGAAGTGCTGACATTAGCATATATGAACGAGCAATCGCTACAAAAAACGTTAGAAACGAAAGAAACATGGTTTTACAGTCGCTCGCGGCAAGAGCTATGGCATAAAGGGGAAACGTCCGGAAACGTACAAAAAGTGGTTGACATTCGCTACGACTGCGATGCAGACGCACTTCTTATTCTTGTTGAACCAAAAGGACCGGCATGCCATACGGGAGAATATTCTTGTTTTCATCATCGGTTGCAAGATGAAAAGCCTGTTGCTAAACCAGATCGTTTTGCAGTGCTAAATGTGTTAGAATCGGTCATTGCGGAGCGTGAAGCGAGGCGTCCTGAAGGATCGTACACAACATATTTATTTGAAAAAGGAATCGATAAAATCGCAAAAAAAGTTGGGGAAGAAGCAGCAGAAGTCATTATTGCGGCAAAAAACCGTTCAAAAGAAGAACTGCGATGGGAAGTAGCCGATTTATTGTATCATTTGCTCGTTTTGTTGCGTGAACAGCGCGTGTCGCTCGATGATGTGCTTTCTGTATTAGCGGAGCGTCATCGGTAACGCTTTTTCGCCCATCCATGTTGTTCTGGAGCGAAAATGTGGTATACTTTCTTTCGGTGAAAGAAATCAACATGGAGGGTTCGATGGAAAAACATTTGCAAAAACGTGTCGGAAAAGTCATTCCGTTTATTCAAGACGGTACGTACTTTTTTAATAAAGGATTAGCATGTTATCGTCGCCGTGATTTGCATAAAGCGAAAGCATATTTGCAACGGGCGGTACAACTCGAGCCAGAACAAAGCACATTTGCATGTCAATTGGCGATTGTATTGTCAGAATTGGGGGAATATGCGCAATCGAACGAATGGTTATTGCGCGTCATTGAACGTGATGATGATTTAACGGAATGCTTTTATTTTTTAGCAAACAACTATGCCCACTTAGGGTTATTTGGCGAGGCGGCGAAGTATGCTGAACAATATATGGAGCGCGAGCCAGACGGGGAATTTGCGGAATATACGCTCGATTTATTAGATATTTTAACGATTGAACAAGATGATGATGAGTGGCTCAATTATGACGAGATGTTAATAAAACAAGAACGGGCTCGTTCGCTCCTTGAAAAAGGCGAATTTCAGGAAGCGATTGCTTTGTTTGAAGAAATGATTGAACAACATCCAGAAAATTGGGCCGCTTACAACAATTTAGCGCTCGCTTATTTTTATCAAGGCAATGTCGGGAAGGCACGGCAAACGATCGAATACATTTTAAAGCAAAATCCAGGAAATTTACATGCGCTTTGCAATGATGCGGTGTTTTCGTATTATTTACAGGAACAGGAGCGATTGTTTTTACTCACTCATTCGTTGCAAAACGTATATCCGATTTCACTTGAGCACCGTTATAAGCTTGGAGTGACGTTTGCGATTGTTGGACGCTATGACTTAGCTTTTCAATGGTTCCGTCAATTACAACGGCGCGGCTTTGAAGGAGATGCACCGTTTTATTATTGGTATGCATATGCTGCATATCATATGGGATATCGCACGTTAGCGGAGTCGATGTGGCAAAAATTAATTGCGCTTCATCCAGATAAAAAAGGAAGCGAGCCTTGGCGCTATCGTGAACAGACGATTGAGCATATTCAATCGCTATTTGAAAAGCAAGATATAGCTTCTTCATTTTATGCGCTATATTTAATCAGCAAATCGTTTGTAGCAGACGATTGTCCGTTTCCGAAGCAATCGTGGTCTCATTCGTTTTTACAGCAGTGGAGCGATTATGTATATGGAAATGAATTTCAAAAACCTATGGTAGATGCGCACCGCATTGTCACGTTACTTGTTCAACATAACGGTTTTGAATACGAGCCTTTATATATTGCTTGGTTTTCTTTTTTTGTTCAGGCGATGAGGGAAATCGATTCATTTTCCAATCACGAGGCATGGGCAGCGGCATTTGAATATATGTTTCGTAAACATCGTGGTGAGCGTGTGACGCAGCGCATGCTTGGAGAGCGTTACGGGGTGTCAGTAGCAACGGTTGGAAAGTATGCGAAAATCATTAAACAACAGTGGCACGAATGAGCAAGTTAATAGACCCTTTTGCTTTGTTGTATTACGATAGAGATAGGAAACAATAAAATGAACAGTCATGTATGCAGAAAGGGTGGAAGAAACGTGTCACAAGAAAAAATTTATGATGTCATTATTATTGGCGCAGGTCCTGCGGGAATGACGGCGGCGGTATACACTTCGCGGGCGAACTTATCGACGCTTATGCTTGAGCGTGGAGTTCCTGGCGGTCAAATGGCAAATACAGAAGAAGTAGAAAACTATCCGGGATATGACCATATTCTTGGACCCGAATTGGCGACAAAAATGTTTGAACATGCGAAAAAATTTGGTGCTGAATATGCATACGGCGATGTGAAAGAAGTGATTGATGGCGAACAATATAAAACGGTTGTAACAAGCAACCAACAATATAAAGCGCGTGCGATTATTATTGCAACAGGGGCAGAGTATAAAAAGCTTGGCGTTCCTGGTGAAAAAGAATTAGGGGGGCGCGGCGTTTCATATTGTGCGGTATGTGACGGAGCGTTCTTTAAAGGGAAAGAGCTTGTCGTCGTTGGCGGTGGAGACTCAGCAGTGGAAGAAGGCGTATATTTAACACGTTTTGCGAGCAAAGTGACGATCGTTCATCGCCGCGACCAGTTGCGTGCACAAAAAATTTTACAGCAACGGGCGTTTGCAAATGAAAAAATTGATTTCATTTGGAACCATACAGTAAAGCAAATTAACGAAAAAGATGGTCGTGTCGGCAGCGTGACGCTCGTTCATACGCAAACAGGGGAAGAGCGTGAGTTTCCATGCGACGGTGTGTTTATTTACATCGGTATGGTGCCATTAACAAAGCCGTTTGTTTCACTCGGCATTACGAACGAGAATGGCTACATTGAAACGAACGAACTGATGGAAACAAAAGTGGCTGGCATTTTTGCGGCGGGAGATGTTCGTGAGAAGTCGCTTCGTCAAATTGTTACGGCAACAGGAGACGGAAGTATTGCGGCACAAAGTGCACAACATTACGTGGAAGAACTAAAGGAAAAGCTTAACATTAAGTAATAAAAACGTAATGTTGCTTTAATTGAACTGTAACACGCTTGAAACAATAAAAGAGTATGATAAAAGTAAGTAATTGACCCCCTTTTTATATACACTTGTTGGCACGGGCTTTCGTCCCGTGCTTTCTTTTTTATGTGATGAAAACGTTTCAAAATTTATACTTTGTGACCGTTTGTAAGAAATAGTATAATGAAAAAAACATATTCATTATTGAGTATTGAGGTGAACGGACGTTGCAACGAGTAACGAACTGCGTATTAGTAAAAGACGGACACGTTCTTTTGTTGAAAAAGCCTCGGCGTGGCTGGTGGGTGGCGCCGGGTGGAAAAATGGAGCAAGGGGAATCGGTACGAGAAGCTTGTGTGCGTGAATATCGCGAGGAAACAGGCATTTATATTAAAAACCCTCAATTAAAAGGGGTATTTACATTTGTCATGAAACGAGGAGAAGAAGTCGTTTCAGAGTGGATGATGTTCACGTTTTTTGCGGAACATTTTGAAGGTGAAAACGTATTACAATGTGAAGAAGGAGAACTTGCTTGGCATCCCATTGAGCACATTCCAACGCTTCCGATGGCGCCGGGCGATTACCATATTATTGATTATGTCATTAAAGGAACAGGAATGATGTATGGTACGTTTACGTATACAGAGGAATTTGAGTTGTTGTCTTACCGACTTGATCCGAGTTAAAGAAAGGGGAGAGGAAGATGAGCACAGGCTCAGCACATGTTCAAATGGTTATTATTACAGGGATGTCGGGGGCAGGAAAAACGGTAGCTATCCAAAGTTTTGAAGACTTAGGTTATTTTTGTGTCGATAATTTACCGCCGACATTGTTGCCGAAGTTTCTTGAATTAATTCGAGAATCAGGAAATAAAATGAATAAAATTGCACTCGTCATGGATTTGCGGAGCCGTGACTTTTTTGACCGTCTTTTTGCGGCGTTGGATGATTTAGCGGAAACATCATGGGTAACCCCACAAATTTTATTTTTAGATGCAAGCGATGCGACGCTCGTCAGCCGCTATAAAGAAACGCGCCGTTCTCATCCGCTTGCGCCAAGCGGGTTGCCGCTTGAAGGGATTAAGTTGGAGCGCGAGTTGCTTGAAGAATTAAAAGGGCGCGCACAAATGATTATTGATACGTCCAGCTTAAAACCGCGAGAGCTGCGTGAAAAAATTGTTCAAACATTTGCAACACCAGCAACGACAACTTTTTCTGTCAATGTCGTTTCATTTGGTTTCAAATACGGTCTACCGATTGATGCCGATCTCGTTTTTGATGTCCGCTTCTTACCAAATCCGCACTACATTGAACATATGCGTCCGAAAACAGGATTAGATGAAGAAGTGTCATCTTACGTATTAAAGTGGACGGAAACGCAAAAATTTATTGAAAAAGTCACAGATTTGTTGGCGTTTATGCTTCCGCACTATAAACGAGAAGGAAAAAGCCAAGTGGTGATTGCCATCGGATGTACAGGTGGACAGCATCGTTCTGTTACGTTAGCGGAGTATATCGCGCGCCATTTTGCAGACGAATATACAACGCACGTGTCACATCGAGATATTGCAAAAAGAAAGGATACGCACCGATGAAAAAAATTGTTGTCATTGGTGGGGGAACAGGTCTCCCTGTGTTGCTTCGCGGTTTAAAGCAATATAATGTCGATTTAACAGCGATCGTGACCGTTGCAGATGACGGCGGAAGCTCGGGAAGATTGCGCGACGAACTCGATATGCCCCCGCCTGGAGATATTCGAAATGTGCTTGCTGCGCTTTCTGATGTGGAGCCACTCATCGTCGAACTGTTTCAACATCGTTTTGAAAACGGAAATGGGTTATCAGGTCATTCGCTCGGTAATTTAATTTTAGCGGCGATGACGTCTATTACGGGCGATTTTGTGCATGCAGTTCGTGAAATGGGGAAAGTGTTAAATGTGCGCGGAAAAGTGTTGCCAGCAGCGAATGAAAGCGTTGTGTTGCATGCGGAAATGGAAGATGGGACGATTGTATCAGGGGAGTCGAAAATTCCGTATTCCGGAAAAAAAATAAAACGTGTATTTTTAACTCCCGCAAATATTGAACCGCTCGAAGAAACGATTATGGAATTGCGGTCGGCTGACTTAATTGTCATCGGTCCCGGGAGTTTGTATACAAGCATTTTACCGAACTTACTCGTTCCTAAAATTGGCGAAGAGGTATGTCAATCAAAAGCGAAAAAAGTATATATATGCAACGTCATGACCCAAGCAGGAGAAACGTTAAACTATACGGCGAGCGATCATGTGAAAGCGCTGTATGATCATATGGCGTGTGCATTTTTAGATGCAATCATTGTAAACGATGCGCCGATTTTGCCAGAAACAAAAGAACGGTATGCAAAAGAATGGGCTGCACCAGTCGTTTGTGATACGGAAAAGTTAGAGGCGCTCGGTTTACAAGTCATTTGTGATGCGATCATCGATGAGCGAGATGGAACGGTGCGTCACGATACAAAAAAAGTAGCGGCGTTGCTCGTTTCGCTCCTTGCACCTCCTTCGCACGGCACATATTCATAGGAGGTGAGATTGTTGTCGTTTGCATCGGAAACAAAAAAAGAATTGACGAATATCGAAGTAAAAACGTGTTGTTTAAAAGCGGAATTGTCCGCCTTAATTCGAATGAACGGTTCGATTTCGTTTTCCAATCGCCGTTTATTGTTAAATATTCAAACGGAAAATGCCGCAATTGCAAGGCGGATTTATACGTTATTAAAAAAAGGGTACGACGTAGCGGTCGAACTACTTGTTCGTAAAAAGATGCGCCTGAAGAAAAACAACGTGTATATTGTACGCGTGGTAGAAGGGACGCATGAGTTATTGTCAGATTTAAAAATTATGGAAGAAGGATTTTCTTTTGTCCGTTCCATTTCACCAGAGCTTGTGCAAAAAAAATGTTGCAAGCGCTCGTATTTGCGTGGTGCCTTTTTAGCAGGGGGATCTGTCAACAATCCGGAAACATCGTCTTATCATTTAGAAATTTTTTCATTGTATCGTGAGCATAACGAATCGCTTTGTGAACTGATGAACACGGCTTTTCATTTACATGCCCGCACATTAGAAAGAAAAAAAGGATTTATTACGTATTTAAAAGAAGCAGAGAAAATTGCCGAGTTTTTAAGCGTTATCGGAGCACATCAAGCGTTATTACGATTTGAGGATGTGCGCATCGTCCGCGACATGCGCAATTCTGTCAATCGTCTTGTCAATTGCGAAACGGCGAACTTAAACAAAACGATTGGCGCAGCGTTACGCCAAGTTGAAAACATTCGTTATATTGACGAAACGATTGGACTTGATCAACTGCCAGAAAAACTTCGTGAAATTGCAAAATTGCGCATGGAATATCAAGATGTAACATTAAAAGAACTTGGGGAAATGGTTACGGGAGGAAAAATTAGTAAATCTGGTATTAACCATCGTCTGCGCAAATTAGATGAAATTGCGGAACGGCTTCGCGCCGGTCAGCCAATTGATTTTCATAAATCTTTATAAAATTATAGGAGGAATACATGATGGTAGAAAAACAAGTGGAAGTACGCCTAAAAACAGGATTACAAGCGCGCCCAGCCGCGTTGTTTGTTCAAGAAGCGAACCGCTTTTCAGCTGACGTTTATATCGAAAAAGACGGAAAAAAAGTAAATGCGAAAAGTATTATGGGTGTTATGAGTTTAGCGATTCATACAGGGGCGGTCATTACGATTTATGCGGATGGATCCGATGAACAAGAAGCGTTAAACAAGCTTGTGCACTATGTTGAACAAGAAGCATAATAAAAAAAGGCGGGCATGCCGCCTTTTTTATTTTTCGTCAACGCGTGTTAATACGCGGTCAATTAAACCGTACTCTTTTGCTTTTTCTGCTGTCATAAAGTTGTCGCGGTCTGTGTCGCGCTCAATGACTTCGATCGGTTGTCCTGTATTTTCAGACAAAATGCGGTTTAATTTATCACGTAAGAATAAAATGCGTTTTGCCGCAATTTCGATTTCTGTCGCTTGACCTTGTGCGCCACCAAGCGGCTGGTGAATCATAATTTCACTATTTGGCAATGCGAAACGTTTTCCTTTGGCACCTGCTGCAAGTAAAAACGCACCCATGGAAGCCGCCATACCGATACAAATGGTCGATACGTCTGGCTTAATAAATTGCATCGTATCGTAAATCGCCATGCCCGCTGTAATCGATCCACCAGGGCTGTTAATGTAAAGAGAAATGTCTTTCTCAGGATCTTCAGCTGCTAAAAATAAAAGCTGAGAAACGATCGAGTTGGCAACATGATCGTCAATTGGGCTTCCTAAAATAATGATGCGGTCTTTTAATAAACGGGAGTAAATGTCATAGGCGCGCTCCCCGCGGCTCGTTTGTTCAATAACTGTAGGAATTAAGTTCATACTCTTCCTCCTCCGATCATTCGTTTTTTTATGTACTTTTATCATACAAAAAAGGTCAATAAAGGTCAAATGAAATCCCTTTTACTTATATGTATTCGTGTTTTTTGTTCATCATCCCTTCTTTCATCGTTTCCGCTTTCCGAAATTTTAAACGTCATGGCTATTGCATTTTTTTTTCTTCTTCACTATAATGGTAAGTGCATTTATCGTTATGCCCTCGTAGTGTAGTGGATAGCACGAGAGATTCCGGTTCTCTTAGCGTGGGTTCGAATCCTGCCGAGGGCGTTATGAAACCCTGCTTGCGTGGCAAGCAGGGTTTTTTGACATAAAAACAAAGTCCGGTGAGCCACACCGGACGAATGGATAAATTTTGCGAGGCTTGCTCGCTTGTTCTATAAGAATGATAACATGCCTTCGATGCATATGTATAGTGAAAAAAACATCCAATATGTTTTTATCGTCTCTTTCTGATCGAGATGATAAAATGAGGATGAAGGGAGATGGCATGGATGGAGATGCAATTAACGCAAAGGCAAGAGCTAAAATTTGCGTTGACAAAAGAGCTTGTCCAAGCGATTGAATTGTTGCAATATTCGACGGTAGAATTGCAATCGCTTTTACACGAACAAGCGCTTGAAAATCCATTTATTGAGCTGCGAGAGCGAAAACGGACGACTCATAGGCGGCGTGAACAAACAGATCGGATGAATTATATTGAAAATGTAAGCGCTTTTAATTGCTCACTTGCTTCCCACTTGCATGCCCAACTTGTTGGGATGCGGCTATCTCGTGAACATAAAAAAGCGCTCGATTATTTCATTGCTTCGCTTGATGAGTGGGGTTATTTGCATACGACGATTGCGGAGGCGGCTTGCCATCTTCAATTGGAAGAAACGGTTGTGTCTAATGCTCTGCATATGTTACGTTCACTCGATCCAGCGGGAGTAGGAGCGGAAAATTTGTCACATTGTTTATATTTACAACTCATCCGTCTTCCAGAAAGGGATGAGTTGGCGGAAACAATTGTCACGGACTATTTTGAACCGTTTGTCAATAAAAAGTGGAAAGAAATAAAAGCGAAACTAGGTGTGGAATTAAGAGATTTACAACGAGTGTGGGAACTCATTCGCACGCTTCATCCACGTCCGGGAAGTTTATATAATGATGAGCAAATGACGTACATTGTACCGGATGTCATCGTGTCATATGATAACGGAACATGGACGGTGACGATGAATGAGGAAATCGTTCCAACCGTTGTATGGAATGAAGCTTATGAACGGAAAATACAGACGGACGATCCGTATGTTCGAAAATATATCGAAGAAAAAAGGCAGCAGTTTCATTGGATTCAGCGGTGTTTAACTCAACGAGCCACGACGATGGAGAAAATTACGCTCGAGTTAATCGATAAACAACGCGATTATTTTGAAAAAGGTTCGCTCCATATGAAACCGCTCACGATGCGTGATGTTGCTGCTTCATTACACATGCATGAATCGACAGTTAGTCGCGCAGTAAAAAATAAATATATGCAAACGCCTCATGGGTTAATTGAAATGCGCCGCTTTTTTACAAGTGGTGTCGATGAACATGCATCACAAGAAAAAGTAAAAAGTTTAATTGCTGAACTGATTAGACAAGAAAATAGTCAAAAACCTCTTTCTGATCAAAATATTGCTGATTTACTTGAACAACGTTACAATATTTGTGTTGCGCGGCGCACGGTTGCAAAATATCGCGAACAGCTTCACATTCCGCCAGCTTCGAAACGAAAGCAATATGCATAGAGGGGACAAAACATGAAAGTGATCGTATATTCGAAAGAAAATTGCTGTCTTTGTGATGAGGCGAAAGCGATTCTTCGTGAGTTACAAGTGGAATGGGAAGAAGTTGATATTTACAAAGATGAGCAATTGCTTGAACAGTATCATCTTATCATTCCAGTCATTGAAGTCGATGGAGAAATGGTGGCATATGGCCGTATTCACAAAGATGTCATAAGAAAGCGGTTGCAACAAAAACGAAGCAGTTGAATAACGTTTCACTTCCTGCTACAATAAAGATGTGGCAGGGGTGAATTTTTTTACACAAAGTGGGACACAATACGTCATAGTGGGACTTAAAATGTCCAAATAGAGAAAAAAGTGAGTAAAAAGGAAGAAAAGAGCATGCGACAATGGATTGATGTTCAACGAAAATTGTTGCCTGATCTTCTCGCGATTATGCAAAAACGGTATGAAATTTTGCAGCACATTCGGTTAATGCAACCGATCGGACGGCGAACGTTGTCGCTCAACTTAGGCATTAGCGAGCGCGTCTTGCGGTCGGAAGTGCAGTTTTTAAAAGAGCAACATTTACTCGATATTACAGCTGCAGGCATGAGCATTACAGCTGAAGGAAATGATGTGCTCATGCAACTAGAAGATATGATGCGAGAAGTATTAGGACTGAAAGAATTAGAAAGAAAAATAAAAAAGAAGCTTCCTGTCGAAGACGTCATTGTCGTTGCTGGTGATAGCGACCAGTCTCCTTGGGTAAAAAGAGAGATGGGAAGAGCTTGTGTCTCACGAATAAAACATTCGCTAAAAGGGAATGACATTGTTGCGGTGACGGGTGGAACAACCCTTGCTGCTGTTGCTGAAATGATGACACCTGACGCTAAATACCGCGATGTGCTGTTCGTTCCTGCGCGCGGTGGACTTGGGGAAGATGTAACAAACCAAGCAAACACAATTTGTGCGCGCATGGCTGAAAAAGCAATGGGACATTATCGTTTGTTACATGTCCCTGACCAGCTAAGTGCTGAAACGTACCAATCGATTATTGAAGAACCTGCGATTCGAGAAGTGCTTGAATTAATTAAATCATCAACGATCGTCATTCACGGAATTGGCGATGCAAAAACGATGGCAGAACGAAGAAAAACGCCACTAGAGGAAATGAAAAAAATTGAACAAAACGAAGCGGTGGCGGAAGCGTTTGGGTATTACTTTAATCAGCACGGAGACGTCGTGCATAAAGTAAATACAGTTGGCATTCAGCTCGAAGATGTACGCCACGTCCCTTGCGTCATTGCGGTTGCAGGAGGAGCTTCGAAAGCAAAAGCAATTCAAGCGTATATAAAGCAGGCAAATCAGTGCATCTTAATTACAGATGAAGGTGCAGCAAAACAGTTAGTACGGGATGATTCATCCCTCTAAAATATATCCCTACAATTCCAAAGGAGGAACAAACGATGGCAGTAAAAATTGGTATTAACGGTTTTGGTCGTATCGGCCGTAACGTATTTCGCGCAGCATTAAAAAATCCTGAAATTGAAGTAGTAGCAGTAAACGACTTAACAGATGCAAAAACGTTAGCACATCTTTTAAAATATGACTCTGTTCACGGCACATTAGATGCAGAAGTGTCTGTAAACGGCAATAACATCGTTGTAAACGGAAAAGAAATTATCGTAAAAGCAGAACGCGACCCAGCAAACTTAGGATGGGGCGATCTTGGTGTTGACATCGTTGTTGAATCAACAGGACGCTTCACAAAACGCGAAGACGCAGCGAAACATTTAGAAGCAGGCGCGAAAAAAGTAATCATTTCTGCCCCTGCGACAAATGAAGACATTACAATCGTGATGGGCGTAAACCAAGACAAATATGACCCAGCAAACCATCATGTGATTTCAAACGCATCTTGTACAACAAACTGCTTAGCGCCATTTGCAAAAGTATTGCATGAAAAATTCGGTATTATCCGCGGTATGATGACAACTGTTCACGCATATACAAACGACCAACAAATTCTTGACTTACCACATAAAGATTTACGTCGTGCGCGTGCAGCAGCGGAATCTATCATTCCAACATCAACAGGTGCAGCAAAAGCGGTAGCACTTGTATTGCCTGAATTAAAAGGAAAATTGAACGGTATGGCGATGCGCGTACCAACGCCAAACGTATCTGTTGTTGACCTTGTTGCTGAACTTGAAAAAGAAGTAACGGTAGAAGAAGTGAACGCAGCATTGAAAGCAGCGGCAGAAGGCGAGTTGAAAGGTATTCTTGCTTACAGCGAAGAGCCACTTGTTTCTCGTGACTACAACGGCTCAACAGCTTCTTCAACAATCGATGCGCTTTCAACAATGGTGATGGAAGGTCGCATGGTGAAAGTTCTTTCTTGGTACGACAACGAAACTGGATACTCTCATCGCGTTGTTGATCTTGCTGCATACATTGCGTCAAAAGGCTTATAATTTTTTGGATTGTTTGCCCAAAACGGTTTATAATAAATAGTTGGAAATACCGAGAAGGGGAGCGGGGATCATCCCCACTCCCCTTCTATGTATCACACGAATAAGGAGGCCTTTCCATGAACAAAAAAACAGTTCGTGACATTGATGTGAAAGGGAAACGTGTCTTTTGCCGCGTCGATTTTAACGTGCCAATGCAAAACGGTGTTGTAACTGACGATACGCGCATTCGCGCCGCGCTTCCAACGATTCAATATTTAATGGAACAAGGAGCAAAAGTCATTTTGGCGAGCCATCTTGGCCGTCCGAAAGGAAAAGTTGTTGAAGAAATGCGCCTCACTGCTGTGGCGGAACGTTTAAGCGAACTGCTCGGCAAGCGCGTCGTAAAAACAGATGAAGCGTATGGCGATGCGGTGAAAGCTGCGATTGCACAAATGAATGAAGGCGATGTATTGTTGCTTGAAAACGTTCGTTTCTATCCTGGTGAAGAGAAAAACGATCCAGAGTTGGCGAAAGCATTTGCAGAACTTGCTGACGTATATGTCAACGATGCGTTTGGGGCAGCTCACCGCGCACATGCTTCAACAGAAGGTATTGCGCATCATCTACCTGCTGTTGCTGGCTTCTTAATGGAGAAAGAGATTGAAGTATTAGGAAAGGCATTGTCAAATCCAGATCGTCCGTTCACAGCAATTATCGGTGGTGCAAAAGTAAAAGATAAAATTGGTGTGATCGAAAACTTATTAGACAAAGTTGACAATTTAATTATTGGTGGCGGATTAGCGTACACGTTTGTAAAAGCGCTCGGCCACGAAATCGGAAAATCATTATTAGAAGAAGATAAAATCGAGTTAGCGAAATCTTTCATGGAGAAAGCGAAAGAAAAAGGCGTGAACTTCTACATGCCTGTTGATGCAGTCGTTGCGGACGATTTTTCAAACGATGCAAACAAAAAAGTAGTGAACATCGACGAAATTCCAAGCGACTGGGAAGGGCTTGATATCGGTCCGAAAACGCGTGAATTGTACCGCGATGTCATTTTAAAATCAAAACTTGTCATTTGGAACGGCCCAATGGGCGTATTCGAAATGGATGCGTTTGCGGAAGGGACAAAAGCAGTTGCTCAAGCGCTTGCTGATGCAGAAGGTACATATACGGTCATCGGCGGCGGCGATTCAGCAGCGGCAGTTGAGAAATTTGGACTTGCAGACAAAATGGATCACATTTCAACAGGTGGCGGTGCGTCGCTTGAGTTTATGGAAGGAAAACAACTTCCAGGTGTCGTCGCGTTAAACGATAAGTAAGAAAGGGGTTAAAAGCGATGCGGAAGCCGATTATTGCAGGAAACTGGAAAATGCATAAAACGCTACAAGAAGCGCTTCAATTTGTTGAAGAAGTGAAACATGCTGTTCCTTCAAACGAGCAAGTTGATACGGTTGTTTGTGCTCCAGCGCTCTTTTTAGCGCATTTAGTGGAAGCTACAAAAGGAACAAATGTAAAAATTGGTGCGCAAAATATGCATTTCGAAGATCAAGGCGCATTTACAGGGGAGATTAGCCCTGTTGCATTGAAAGATATCGGTGTACAGTATGTCATCATCGGTCACTCAGAGCGCCGTGAAATGTTTGCGGAAACAGATGAAACAGTAAACAAAAAAGTGCTTGCGGCATTTAAACATGGACTTGTGCCGATCGTTTGTTGCGGAGAGACGTTAGAAGAGCGTGAAAACAACCGGACAAACGAAGTGGTCGGCGCACAAGTTGAAAAAGCGCTTGCTGGTTTAACAGAAGAGCAAGTGAAACAAGTCGTTATCGCTTATGAACCAATTTGGGCGATTGGAACGGGGAAATCGTCTACAGCGGAAGATGCAAACAACGTATGCGGCTATATTCGTCAAGTGATTGCCCATACATTTTCACAACAAGCTGCTGATGCGGTGCGCATTCAATACGGTGGTAGCGTGAAACCGGAAAATATCGGTGCATTTTTATCGGAAGAGCACATTGACGGCGCACTCGTTGGCGGTGCAAGCTTACAACCACAATCGTTTTTACAACTCGTGGAGGCAGGAAAATGAGCAAAAAACCAGTAGCATTAATTATTTTAGACGGATTTGCTCTTCGTGAAGAAACGTTTGGCAACGCGGTCGCACAAGCAAAAAAACCAAACTTTGATCGATATTGGAATGAATATCCACATGCGACGCTAACGGCGTGCGGTGAAGCCGTCGGTTTGCCTGAAGGACAAATGGGGAACTCTGAAGTAGGTCATTTAAACATCGGTGCTGGTCGCATTGTTTATCAAAGTTTAACGCGCGTCAATGTCGCGATCCGCGAAGGAGAATTTGATCGCAACGAAACGTTTTTAGCAGCGATGGACCATGTGAAAAAACATGGAACAAAACTGCACATTTTCGGACTTCTTTCAGACGGCGGCGTGCATAGCCATATTAATCATTTGTTTGCCCTCTTGAAGCTTGCGGCAAAAGAAGGCGTCAAACATGTGTATATTCATGGCTTTTTAGATGGACGTGACGTCGGTCCACAAACGGCAAAAACGTATATTCAACAGTTAAATGAACAAATCGCACAAATTGGCGTTGGCGAAATTGCTACGTTATCTGGCCGTTATTACTCTATGGACCGCGATAAACGTTGGGAGCGTGTAGAAAAAGCGTATCGCGCGATGGTATATGGCGAAGGTCCATCATACCGTGATCCGCTTGCGTGCATCGATGATTCTTACGCAAATGGCATTTATGACGAATTCGTCTTGCCGTCTGTTATCGTTCGCGAAGACGGGTCACCAGTGGCGACGATTCAAGATAACGACGCGGTCATTTTCTACAACTTCCGTCCTGACCGTGCAATTCAAATTTCAAATACGTTCACGAACGATGATTTTCGTTCATTTGATCGCGGACCGAAACATCCGAAAAACTTGTTTTTCGTATGCTTAACACACTTTAGTGAAACAGTAAAAGGGTACGTGGCATTTAAGCCAACGAACCTCGATAATACGCTCGGTGAAGTGTTATCACAAAACGGATTAAAGCAATTGCGCATTGCAGAGACGGAGAAATATCCACATGTTACTTTCTTTATGAGCGGCGGTCGGGAAGAGAAGTTCCCTGGTGAGGAGCGCATTTTAATTGACTCGCCAAAAGTGGCAACATACGACTTAAAGCCAGAGATGAGCGCATACGAAGTGACAGAAGCGCTATTAAAAGAAATTGAAGCAGACAAATTTGATGCGATCATTTTAAACTACGCAAATCCTGATATGGTTGGCCACTCTGGAATGTTAGAACCGACTATTCGAGCAGTCGAAGCCGTCGACGAATGTTTAGGAAAAGTCGTCGATGCGATTATCGAAAAAGGTGGCATTGCAATCATTACGGCAGACCATGGCAATGCAGATGAAGTATTAAATCCAGATGGCAGCCCGAATACAGCGCACACGACAAATCCGGTGCCGGTTATCGTCACGAAAAAAGGCATTACGCTTCGCCAAGACGGTATTTTAGGCGACTTAGCGCCAACGATGCTCGATTTACTCGGTTTACAACAACCAAAAGAAATGACAGGAAAAACGTTAATTCAAAAATAAATTAAAGGAGAGACGAACGATGCCAACAATTATTGACATTTATGCTCGTGAAGTATTAGACTCTCGCGGAAATCCGACAGTAGAAGTAGAAGTATATACAGAATCTGGTGCATTTGGACGCGCGCTCGTTCCAAGCGGAGCATCAACAGGAGAATACGAAGCTGTTGAATTGCGCGATGGCGACAAAGGTCGTTACCTCGGTAAAGGGGTATTACAAGCGGTGAAAAACGTAAACGAAGTAATCGCGCCAGCGTTAATCGGTAGCTACGATGTAACAGAGCAAGTAGCGATTGACCGCGCATTAATCGCTTTAGATGGTACAGAAAACAAAGGAAAATTAGGTGCGAACGCCATTCTTGGCGTATCGATGGCTGTCGCGCGCGCAGCTGCTGATTACTTAGGTATTCCTTTATATCAATATTTAGGCGGATTTAACGCAAAAACATTGCCAGTGCCAATGATGAACATTTTAAATGGCGGTGCGCATGCAGATAACAACGTTGACATTCAAGAATTTATGATTATGCCAGTTGGCGCACCAAACTTCCGTGAAGCGCTTCGTATGGGTGCAGAAATTTTCCATAGCTTAAAATCTGTATTAAAAGCAAAAGGCTACAATACAGCGGTTGGTGATGAAGGTGGCTTCGCACCAAACTTAAAATCAAACGAAGAAGCGCTTGAAACAATTATTGAAGCGATCGAAAAAGCAGGATACAAACCAGGCACAGAAGTCATGCTTGCGATGGACGTTGCTTCTTCTGAACTTTACAACAAAGAAACAGGCAAATACCATTTAGAAGGCGAAGGCGTTGTAAAAACGTCTGAAGAAATGGTTGCTTGGTATGAAGAGCTTGTCAATAAATATCCGATCATCTCGATCGAAGACGGCTTAGATGAAAACGATTGGGCTGGTCATAAATTATTAACAGAGCGCCTTGGCAAAAAAGTTCAGCTTGTTGGTGACGACTTATTCGTAACAAATACGAAAAAATTAGCACAAGGTATTGAACAAGGCGTAGGCAACTCGATCTTAATTAAAGTGAACCAAATCGGTACGTTAACAGAAACATTTGAAGCAATTGAAATGGCAAAACGCGCAGGCTATACAGCAGTGATTTCTCACCGTTCTGGTGAAACAGAAGATAGCACAATCGCTGACATCGCGGTCGCAACGAACGCGGGTCAAATTAAAACAGGTGCTCCTTCACGCACAGACCGCGTGGCGAAATACAACCAATTGCTTCGCATTGAAGACCAATTAGGTGAAACAGCGGTGTACGAAGGAATGAAAACATTCTACAACTTGAAGAAGTAATAAGCGAAAGGATGCCTCATGTGGGCATCCTTTTGTCCGTTGTACAAATGAATGTTGTTATGTTAAAATAAAACTATTGTGATTGATGTGCGTCGTTGGAGGTGTAAAGTATGCATACGTTTCTTGTTACGTTGCTTGTTATTGTTTCGATCGGAATGATTGCAGTTGTTTTATTGCAATCCGGTCGAAGCGCAGGGCTTTCGGGTGCGATTACAGGCGGTGCTGAACAATTGTTCGGTAAACAGAAAGCACGCGGGATTGATGCGGTGTTGCACCGTGTGACTGTTGTTCTTGCCGTGTTGTTTTTCGTATTAACAGTAGCTGTCACTTATTTTGAACTGTAACAGCGGTCCAGCGATGCGGATCGCTTTTTTCATGGAGAAGGGAGGAATTGTTGTGAAGCTAGTTGCACCACAACCGTTTACGTTTGAAGCAGGTGAACGGGCAGTATTGTTATTGCACGGATTTACAGGAAACTCTGCCGACGTGCGCATGCTCGGTCGTTTTTTACAAGCGAAAGGATATACGTGTCATGCCCCGATTTACAAAGGACATGGTGTGCCGCCAGAAGAGCTTGTTCATACCGGTCCAGAAGATTGGTGGCAAGATGTGATGAACGCTTATGAATATTTAAAACAAACCCATGAAAAAATTGCTGTTGTTGGGTTATCGCTTGGCGGTGTGTTTTCGTTAAAACTTGGCTATACTGTTCCTGTCGTGGGCATCGTGCCGATGTGCGCCCCGATGTATATTAAAAGCGAGCAGACGATGTATGAAGGAGTTTTAGCGTACGCCCGCGAATATAAAAAGCGAGAAGGAAAAAGCGAGGAGCAAATCGAGCGAGAAATGATCGAGTTTGCGAAAACGCCGATGAAAACGCTGAAAGCACTACAACAACTGATCGCTGATGTGCGCGATCATCTCGATTATATTTATGCCCCTGTTTTTGTCGTGCAAGCGCGTCATGATGACATGATTAACCCAGATAGTGCAAATATTATTTATAACGGCGTCGAATCTCCCGTCAAACAAATCAAATGGTATGAGGAGTCGGGACACGTCATTACGCTTGATAAAGAAAAAGAACAACTGCACGAAGACATTTATGCATTTTTAGAATCATTAGATTGGTAATCCTCGAAAGGAGGAAGTACATGAAGGAAAAATTATTAGCGTTTATGCGCGATGAAGCGTATAAACCGCTTACGGTTCAAGAATTAGAAGAAGCGTTTCATATTACAGACGTCGCTGAGTTTAAAGAACTTGTCAAAACACTTGTGGCGTTAGAAGAAGAAGGGCTGATCGTTCGGACAAGAAGCAATCGCTACGGGCTACCTGAGAAAATGAACTTAATTCGCGGCAAAGTGACAGGTCATGCGAAAGGATTTGCGTTTGTCGTTCCAGAAGATTCAACGCTTGACGACATTTTTATTCCGCCATCAGAGTTGAAAAATGCGATGCACGGTGATACCGTTCTTGTGCGTGTCAACGGACAAGCAACGGGGGCGCGTCAAGAAGGAACGATTGTCCGCATTATTGAGCGTGGCATTACAGAAATTGTCGGCACATATACGGAAAGCAAAAACTTCGGCTTTGTCATTCCAGACGATAAAAAGATCGTAAACGATATTTTTATTCCGAAACATGCGGCAAACGGCGCAGTGGAAGGACATAAAGTTGTTGTCCGCCTCACGACGTATCCAGAAGGACGGATAAGCGCGGAAGGGGAAGTTATTAAAATTTTAGGACATAAAAACGATCCGGGGGTCGATATTTTATCGATCATTCATAAACATGGATTGCCGCTTCAATTCCCTGAGGACGTCCTTGAACATGCGAACAGCATTCCAGATACGATTTCTGAAGAAGATCTACAAGGACGGCGCGATTTGCGCAATGAAATGATTGTCACGATCGACGGGGAAGACGCAAAAGATTTAGACGATGCGGTGACCGTGACGAAATTAGAAAACGGAAACTACAAACTCGGCGTTCATATTGCCGATGTCAGCCATTACGTCACGGAAGGATCACCGATTGACCGTGAAGCATATGAGCGCGGAACAAGCGTTTATTTAGTTGACCGCGTCATTCCGATGATTCCGCATCGACTGTCAAACGGTATTTGTTCATTAAATCCGAAAGTCGATCGATTAACGTTATCGTGCGAGATGGAAATTAACGATCGTGGCGAAGTTGTTCACCATGAAATTTTCCAAAGCGTCATTCGCACGACAGAGAGAATGACGTATTCGGATGTGAACCGCATTCTCGTTGATAAAGACGAGGCGCTTCGAGAAAAGTACGCTTCACTTGTGTCGATGTTTGAGTTAATGGCAGAGTTAGCCGATATTTTACGAAATAAACGAATGAAACGCGGTGCCATTGATTTTGACTTTAAAGAAGCGAAAGTGCTCGTCGATGAAAACGGCAAGCCGTATGACGTCGTGTTGCGTGAGCGTTCTGTTGCGGAGCGATTAATTGAGGAATTTATGCTCGCGGCAAATGAAACGATTGCCGAACATTTTCATTGGATGAACGTTCCATTTATTTACCGCGTACATGAAGATCCGAAACCAGAAAAATTACAGCGCTTTTTAGAGTTTATTACGAATTTCGGCTATATTGTCAAAGGAACAGGAAACCAAATTCATCCTCGTGCCTTACAAGAAGTGTTAGAAGCGGTGCGTGGCGAGCCGGAAGAAATGGTCGTTTCGACCGTTATGCTTCGCTCGATGAAGCAAGCGCGCTATGACGCCGAAAGTCTCGGTCACTACGGATTATCTACCGAATTTTATACGCATTTCACGTCACCAATTCGTCGCTATCCAGACTTAATCGTTCATCGCCTTATTCGCACATACTTAATTAACGGGCAAATCGACGAACAAACGCAACAAAAATGGGCGGAGAAGCTTCCAGAAATTGCGGAACATACGTCGAATATGGAGCGCCGTGCCGTCGAAGCAGAGCGTGAGACAGATGACTTGAAGAAAACCGAGTTTATGGAAGATAAAATCGGCATGGAGTTTGACGGCATTATTAGTTCCGTGACGAATTTTGGTTTGTTTGTCGAACTGCCGAATACAGTCGAAGGGCTTGTGCATGTCAGCTATTTAACAGATGATTATTATCATTACGATGAGCAACATTATGCGATGATTGGTGAGCGAACGGGGAAAGTATATCGCATTGGCGATCAAATTACGGTGCGGGTCATTAATGTGAATAAAGAGGAGCGCATTGTCGACTTTGAAATTGTCGGCATGAAAGGTCGGAAAAACAAACAACCAAAAGCAGCTCCTGTCGTCATTGAAGGAAAACGGAAAAAGAAAAAAGAAGAAGAGCCATGGCCAACGAAAAAAACGAAGAAAAAGAAAAAGTTTTATGAAGATATACCAAACATGAAAAAGAAGAAAAAGAAAAAACGATAAGAAAAGCCTCGTCAGTAGAGGCTTTTCCTTTCTTATCATTTTTGTTAAAATATTCGTTGTCTGAAGGGAGGGAAACAAATGCCAAAAGGGGAAGGAAAGCTCATTGCTCAAAATAAAAAAGCGCATCACGATTATTTTATCGAAGAAACGTACGAAGCAGGACTTGTGTTGCAAGGAACGGAAATTAAGTCGATTCGCGCTGGAAAAGTGAATTTGAAAGATTCATTCGCAAAAGTGGAAAAAGGTGAAGTGTTTTTGCATAATATGCATATTAGTCCGTACGAACAAGGCAATCGCTACAATCACGATCCGTTGCGGACGCGCAAATTATTGCTTCACCGCCGTGAAATTAATAAGCTTATCGGTTATACGAAAGAGCAAGGCTATACGCTTGTTCCGTTAAAACTATACATGAAAGATGGCTTTGCGAAATTGTTATTAGGCGTCGGAAAAGGAAAGAAAAAATACGACAAACGGGAAGATATGAAAAAGAAAGAAGCGCAACGTGAAGTGGAACGTGCATTTCGTGAACGTCAGAAATAATCCAAGAAGTTACAATTGCAAATGAGCGAGAATGTGCTATAATAAATGATGTCAGCCAGTTATAAAAGCTTAAGCTTCCTTCGTACGTTTCTCTTATACGGGGACGTTACGGATTCGACAGGGGTAGATCGAGCTTAAGCTGCGAGCCGAGGGGATCGTCCTCGTAAAAACGTCACTTAAAGATAACTGGCAAAGAAAACTACGCTTTAGCTGCTTAATTAACGCGGCTAACTCCTACCGCCATCGCCCATGTGGCGGCCTAGGGGTTCATACCAAGTGGGCTACGCCTAAGTCCGCCGTCTGAGGACGAGGGAAGAGACGAATCAGACTAGCTGCTCGGATGCCTGTCGGTAGGCGGAAGAAGCGGCGAAATAAAAATATACCGACTACGCTCGTAGACGCTTAAGTGGCGATATCTCTGGACGTGGGTTCGACTCCCACCGTCTCCATACTTAGTAAAGAGGAAAACGACTGCGTTGGCGGTCGTTTTTTATTTTGGGTATGTTTCTACCGTTCATAACTTTTTTATATACGAAAAAAACTAATTGACAAAGATTATCAATATCGATTATTATGTTATTTGTAAATGATAATGATAATCATTAGAAAGGAGAAAGGGAAATGAGGAAATTATTTTCTTATGTCCTGTCTTTATGTTTGCTTGTCGGGTTGTTTGCTTTCAACGGTGGGACGGCTGAAGCATCGACCGAGTTAACCATTAAAGATTTAGCCGGGCGAACAGTGACGTTTGATCGTACACCCGAGCGTGTTGTTGTATTAAGTCCGGGGGATTTACATACGCTTCAAGCGCTTGGTGTAAAAGTCGTAGGGCGACCGACTTCTGCTACACCTGTGGATGCAAGTTTACAATCTGTTCCGCAAGTGGGAAACATTCATCAACCAAACTTCGAAAAAATCGTTAGTTTACAGCCGGATGTAGTGATTGCAGGGGCATCTTTTTTAGGGCATATTCAAAAAGCACAATCATTGGGATTGAAAGTCGTTATCACTTCTGGTAGCTCCGTGGATGATATTAAGTCGTCTATTACGCTACTAGGAAAATTGTTTAACAAAACACAAAAAGCGAAAGTGTTAGTTGGAAAGATTGATAGTAAAGTAAAAAAATATAGTAAAACGAAAACAAAAGTGCGTGCGGTTATTTTATTCGGTTCAGGGGCTAGTTCCCTTGTCGCTTTACCGACATCATTTTCCGGTGATGTATTAGCGAAAGCTGGTGGGGAAAATATTGCAGCAAGCTTTTCGCAACTGAAAGACTATCCTGGATACGCTAATTTAAGTACGGAACGCATTATCGCGAGCAATCCAGATGTGATTTTCATCATTACACATGCGAACCATGCTGAAACAAAAAAAGCAATGATTAAGTTAATGTCAACAAGTTCATGGCGCAACTTGAAAGCAGTGAAAAATAAAAACGTCATCTTTTTACCAAGTGAACTGTTTGCCGCAAGCCCTGGAGTGAAAATTACAGACGCATTAGATCATATGAATAAAGAGTTATTAAAAGTGAGAGCAAAAATGAAAAAGTAATAGATGAGGGATAACATGACTGTTAGTGACACACAGGAAAGAAAACATCCTTATACAAAAAGAAGAATATGGACGTTCGTTTTTCTTCTCATCTCTATTGTATTTGTATGCTTATATTCGATCGTTACAGGAAGTGTAAAGTTGCAATTGCATGAAGTTTGGGAAGGGCTTACAGGGGAAAAGGATTCGATGTTTTATACGATCGTATGGGACTTACGATTGCCTAGAACGATCGTTGGCTTAATTGTAGGCATGTGTTTAGCTGTTTCGGGAACGATTATGCAAGGGGTAATGAAAAATCCACTTGCTGACCCTGGTATTATCGGTGTATCGTCAGGAGCGGCGTTAATGGCAGTCATTATTACGATTGTACTGCCGCAATATATCATTTTGTTGCCGTTGGCAGCGTTTATCGGAGGATTTGTCACAGCGATGCTTATTTACGCTTTAGCGTGGCAAGGTGGTTCATCTATTGCAAGAATTATTTTAGTCGGTGTTGCTATTAACGCCATTATCGGTGCGACGATGAGCGCGATTATGTTGTTGTATAGCGATCGCGTGCAAGCGGTTCTTCCTTGGATGGCAGGCGTCATTTCAGGGGCGACGATGGAGCAGGCAAAATTGTTAGTGCTTTATAGCATCCCAGGATTGATTTTGTCGCTTCTTGCTATTCGGCACATTCGCATTCTCCATTTAGGAGATGAGATGGCGAAACTGTTAGGGCATCATGTGGAACGTTCTCGATTCTTTTTAATTGTCATTAGTACATTTTTAACAGGTATTGCGGTCAGTGTTTCTGGATTAATCGGTTTCATTGGTCTTGTCGTTCCACACATGATTCGACTTATTGTTGGAAGCGATGATCGTTTTGTGTTGCCGTTATCAGCACTAGGGGGCGGGGTGTTTCTTGTGTTTGCTGATACGATTGCGCGCAGTTGGTTTGATCCGATTGAATTGCCAGTCGGGTTGTTGCTTTCATTTTTAGGTGGACCGTTTTTCTTATATATTCTCCATAAAAGGGGGAATGTGCGTGCTTTCGGCTAAACATATTACGTATCAACACTCGGAGCATTTTTCAATTGAAGATGTTCATATTGACATTCAAAAAGGAGAAATTGTCAGCTTGATTGGCCCGAACGGTTCAGGAAAATCGACGCTCCTTCGTCTCCTTTCACATGTGTTAAAGCCAATCGGCGGAACTGTTTTACTAGATAGAAGTGAAATTCATACGTTAAGTCGTAAGGCTATCGCTAAAAAAATGGCGATGTTGCCTCAAACGAACAATCATCAATTAGATATGACGGTTCGAGAACTTGTCGAGTTTGGTCGAAACCCTCATAAAGGTTGGTTTCAATCGTTAAATGACGAAGATGAAAAAGTGATTCGTTGGGCATTAGAAATGACAAATTTGCAATCGTATGAATACCGATTTTTACACTCTTTGTCTGGTGGAGAGCGTCAACGTGCATGGATTGCGATGGCGTTGGCACAAAGGCCTGAAGTGTTGTTGCTTGATGAACCGACAACATATTTAGATATTTCCCATCAATTAGAAGTGATGGAACTCATTCAAATGTTGAATGACCAATTAGGCATGACAGTCGTTATGGTTTTACATGACATTAATCAAGCGGCACAATACAGCGATCGAATGATTGTGATGAAAGACGGGAAGATTCAATATGATGATCGCACACAATGTGTGATTTGCAAACAAATGTTTCAAGATATATTCGGTATTGATGTCGACATCCGTTATGAAGGGGATAAGCCATTTTTTATTCCTATCCGAAAAACGTGTCACATTCCATGCTTAACGTAGAAAAGGTGAGAAAACGTTGGAAGAGAAAAAAAGAGAGCGTTATGTGCAATTTGTGAAACAATGTAAAACAATGATGATCAGTACAATAAATGACCATGGTGAGCCGTTTATTAGTTATGCCCCCTTTGTGATAGACGAAAGTCATTTTTACATTTTTATTAGCCGAACGGCTGAACATTTTCAATATATGGAACGTAATGAGCGAGTTTCGGTATTGTTGATTGCTGATGAAGCAACATCAACCAATTTGTTTGCACGAGAGCGCGTTCGATTCACGTGTAAGCCAACGCACATTGGTAACAACGGAAATGATCATATTTTTGCTAAGTTTGAGGACATTCACGGCAAACCGATGATTCGTTTATTGCGAAGTATTGATTTTTCGCTTTTTCAACTTACTCCAATGGAGGGACGTTACGTTGTTGGTTTTGGGCAAGCGTTTGATGTCGATTTAAATGGTGAACGATTTACGCATGTAATTGTTGATAAAAATGAGGAAGGGAGACTTGAGGGGCAATGAGTACGAAAAAAATTATAAATATGACGGTCATCGGTTTTATCATGTTCAGTTTGCTTCTTTCTTTTCAACCGATTGTTTCAGAAGCGAAAACGAATGTGGCTACCATCGTCAATGAAGCGAAAGCGCAAATGAAAAAAGCCCATACAACGTATACAGCGTATGTTCAAAAAACAGGGAGCATCCCGCCACATGCGACCGTTTTAGCTGAGTATAAAAAGGCCCATCAGTTATATGTACAAGCGAAACAAGCTGTTCAAAAGTCTGCTGGGAAAGAGAAAAAGAAATATGTTAGTGAGTTAGATGGTGCGTATAAAACGTATATGGCTAAACGAGTCATTCCGTATTTGAATGCGTCTGTTGTATTTGAAGGATCTAAAAAGATGAGAACGGCTTTGGAGCAAGCAATTGTTGATGAAGATATGGATGCGTTGCGAGTAGCGCATAAACAGTTGCAAGTATACGTGCAAAATCGTCAGCTTCGTGTATATAACAACGTGTCCGAAGCGAATGTTCGAAAACTGCTTTTAGAAGAATTTTCAAAAAGTAAGGCGCTCTATGATAAATATGCAAATGATGTGAAGGTGTACGAGCAACTATTAAAAGCGAATGAATACCTCGAAGATGGGAAGCTCGCTGAAGCGAAAAAAGTGCTTGATGCAGTCAATGCATTATTATCAAAGCTATCGGATACGTTCCGGGCAGATTTGACAAATGAATATAACAACTTATCCGAAGTGTATAACGATTTAATTACGCCTCCTGTAGCCGAGCTAGATTATGTAGAAGCAACGAACGGTGCGCTTACGTTATATTTTGATATTCCTGTTTCTTCATTAAACGCAGCAAATATGAAAATAACGGTCGCGATTAATAAAGGGGAAGAGCAAGTTGTCCAACCGGCAACGATTACGTTAAGTGAAGACCGAACAGTAGCTACCATTGTAGTTCCGACGATCTCGGAAAAAGATGAAGAGCAGTCTGTTGTATATGCAGTTGAGTATGCAGGGAAAAAAGTAACTGCTGATCCTTTCGTAATTTCAAAAAAATAAAAGGGAGAGATGACACATGTACGTTGTTACAAATGCGATTCGTGTAAAAAAAGGATATGCTTCACAACTTGTTGAGCGATTTAAAGAAAGAAAAGGTATCGAACAATCACCTGGGTTTATTCGTTTAGAATTGCATGTGACGCAAGGGCTTGAAGATTATGATGAAGTACGTGTATGCACTACGTGGGAGAACAAACAATCGTTCGAGGCTTGGACGCAAAGTGAGGCATTTCGTAAAGCGCATGAGCAAAAAGCAAAAGATCGTCCTGACTATGTGCTTGGAAACGAAATGTTTTCATATGAAGTTGCCCTTTCTTTTCAAGTATAGAAAAAAGCTAGGGAGCTAGTGCTCCTTAGCTTTTTACGCTTAATAGTACCATCCGCCGCCATATGGGTAAAACGGATATGGACGTGGTGGGTAGTAATATGGGCGTGGTGGATAAAACGGATAAGGCGTTAATGCGCTACCAAGTAATCCACCTAAAAAGCCTCCGAAAAACGGTGCACCAAAAAAGCCGAAAAACGGTCTGCGACCATACATTGAGCATTCCCTCCCTATACATTCTTCATTACATTGATAATGTATGCAGGGCATTTGTCCAATGGTTGGGCGCATGACAAAAACCGACTGCCTAAGCAGCCGGTCTTTTGTTATTGCATCATATTGTTGTATGGGAATTGGCTCGCGTATCCTTGAAATTGTTGATATGATTGTTGCAATTTTTGTTGGTCTGCTTGTTCAAGCGCATACCAACCTTTTTTAAACATTAAGTTGTACAATTCACGTTGGCAATTTTGTGTTTCGGTAAACATATGCAAAATTTCATCATACAAATGTTGATGGCTTGCTTCGTTTAAAAATGTACAATAACTATCCGTCATATATTTTTCGGTTGATAACATATCATTAATAAAATCGCGATCGTTCATTTGTGGTGTTTTCGGAATTTGTGTTTCAGTATTTTGCACTTTCATGTCGTTATGTCCTCCTTATTGCATGTGTGCGGATGGCTGTAATTGATGTAACAATTGTTGATAATGGCGTTGATGCATTTGTCCGACGCGCTCAATCGCTTGTTTAATTTCTTGATCTTGGCATTGAGAAGCAAAAAAATGAGCTTTTTTCATCGCAAGCAAATTCCATGATAAGGCATCCGTTAAATAAAGGGCGTCTTTCGTTGAAATCATTTCAGGTGGTTGAGCCATCATCGCATGTTGTTGAGTGTTCATTTGTTGTTGCATGATCATCCCTCCATGTAAAATCATGTTCGACTGTATATTGCCCACGTGCCGTATAGTTATACGTATGTAGACAAAAAATACGACTATTCGACAAAAACATATTCAAGTGATTGAAAACGTGTTACAATACGGGTGGATGCGCTTGCAAAGGGGGTAAACAACAATGGAACAATTAATGCGCGACTTTTTCTTATTTTTATCAAAAAATAAAACGTTAACAAAATTGGCAAAGCGGTACGGTCTTCGTTTCGGTGCGTCGCGTTTTGTAGCGGGGGAAACGATTGAACGTGCAGTAGACGTGATTAAAGAACTCAATCGTAAAGGGCTAGCGGTCACGATCGACTACTTAGGGGAATTTGTTGATAATGAACAAGAAGCAAATGAAATGGCGAACCATTCGATTGAGGCGATTCGTGCGATTGGTGAAAATAAATTAAATTCACAACTATCACTAAAAATGACATCGATGGGATTGGATATTTCCGATGAGCTTGTGATGAAAAATATGCGTCGCATTTTAGATGAAGCAAAAGCCCATGGTGTATTTGTGACAATTGATATGGAAGACTATTCTCGTTGCCAAAAAACGATCGATATTTTTAAGCAGCTGAAAAAAGAGTATGACAATGTCGGAACGGTATTGCAAGCATATTTGTATCGCACGGAAAAAGATATTGAAGATTTAAATGCGTATCATCCAAATTTGCGCCTTGTGAAAGGGGCGTATAAAGAGTCACCAGAAGTGGCTTTTCCAGATAAAAAAGATGTAGATGAAAACTTTAAAAAGATTATTAAAATGCATTTATTAAATGGCAACTACACAGCTGTTGCGACACACGATGATGCGATTATCGAATATACGAAACAGCTCGTGAAAGAACATAACATTCCAAACGATCAATTTGAATTTCAAATGTTATACGGCATTCGCCCGGAGCGACAAGAACAATTAGTGCGCGAAGGATATACGATGCGCGTCTACGTTCCATACGGAACCGATTGGTACGGCTACTTTATGCGTCGTTTAGCGGAACGCCCAGCAAATGTGGCATTTGTGTTAAAAGGGATATTAAAGAAATAAAGGTGGGCGCATCCCACCTTTATTCATTCCCCATATTTTCTTTTCCATATTGTTGATTTTGGCTCGTCTTTTTTCCGCCACCATCACGTTCCACTGTTGGTCCTGCATTTCCTTTTACGCTTGCAGCACTTACACCTGCTTTCGATGGGTGTTTTTTCATTTTCATCGCCATTCACCTCCTTTCGTATCATTTCCTAAATCGTTGACAAAATTCGTTACATTTATTTGTTGCGAAAATTTGAAATATAATTTATATTTAAGATAAAGGAAAAATGAATGACCATTCATTCAATCGGGATAAGGGGGAAGGAGAATGCGAATTAAAAAAGCAGCTGTTCTCGGTTCCGGTGTCATGGGATCGGGGATTGCGGCACATTTAGCAAACGTCGGCATTCCGACATTGTTGTTAGACATCGTACCGAAAGAGTTGACAGCCGAAGAAAAAGCAAAAGGGTGGACGCTTGAACATAAACAAGTACGCAATCGCATTGTCAATCAAGCGGTCGAACGTTTACTGAAGCAAAAGCCAGCACCGCTCATGTCGAAAGAAAATTTAGCGTTCATTGAAGTCGGCAACTTTGAAGACGATTTTCACCGTTTATCAGAATGTGACTGGATTATTGAAGTCGTTGTTGAGCGGCTTGATGTGAAAAAAAGTGTGTTTGAAAAAGTGGATGAAGTAAGAAAACAAGGAAGTATTGTCAGCTCGAACACATCTGGCATTTCCATTGAAGCAATGGCGGAAGGACGCTCGGACGATTTTAAAAAGCATTTTTTAGGCACGCACTTTTTCAATCCGCCACGCTATTTAAAACTACTAGAAGTCATTCCGACAAAGCATACCGATCCATCGGTTGTTGCGTTTATGAAACAATTTGGTGAAAACGTGCTCGGAAAAGGAGTCGTTCTTGCGAAAGATACGCCAAACTTTATTGCCAATCGGATCGGAACGTACGGCTTGCTTGTCACTGTGCGCGAAATGATGAAAGGTGGCTATAGCGTAGGTGAAGTCGATTCTGTGACAGGTCCGTTAATTGGCCGCCCAAAAAGTGCAACGTTTCGCACGCTTGATGTTGTTGGGTTAGATACGTTTATTCATGTGGCCAACAATGTGTTTGAAAAAGTAGAAGGTGAAGAAAAAGAAGTATTTACTGTTCCATCTTTTATGAAAACAATGGTGGAAAAAGGGTGGCTTGGCAGCAAATCTGGTCAAGGATTTTTCTACAAGAAAGGAAAAGACATTTTTGAATTAAATTACGAAACGCTTGAGTATGAACCGACGAAAAAATTAAAGGCACCGTCTGTTGAAATGAGCAAGCAGGCAAAAGGGACAGCGAATAAATTGAAAGCGCTTGTATATGCGAACGATCGCGCAGGACAATTGCTTTGGAACATTTTAAGCCCAACGTTATTATATTCGGCTCAACTGCTTGGAGAAATTGCAGATGACATCGTAGCGATTGACCGTGCGATGAAATGGGGCTTTGGCTGGGAGCTCGGTCCTTTTGAAACGTGGGATGCAATCGGCGTGAAGCAGTCTGTTGAAAAAATGAAAGCGGAAGGTCGCCAAGTCCCATCGTGGGTAGAACAAATGTTGGCAAGCGGACATGAAACGTTTTATAAACACGAACATGGCCGAGTATCATATTACGACCGTGGGCAATATAAACCGGTTGAAGAAAACGAAAAAGTCATCCATATTCAGCGCTTAAAAGAACAAAAAGGGGTCATTAAGAAAAATAGTGGTGCAAGCTTGATCGACCTCGGTGACGATGTGGCGTTACTTGAGTTTCATTCACCAAACAATGCGATCGGTTTTGATATTGTTCAAATGATTAACTATGCGTTAGAAGAAGTTGACCGCAACTATAAAGGACTTGTTATCGGAAATCAAGGAAAAAACTTCTGCGTCGGTGCAAACCTTGCGATGATTTTAATGGAAGCGCAAGATGACAACTATTTCGAAATTGAAATGGTCGTTCGTCAATTCCAACAAGCGATGATGAATATTAAATATAGCGCAAAACCGGTTGTCGTGGCGCCATTTGCGATGACGCTTGGCGGTGGAACGGAAATTTGCTTGCCAGCTTCACGCATTCAAGCATCTGCTGAAACGTATATGGGACTTGTCGAAGTCGGTGTCGGTCTCATTCCGGGTGGCGGTGGAAATAAAGAGCTGTATATTAAACATTTGAGCGGCATGCCGAACGGTGTGGAGTTTGATCTACAAAAAGTTGCAAATAAAGTGTTTGAAACCATTGCGATGGCGAAAGTATCAACATCTGCCGCGGAAGCGCGTGAATTGAATTTCTTAAATGCACAAGATGGCATTTCGATCAATGGCGATCATCTCATTCATGACGCAAAACAAGCGGTGTTAGCGTTATATGAGAGCGGATACAAACCACCGGTGCGCAAAAAAATTCCAGTTGTCGGGGAAACAGGCTATGCGACGTTGTTGCTCGGTGCGCAAGGAATGTATCATTCCGGCTACATCTCAGAGCACGATTTAAAAATTGCGAAAAAACTTGCTTACGTTATTGCTGGTGGCAGCGTACCGTACGGAACAGAAGTGGACGAACAATATTTGCTTGATTTAGAGCGCGAAGCATTTTTAAGCCTTGTCGGCGAGCCGAAAACACAAGCGCGCATGCAACATATGCTTGTGAAAGGGAAACCGTTAAGAAACTAAGGGGGGATTGACGTGAAAGAAGCGGTCATCGTTGCCGGAGCGCGTACGCCTGTCGGCAAAGCGAAAAAAGGGACGTTAGCTAACGTCCGACCAGATGATTTAGGGGCGATCGTTGTCAAAGAAACGTTGAAACGGGCAGGAAACTATGAAGGAAACATTGATGATCTCATTATCGGATGCGCTATGCCAGAAGCGGAACAAGGGCTAAATATAGCGCGCAACATTGGGGCGCTTGCTGGCTTGCCATATACGGTGCCAGCGATCACGATTAACCGTTACTGTTCATCTGGATTACAAGCGATTGCATATGCTGCTGAAAGAATTATGCTCGGGCACGCGGATACAATTATTGCTGGCGGGGTAGAGTCGATGAGCATGGTTCCAATGATGGGCCATGTCGTACGTCCGAACGTGAAGCTCGCAGAAAACGCGCCAGAGTATTACATGTCGATGGGGCATACAGCCGAGCAAGTAGCGATGAAGTACGGTGTGACTCGAGAAGACCAAGATGCGTTTGCCGTTCGTAGCCATCAAAAAGCGGCAAAGGCAATTGCGGAAGGAAAATTTGTCGATGAAATTGTGCCAGTCGATGTGACTGTTCGTCATATTGAAAATAATAAATTAGTAGAGAAAAAGATAACATTTAGTCAAGATGAAGGGGTTCGCCCAGATACAAATATGGAAACACTTGCGAAATTGCGTCCTGCCTTTTCGGTAAACGGAACAGTAACGGCGGGAAACGCTTCGCAAACGAGTGACGGAGCAGCTGCGGTGATGGTCATGGATCACGAAAAAGCGAAAGCGCTCGGTTTACAACCACTCGGTAAATTTCGCTCGTTTGCAGTCGCAGGTGTTCCACCAGAAGTGATGGGCATCGGTCCGATTGCGGCGATTCCAAAAGCGCTTAAGCTTGCGGGACTTGAGCTTTCTGACATTGGCTTAATCGAATTAAATGAAGCGTTCGCATCACAAGCGATTCAAGTCATTCGAGAACTCGGATTAGATGAAGAAAAGGTAAATGTGAACGGAGGAGCGATTGCTCTCGGTCATCCGCTCGGTTGCACCGGAGCGAAGTTAACGTTGACACTTTTACATGAAATGCGTCGTCGCAACGAGCAATTTGGTATTGTCACGATGTGTATTGGTGGCGGCATGGGTGCTGCTGGCGTATTTGAATTATTATAAGAGGGGGAATAAACAAATGGAAAAAGCATTACAAATTGCGCAAGGTGGTAGCTTTTTAATTGAAGATATATCGCCAAATCAAGTGTTCACACCAGAAGATTTTACAGATGAACAAAAAATGATTGCGAAAACGACAGAAGAATTTGTCGTTAATGAAGTGTTGCCACAACTTGAGCATTTAGAAAATCATGAGTTTGATCGCTCAGTTGCTCTTTTAAAACAAGCAGGCGAACTCGGATTACTTGGCGCAGATGTGCCAGAAGAATACGGCGGTTTGAGCTTAGATAAAATTAGCTCGGCATTAATTGCTGAAAAAATGGCGCGCGCTGGTGGTTTCTCGATTTCGCACGGTGCGCACGTCGGAATCGGTTCGCTTCCAATCGTCTTGTTCGGAACAGAAGAGCAAAAACAAAAATATTTACCAGCGCTTGCGACAGGCGAAAAAATTGCTGCTTATGCGTTAACTGAGCCAGGTTCGGGTTCGGATGCGCTCGGTGCAAAAACGACAGCAAAACTCAATGCGGAAGGTACGCATTACATTTTAAATGGAGAAAAGCAGTGGATTACAAACGCTGGATTTGCTGATGTGTTCGTTGTGTACGCAAAAGTAGACGGTGAACACTTTACAGCATTTATCGTTGAGCGCGAATTCCCAGGCGTATCGACAGGCGCAGAAGAGAAGAAAATGGGCATTAAAAGCTCATCGACGCGCACATTAATTTTACAAGATGCCCTCGTTCCGAAAGAAAATGTACTTGGCGAAATTGGAAAAGGTCACGTCATTGCGTTTAACATTTTAAATATCGGCCGTTATAAACTTGGTGTTGGTGCTGTCGGTGGAGCAAAACGTGCGCTTGAAGTGACGATTCAATATGCAAATCAACGTCAACAGTTTAAAACGCCAATTTCGAAGTTTTCGTTAACACAAGAAAAATTAGCAACAATGGCATCGAAATTGTATGCAGCTGAAAGTTCCGTTTATCGCACAGTCGGTTTATTTGAAGCGC
Source organism: Anoxybacillus ayderensis (assembly GCF_013761015.1). NCBI lineage: Bacteria > Bacillati > Bacillota > Bacilli > Caryophanales > Anoxybacillaceae > Anoxybacillus > Anoxybacillus ayderensis. The sequence goes on from NZ_JACDUV010000001.1 coordinate 368,643, forward strand.
GCATGGGACAATTAACAGATGAACAAGCAAAAGACGGAAAAGAAACAGCAAAAGCGATCGCCGAATATGCGATTGAATGTTCGTTAAATAAAGTGTTTGCGACAGAAATGCTCGATTACATCGTAGATGAAGGCGTACAAATTCACGGTGGTTATGGTTTCATGCAAGAATACGAAATTGAGCGCATGTATCGCGATTCGCGCATTAATCGTATTTTCGAAGGAACGAACGAAATTAACCGCCTCCTTGTGCCAGGTATGTATTTGCGTAAGGCGATGAAAGGCGAATTGCCACTTTTACAAAAAGCACAACAACTGCAAGAAGAGTTAATGATGCTTATGCCTGAAGAAGTAGGCGATGGCGTGCTTGAACAAGAAAAATATCTTGTTCGCAACGCGAAAAAAATTGCTTTAATGATCGCAGGATTAGCGGCTCAAAAATTCGGTCCGAAACTTGAAAAAGAACAAGAAGTGCTTGTAAATATTGCAGATATTGTTAGCAACGTGTATGCGATGGAGTCAGCACTATTGCGTACGGAAAAAGCAATTGCGCAATCTGGGGTTGAGAAAAATAAACAAAAAGTATTGTATACACAAATTTTCTGCCAAGAGGCGTTTAACGAAATTGAAGCGCATGCGAAAGAAACGATCGTTGCTGTGGAACATGGGGACATGTTGCGCATGATGCTATCGGCGTTGCGGAAATTAACGCGCCATACGCCAATCAACGTCATTGCGAAAAAACGTGAAGCGGCAGCAGCGTTAATTGAAGCAGAGCGATATGTTGTGTAATAATGGAAGTACCAGACACATCGTCTGGTACTTTCGCTTTGTTATTGTACATAAGGATGATGAGGTGAGAAAATGACGACATTTTATTGGTATCCAAAATGCGGCACATGTCGCAAGGCGAAAAAATGGCTAGATGACAACAACATTTCCGTACAAGCTGTGCATATTGTAGAACAGCCCCCGTCAAAAGAGCAGTTGCGGACGTTATATGAAAAAAGTGGGCTTGATTTGAAAAAATTTTTTAATACGAGTGGCATGAAGTATCGTGAACTTGGATTAAAAGATAAATTAAAGACGATGACAGAAGAAGAAATGTTACAATTGTTGTCATCGGACGGCATGTTAATTAAGCGTCCAATCATCACAAATGGAGAGCAAGTCATTGTCGGATTTGACGAACAAAAATATCATGAAATGTTTAAATTGTCGTGAAATCGTGTCGAAAATCGTGTATGATGAAAAGGAAAACAATGTGTTGGAGGGACAACGATGAGCATTCCAAAAGAGCTACGTTATTCACAAGAACATGAATGGGTGCGTGTCGAGGGGGATACGGTTCGCATTGGTATTACAGATTTTGCCCAATCGGAACTCGGCGATATCGTATTTGTTGAGTTGCCAGAAGTCGGCGCACAACTTACAGCAAACGAGCCATTTGGTAGTGTTGAATCAGTAAAAACAGTATCTGAACTATATGCACCGATCAGTGGCAAAGTGATAGCTGTGAATGAAGAGTTAAACGATAATCCAGAGTACGTGAATGAATCACCGTATGATAAAGCGTGGATGATCGTCATCGAGCCGAGCGATATGAGCGAAGTAGACAACCTACTAACTGCTGAACAATACGAACAAATGATTAATCAAGACTAAAAAACAAATCGCAGGGCACCCTACAACACAGGGGTGTCTTTTTTGTTGAAACAAAAAACAATCGATATTACAAAAGATGTTGTTGGGAAATTTAATGAAAACGGCAACTTTGGGCTGTTTTATGACAACGAATGTGTTGGAGAGTTTGTTCAGGAAACGAACGAATTCAAGCTGAAAAGCGGATATGTAGAACAACAAGGACGAATTTTGAAAACGGTGACAGTCACTGAACATCCAGATGCGAAATATGTGGATTGCGACACAGAAGGTGGTTGGTGTTAAGGACAGCGGCATCGCTGTCCTTTTCGATTTCATAAAAGGAGAAAAAGTGCAACATAACGAATATAATATACATAAATGAATGTGCAAGGTGATGACGATGGCGATCATTGAAGTAGAAAAAGTGATTATTGTCGAGGGGCGGTCAGATAAAAGAAAGATCGAGAGCATTATTAGTGAGCCAGTAGAAATTATATGCACAAACGGAACGCTCGGTACCGCCAAACTTGATGAATTAATCGAAGCTTTGTACGATAAAGATGTGTACATTTTAGTTGACTCCGATGAGGCGGGAGAAAAATTGAGGCGCCAACTTCGCCGTGAGTTTCCGGAAGCTGAGCATTTATATATTGATAAAATGTATCGTGAAGTTGCAGCTGCTCCGAAACATCATATTGCGGTCGTATTATTAAGCGCAAATATCGATGTACACGCACAATATTTGTAGAAAGTTGTGTGATGATTGTGAAGGTTGTTTATATGTACACGCCATTATGTGGCACGTGCCAAGTGGCAAGCCGTATGGTTGATGTGCTTGAACAGTTATTGCCAACTGTCACGTTTGAGCGTCAAGACTTAAATTATGTGCCTGACAAAGCGATCGAATGGCATATTGAAAGCGTTCCATGCTTACTTATTTTTAAACGCGGCAAACTCGTGAAAAAAATATACGCCTTTCATTCCGTTCCACATGTATATGAAACGTTGCGAAAGCTGGCTGAATAAGCCAGCTTTCGACATATTTCTTGGGAAATTGACGAGGAAGGAAGACATTTGTCGAGCAGTTATAGAAGGAACTCACCGTCTTCGTATGGAAACAATGAATACGACAATACATGGGACGGGGGCGGTTGTATGAATATGTTAACACCAATTTTACCAAATGACGGTTTATATATTCAATTGCAATGGGAAAGCGGGCAAATTTTATTAAGCATATCAAAAGAAGGAATTCAACGCGTTGAAAAAGCGAACGGGGATCGGGTCATATCGATTCGTGGTTCCGCACAGGCCATTATGTCACTACTACAAGGATCGTTAAAACTTCAGCAACAACTTCGCTTAAACGAATTGTCCGTCACAGCATCGTTTCGCCACATTTTATTATTAGAGTCAGTTTTCTTTCTTGCTAAACCGTACGATCTTGTTCATTGACGAGCAGTTTTTATCGTGTTAAAATTCAAAATATTCAACAATTATTCGTTCAGGGGGAGAAATGATGAAATTTGAAACGATTGCTGTGCACGGGGGACTGCAAACCGATCCGGTAACAAAAGCGCGTGCGGTACCGATTTATCAGTCAAATGCGTATTTGTTTGATAGCACAGAGCATGCGGCAAACTTATTTGCATTAAAAGAAGCAGGATACATTTACACGCGCATTCATAATCCGACGGTGACCGTATTTGAAGAGCGAGTAGCAAAGCTTGAAGGTGGTGTAGGGGCTTTAGCAGTGGCGAGCGGCATGGCAGCGATTACGATGGCCATTTTAAACGTCGCTCAAGCAGGAGATAATATTGTGTCTGCTTCTACGCTGTATGGAGGGACGTACAATTTGTTTGCAAATACGTTACCAAAATACGGCATTACAACTCATTTTGTCGATCCAACTGACCCAGAAAATTTCCGCGCTGCAATTACACCGAAAACGAAAGCTATTTTTGCGGAAACGATCGGCAATCCGAGTTTGCATGTGTTAGATATTGAGGCGGTTGCAAACATTGCCCACGAAGCAGGTGTCCCGCTCATTATCGATAATACGTTTGCGACGCCGTATCTTTGCCGTCCGATTGAACATGGAGCAGACATTGTCGTTCATTCTGCGACGAAATGGTTGCTTGGCAACGGGACGACGCTAGGAGGCATCATTGTCGACGGTGGAAAGTTTGACTGGAACTCACCAAAGTTTCCAGCGTTTACGACACCAGATCCGAGCTATCATAACCTCATCTATGCAGACATCGGAGCGGCAGCGTATATTGTGAAAGCACGTGTGCAGTTGTTACGTGATTTAGGACCAGCCATTAGCCCGTTCAACGCCTTTCAATTTAATTTAGGGCTTGAAACGTTGCACGTGCGCATGAAAGAACATATTGAAAACACAAGAAAAATTGTTGCATATTTAGATAATCACCCAGCTGTCCGTTGGGTGTTGTATCCTGAACATGACAACCATCCAGCGAAAGAGCTAGCGAAAAAATATATGCCAAAAGGGGCAGGAGCAGTCGTCGTTTTTGGCATTCAAGGGGGAAGGGAAGCAGGAGCTGCACTTATTAACAATGTGAAGCTTTGGTCGCATGTGGCAAACGTTGGCGATGCAAAAAGTTTAATTATTCATCCGGCAAGCACAACGCATCAACAACTAAGCACAGAAGATTTACAAGCATCTGGTGTAACAGAAGATATGATTCGTTTATCGGTCGGCATCGAAAATGTGGATGATTTAATCGAAGACTTAGAACAAGCGATCGAAGCGGCGACAGGCGTTCGGTCGATGTATTCGAAAGTGTAAAAAAGAGGAGGTAGTCGGAGAAATTCGTCTACTTCCTCTTTTTATTTTTTCTATCAACATATGAAAAATTTTAATTACATTTCGAGAAATTTGACATACAATGTAAATTGTCTATGTTTAACGTCCGGAGGGATACAATGTTTAAGTTAAAAAGTTTACAAACGAAAATGATTGTTAGTTTTTCTTTCATTTTTTTAGTCTGTGGTCTTTTGCTAGGTTTTCTCGTTTACCGTTCAGCTGATCAATTTGTCGTTCAATCTGTCGGAACTCAAGCAAGACATATCGTGGAGAACGCTGCCAAACTTATAGATATGGATCAATATAAAACCATTCGCCCTGAAACGGGAAAGAATGACTACTACCATGAATTACGTGCGATTTTTAGCAGTATGAGAGAGATGAACAATTTGAAGTACTTATATACGATGAATCGGCGTACAGTGGAGGATGGGTACGAGTATTATTATGTCGTCGATGGTTCAGAAGGAGAAGATTTTGCTGATCTCGGAGAAGTGGAAGTAGAAATAAACGATTTTCCTATGTTAATTAAAGCGTTTGAAACGAAAACGCCCCAAGTGGGGGAGTTAAGCTATTCGGAAACGTACGGTGCGCTTGTATCTGCTTACGTTCCTCTTATCGACGAATCAGGGGAAATCGTAGGGGTGTTAGGAGCGGATTTTGATGCAACGAGTATTTATGAACTGATGAAAGAGAACGAAAAAAAGATGTTGTTTTTGACTATTAGTATGCTATTGGTTGTTATACTAATGGTTTTCCTTTTAACGTTATACCTCGTTAAACCATTGAAGCAGCTAACAAAAAGCGTTTATCAATTACGTGAAGGAAAGTTTGATGTAACGTTTGAAGTAAATCGATCGGATGAAATTGGGGAACTAGCCAACGCTTTTGCGTATACGGTACATGAGTTGCGTACGATTATCGATGGGGTGACGCGCACATCTGTCGACTTGAATGAGTCTGCTGGACAAATGTTGAAACGTACAGAAGAAGCTGCTCACCGTATTGAATGCGTGTCGGAGGATATCGATCGTATTTCTAGTGAAACGAATCAACAGCAAGCATATATTGAACGCATTAGCTTAACGATTGATGAAATGTCTCGCGCACTCCAGTCCATTGCTTCGTCTTTAGACGAAACGGTACATGCATCGCAGCACATTAGTCATTTATCGCAAAAGGGAAAAGAGAAAATGGAAGGTTCTACTTATCAAATGAAGAAAATTTCTGAAAAACAGCAAATATCGGTGCAACTTGTCCAAGAGCTTGAAAATAAATCGAAAGAGATTCATCAAATTGTAGAGCTTATTTCTCAAATTGCTGCACAAACCAATTTATTAGCTTTAAACGCAGCGATTGAAGCAGCGAGAGCAGGAGAGCATGGGAAAGGGTTTGCCGTTGTATCGGAGGAAGTGCGAAAGCTAGCTGAACAATCAAGTGAAGCGGCAAGCACGATCGCTGGATTAATTGAAGATATTTTAGTAAAGATGGAACGAGCGGTGAAAGCGATGAATGAAAGCACGCAAGAAATTTATTCTGGAACGAGTGTTTTAGCTGAAACAGGAGCCTCGTTTTACGAAATTATTCAAGAAGTCGCGCGCGTCTCGGATCAAATTGAGTCGATTTCAGCTGCCACAGAGCAATTAAGTTCAAGCAGCGAACAAGTCGTAGATGCCTCTCGTGCTGTTCAAGCGATCGCAAAACGAACGGCTAGTTCGATGACCACTTTTGCTGGCGAAATGCATCAACAGGCCGTTTTCACTCAACAATTGAGCGATACTTCGAAGGAGCTACATCATTTATCACATAAACTTCAAGAAATGATTCGACACTTGAATCGACGTGCAATGTAAGGACGTTAAGGGAAACATCTTCCAATTTTTTATATAATAATTTTTATTGACATCGTCCTTCTTTCGATGATATACTCACATTCGTAGTTCAACATCATTCTTGAATACATTAAAACGTTAACTGAATAAAGCGTTTAAAAGCGCTCTTATCAAGAGAGGTGGAGGGATGTGCCCGATGAAACCCGGCAACCGTCAGCGCTGCTGAAATGGTGCCAATTCACACAAAGCGTTTGCTTTGAGAGATAAGAGACAGAATGGACGATAACGCCTTTCTGTTCTCTTGAACAGAAAGGCTTTTTTCATGGAAGGAAGGTGACAGCGACGTGATTACTTTATCAAATGTAACGAAAGTATACAAAGCAGCAAGCGGAAATGTGACTGCGGTCGATCATGTAAACTTGCATATTGCAGAAGGAGAAATTTTCGGCATCATCGGTTATAGCGGAGCGGGAAAAAGTTCGCTTATTCGATTGTTAAATGGACTAGAAAAGCCGACAAGCGGTGAAGTCATTGTCGATGGAAAAGATATGGGGAAAATTAGTGGGAAACAATTACGACAAGCTCGTCAGCAAATCGGGATGATTTTCCAACATTTCAACTTACTTTGGTCGCGAACGGTGCGTGAAAATATTGCTTTCCCGTTAGAAATTGCCGGTGTGCCGAAAGAGGAACGGATGAAGCGTGTCGATGAGCTCATTCAACTCGTCGGCTTGCAAGGAAGAGAAAATGCATATCCGTCGCAATTGAGCGGAGGGCAAAAACAGCGCGTCGGCATTGCGCGTGCGTTAGCGAACAACCCGAAAGTGTTGCTATGTGATGAAGCGACGTCGGCCCTTGACCCACAAACAACCGATTCGATTTTAGATTTGCTCGTCGATATTAATAAACGTCTCGGTTTAACGATCGTGTTAATTACACACGAAATGCATGTCATTCGTAAAATTTGCGATCGCGTAGCGGTCATGGAAAACGGAAAAATTGTTGAAATGGGCGAAGTGCTTCATGTATTCCGTAAGCCAGAGCAACCGATTACGAAACGATTCGTCCAACAAGTGACGGAGCCGGAGGAAACGAAAGAAGCGATGTTGCATCTTCTTGAACGATATCCGAACGGCAAAGTTGTTCAACTTACATTCGTCGGCGAAGCGGCTGAGCAACCGCTCATCACGCAACTTATTCGCCAATTCGATTTGAATGTGAATATTTTGCAAGGGAAAATTTCGCAAACGCATCACGGTTCATATGGGGTGCTATTCATTCATTTAGACGGTGCGAATGAAGAAGTTGAGCGAGCGCTCGCTTTTATTCGCCAGCAAGAAGTGGAAGTGGAGGTGTTGGCGAATGTGGAATGAACTATTCCCGAACGTCGTTTGGGATAAAATATGGGCAGCGACAATGGAAACATTGTATATGACCGCTGTTTCTGTTGTAGCGACGTTTGTACTTGGCATTTTACTTGGTTTATTGCTGTTTTTAACGTCTAAGGGAAACATATGGGAAAATCGTTTCGTTAACGGTGCTATTGCGTCGTTCGTCAACATTTTCCGCTCGATTCCGTTTATTATTTTAATTATTTTGCTTATTCCGTTTACAAAACTTGTCGTTGGCACGATTCTTGGAGCAAACGCTGCGTTGCCAGCACTCATTATCGGTGCCGCACCGTTTTATGCGCGCATGGTAGAAATTGCGCTTCGTGAAATCGATAAAGGTGTCATTGAAGCCGCAAAAGCGATGGGTGCGACGACATCGACAATTATTTGGAAAGTGCTCCTTCCAGAAGCGCTTCCTGCACTTGTATCTGGAATTACAGTGACGGCGATTGCGCTCGTTGGATATACAGCGATGGCAGGAGTTGTTGGCGCTGGAGGGCTCGGAAATTTAGCGTATTTAGAAGGGTTTCAACGCAACAATAACGATGTTACATTTGTTGCAACAGTGCTCATTTTAGTGATTGTCTTTATTATTCAGTTTATTGGTGACTTTGTCACTTCTAAAATAGATAAACGATAAAAAGGAGGAAGAAACAAATGAAGAAATGGATCTCTTTACTTGTTGCTGCAATTGTTGTTTTAGCGCTTGCTGCTTGCGGAAAAAGCGAAAGTGCGGAAGAAAAAACGAATAAACTTGTCGTTGGTGCATCAAACGTACCACATGCGGAAATTTTAGAGCGAGCAAAACCGATTTTAAAAGAAAAAGGGATTGAATTGGAAATCGTGACGTTCCAAGATTATGTATTGCCGAATAAAGCGTTAGCTGATAAAGAGTTAGATGCAAACTATTTCCAACACATTCCTTACTTAGAAGCACAAATGAAAGAACATGGTTATGATTTTGTTAACGCTGGCGGTATTCATATTGAACCAATCGGCGTATACTCTAAAAAATATAAAAGCCTTGAAGAACTACCAAACGGGGCAAAAATTATTATGAGCAACTCTGTTGCAGACCACGGTCGCATTTTATCGATGCTTGAAGAAAAAGGTTTAATTAAATTAAAAGATGGTGTTGATAAAACGAAAGCGACAGTTGATGATATCGTTGAAAATCCGAAAAACTTAGTGTTTGAAGCAGATGTCGAAGCTGGTTTACTTCCTCAAGTATATAAAAATGACGAGGGAGATGCGGTATTAATTAACGCTAACTATGCGTTAGATGCTGGCTTAGATCCAGCGAAAGATCCAATTGCGGTAGAGTCACCAGAAAACAATCCATATGTTAACATTATTGCGGTTCGTAAAGGTGACGAAACACGTAAAGAAATTCAAACGCTCGTTGAAGTGTTGCAATCAAAAGACATTCAAGACTTCATTTTAGAAAAGTATAACGGTGCAGTCATTCCAGCGACAAAATAAGGATGTCCATTCGGGCATCCTTTTATATTTTTCGGAAAACGACACATGATAAAAAGGAAGGAGGAGTGATTATGTCGATGGAACAATTTTTACACGAATATAAACAAGGGCTAGGAACGTTTACACAACAAATGCCGAAGGTTGGGCAAACGTTTAATGCGTTTACAGAGGCGTGTTTTGCGCAAGGGGCGTTGTCGAAAAAAGAAAAGCAATTGATCGCATTAGGCATTAGTGTTGCTAAACAAGATGAATATTGTACGATTTATCATACGAAAGGATGCATCGACGAAGGAGCGACAGAAGAACAAATATTTGAAGCATGTGCGGTTGCTGCTGCGTTAGCTGGGGGGGCGACAATGAGCCAAGCAGTCACGCTCGTTCGCCAATGTATCGATGAATTCACTCGCATGCACTAAAAGGATAGGGCTCTCCTATCCTTTTTTACATATGTGATAAAGTAAACAAACTTTCTAAACAAAAAAGTATCAAAATGCTTGCAATAAGGTTGCTAATACTTTTCATCTGTTATAAAATTGTAATGAGAATAAAATGAGAATTACGTTTTTATGAACATAAGCGAAACTGGAGGTATTTTTTTATGGCAACATTAACGATTAAAGATCTTCACGTTGCAATTGATGGAAAAGAAATTTTAAAAGGGGTCAACCTTGAAATTAAAGGTGGCGAGTTTCATGCCATCATGGGACCAAACGGAACGGGAAAGTCGACATTATCTGCCGCAATCATGGGCCATCCAAAATATGAAGTAACAAAAGGAAGCATTACATTAGATGGGCAAGACGTATTAGAAATGGAAGTAGACGAACGGGCTCGCGCAGGTCTTTTTTTAGCGATGCAATATCCGAGCGAAATTAGCGGTGTGACAAACGCTGACTTCCTTCGTTCAGCCATTAACGCACGTCGTGGAGAAGGAAATGAAATTTCATTAATGAAATTTATTCGTCAATTAGATGAAAAAATGGCGTTTTTAGAAATGAATCCAGATATGGCGCATCGTTATTTAAACGAAGGATTCTCAGGTGGAGAGAAAAAGCGGAATGAAATTTTGCAATTAATGATGTTGCAGCCGAAAATTGCAATTTTAGACGAAATTGACTCAGGTCTTGACATCGATGCATTAAAAGTTGTTGCAAAAGGTGTAAATGAAATGCGCAACAGCGAATTTGGCTGTTTAATTATTACCCACTATCAGCGCCTATTAAACTACATCACACCAGATTATGTGCATGTTATGATGCAAGGACGCATCGTGAAATCAGGCGGTCCAGAATTGGCGCAACGTCTTGAAGCTGAAGGATATGACTGGATTAAAAAAGAGTTAGGCATTGAAGATGAAGTCGTTGAGCAAGAAGCGTAAGCGTTAGGAGGATTTATGATGATTGAGACGAAACTACCATTCGACCAACAGTATGTGCGCTCTTTTTCCGAAGGGCGTGGAGAACCGGACTGGCTTTTAAACGTTCGCTTACAAGCTCTTGCGCAAGCGGAACAACTTCCTTTACCGAAGCCAGATAAAACGAAAATCGATCGTTGGAACTTTACACAATTTTCTACTCATCTCGTTGAAAGCGCTCCGCTTTCTTCTTTAGAAGAGCTGCCAGAGCAAGTGAAAGTGCTTATTGATATCGATGAACAACAAAAAAACGTATATGTGCAACGCGACCATACATGTGCGTACGTATCGCTTGCGGATGAGTTGAAAGAAAAAGGCGTCATTTTTACTGATTTAGCGACAGCTGTTCGCGAGCATAGTGATCTTGTGCAAAAATATTTTATGGACGGTGTGAAAGTAAATGAGCATCGTTTGACAGCGCTTCATGCTGCCCTTGTAAACGGCGGGGTGTTTGTATACGTGCCGAAGCATGTACAAATTGACGTGCCGTTGCAAGCGGTATACGTGCATGAAAAAGCGGAAGCGTTGTTTAATCACGTCATTATTGTTGCGGATGTGGGCAGTAAAGTAACGTATGTGGAAAACTACATTTCAACATGTGAACGTTCGGAAGCGATCGTCAACATCATTACAGAAGTGTTTGCGCGAGATGATGCGCAAGTGTTTTTCGGTGCGGTAGACAATTTGGCAAAGGGAACGACTGTCTATGTCAACCGTCGCGGTGTGACAGGGCGTCATGCGCGCATCGAATGGGCGCTCGGTTTAATGAACGACGGAAACACGATCTCAGAAAATATTACTCGCTTAATCGGTGATGGATCAGTCGGCGATACGAAGACAGTCGTTGTGAGTCGCGGTGAGCAAGTGCAAAACTTTACGACGAGCGTCATTCATTACGGAAAACATACAGAAGGCTACATTTTAAAACACGGCGTTGTTAAAGATGAAGCGACATCGATTTTTAACGGCATTGGTAAAATTGAGCACGGGGCATCGAAATCGAATGCGGAACAAGAATCGCGTGTACTTATGTTAAGTCCAAAAGGACGCGGAGATGCGAATCCGATTTTATTAATTGACGAAGATGACGTGACAGCAGGCCATGCGGCATCTGTCGGTCGCGTTGACCCAACGCAATTATACTATTTAATGAGTCGCGGTATTCCAAAAACGGAAGCAGAGCGATTAATTATTCACGGCTTTTTAGCGCCGGTTGTTAATGAAATCCCAATTGAGCGTGTGAAAAAACAATTAATTGAAGTGATCGAAAGGAAAGTTAAGTGATGAACGTAAAAGAACTTCGTCAACTATTCCCGATTTTAGATCAACAAGTCAATGGCAAACCGCTCGTTTATTTAGATAGCGCGGCAACATCGCAAAAGCCGTTGCCGGTTATTGAAGCGATTGACAATTATTATCGCCAATACAATTCGAACGTTCATCGCGGTGTGCATACGCTTGGCACAAAGGCGACGGATGCCTATGAAGGGGCGCGCGAAAAAGTGCGCCGCTTCATCGGTGCTGCCTCAACGGAAGAAATTATTTTTACACGCGGGACGACAACAGCGATTAACTTAGTGGCGGCAAGCTACGGTCGAGCAAACGTGGGTGAAGGCGATGAAATCGTTATTACGTACATGGAACACCATAGCAACATTATCCCTTGGCAACAAGTTGCGAAACAAACAGGGGCAACGTTAAAATACATCCCGCTACAACCAGATGGTACAATTCGATTAGAAGATGTCGAACAAGCGGTGACACCGAATACGAAAATTGTAGCTGTCATGCACGTATCCAACGTGCTCGGTACAATCAACCCAGTAAAAGAAATTGCCCAAATTGCTCATAAGCACGGTGCGGTTGTTGTTGTTGATGGAGCGCAAAGCACACCGCATATGAAAGTAAACGTGCAAGACATCGATTGCGATTTTTATGCCTTTTCAGGCCATAAAATGTGCGGCCCGACAGGTATCGGTGTATTATACGGCAAAAAACGTTTACTTGAGCAAATGGAACCTGTTGAGTTTGGTGGGGAAATGATTGATTTTGTCGGCCTTTATGAGTCGACGTGGAAAGAGCTTCCGTGGAAGTTTGAAGGCGGCACACCAATTATCGCTGGAGCGATCGGGTTAGGCGCAGCTATTGACTTTTTAGAGGAAATCGGCTTAGACAATATTGCAGCCCATGAACATAAGCTGGCGCAATATGCGCTTGAACAGCTTGCGACGATTGAAGGATTAACGATTTACGGTCCGAAAGAACGGGCAGGCCTTGTGACATTCAATATTGAAGATGTGCATCCGCATGATGTAGCGACGGTTTTAGATGCGGAAGGCATTGCTGTTCGTGCTGGTCATCATTGTGCGCAGCCGCTTATGAAATGGCTAAACGTGACAGCAACTGCACGGGCAAGCTTTTATTTATACAATACAGAAGAAGAAATTGACGCACTCGTTTCAGCATTAAAGAAAACAAAGGAGTATTTCAGCTATGTCTTTTAATAGCCATTTAGATACGTTGTATCGGCAAGTGATTATGGACCATTATAAAAACCCGCGAAATCGCGGGGTATTAGAAGGGGAACACGTCGATATAAACATGAACAACCCGACGTGTGGCGACCGTATTCATTTAACGTTAAAAGTAGAAGACGGAAAAATTGTCGATGCGAAATTTGAAGGAGAAGGTTGTTCTATTTCGATGTCATCTGCATCGATGATGACAGAGGCGATTAAAGGGAAAACGATTGAAGAAGCGTTGAAGTTATCAACGATTTTTTCCGACATGATGCAAGGGAAAGATTATGACGATTCAATCGATTTAGGAGATATTGAAGCGCTTCAAGGTGTATCCAAATTTCCTGCACGCATTAAATGTGCAACGTTAGCTTGGAAAGCGATGGAGAAAGGGTTGCACGGGCAACAAGGATAGTCATAAAAAAGGAGGCGAACGGAATGGCAAAAAAAATGCCAGAAATCGGTGAATATAAGTACGGTTTCGCCGATAAAGACGTATCTGTTTTCCGCGCTGAGCGCGGATTAACACGCGAAATTGTAGAAGAAATTTCGCGAATGAAAAATGAACCACAATGGATGCTTGAATTTCGTTTAAAAGCGTTAGATATTTTTTACAGCATGCCGATGCCACAATGGGGTGGCGATTTATCGAGTTTAGATTTTGATGAAATTACGTATTACGTTAAACCATCAGAAAAATCTGGACGTTCATGGGATGAAGTGCCTGAAGAAATTAAAGCAACGTTTGATAAACTCGGTATTCCAGAGGCGGAACAAAAATATTTAGCTGGGGTATCTGCACAATACGAATCGGAAGTTGTATACCATAACATGAAAGAAGATCTAGAAAAATTAGGTGTCATTTTTAAAGATACAGACTCGGCGCTAAAAGAAAATGAAGATTTGTTCCGCGAGCATTGGGCAAAAGTCGTTCCGCCGACAGATAATAAATTTGCGGCGCTAAACTCAGCCGTTTGGTCGGGTGGCTCATTCATTTACGTTCCAAAAGGTGTAAAAGTTGATACGCCGTTGCAAGCGTATTTCCGTATTAACTCTGAAAATATGGGACAATTTGAACGGACGTTAATTATTGTCGATGAAGGAGCGCATGTTCATTACGTCGAAGGCTGTACGGCGCCTGTATATACGACAAACTCGCTTCATAGTGCAGTCGTTGAAATTATCGTGAAAAAAGGCGCGTATTGCCGTTATACGACGATTCAAAACTGGGCGAACAACGTCTTTAACCTTGTGACAAAGCGCGCGGTTTGTGAAGAAAACGCAACGATGGAATGGATCGATGGAAACATTGGATCGAAATTAACGATGAAATATCCAGCGGTCGTTTTAAAAGGAGAAGGTGCACGTGGATTGACCCTTTCGATCGCGATTGCTGGCAAAGGGCAACATCAAGATGCTGGTGCGAAAATGATCCATTTAGCACCAAACACGTCATCGACGATCGTATCTAAATCGATTTCAAAACAAGGTGGAAAAGTCACATATCGCGGTATCGTTCATTTCGGACGAAAAGCGGACGGTTCTCGTTCAAATATTGAGTGTGATACGCTCATTATGGATAATCAATCGACATCCGATACGATTCCGTATAACGAAATTTTAAACGACAACGTTTCGCTTGAACATGAAGCAAAAGTATCGAAAGTATCGGAAGAACAACTATTTTATTTAATGAGCCGCGGCATTTCCGAACAAGAAGCGACAGAAATGATCGTGATGGGCTTTATCGAGCCGTTTACAAGAGAATTGCCGATGGAATACGCGGTTGAAATGAACCGTCTCATTAAATTCGAAATGGAAGGTAGCATTGGATAATAAATAGCTGATGATCTGCGCCATGCAGATCATCGGCTTTTTTTGTATGTTGTGGTAAGATGAATGTAGGTGATGAATATGATTTATGTCGGATTAACGGGATGGGGCGACCATGACAGTTTATATCCGTCTCGGCTTGCGTCGAAAGATAAGTTACAAGCATATGCGGCTCACTTTCCAACCGTTGAAGTTGATGCGTATTTTTATGCCATTCAACCGCGTCAAAACGTTGAAAAATGGTTGGCGGAAACGCCTGCGTCATTCCAATTTATCGTGAAGGCGTATCAAGGAATGACGGGGCATCAACGGGGCGACATTCCATATGCAAACAAAGACGAGATGTTTACCGCATTTCTCCAATCGATTGAGCCGTTTCAACAAGGAAATAAGCTCGCGATGGTGCTGTTTCAATTTCCGCCGTGGTTCGATTGTAAAAAAGAGCATGTTCACTATTTGCGTTGGTGTCGGGAGCGAATGAAAGATCTTCCTGTGGCGCTTGAATTTCGTCATCAATCGTGGTTTTCCCCTTCGTTTTACGAAAAGACGTTGCGTTTTATGGAGGAAGAGCGATGGATTCATAGCATTTGCGATGAACCGCAAGCGAGGGAAGGATCGGTACCGACCGTTCTTCATCCAACAGATCGAAAGAAAACGCTCATTCGTCTACACGGACGCAATGTCGCTGGCTGGAATAAAAGAGATGACGAAAATTGGCGTGCCGTCCGTTATTTATACCGCTACAACGAGCAAGAGCTACAAGAGTGGGCACAACATATTCGTATGTTACAAACAAAATGTGAACACATTTACGTACTATTTAACAACAATTCAGGCGGAGATGCGGCTCATAATGCAAAACAGTTGTTGCAGTTGTTAGGCATTGAGTATACAAATTTGGCACCGCGACAATTAGACTTGTTTTCATAATGGGGGATGAAAATGGAGTATATATTTCTTTTAATCATCGGTTTTTTAGCCGGAACGATTGGTAGCCTTGTCGGTTTAGGGGGAGGGGTGATTATCGTTCCCGCGCTTCTTTTTTTAAGTGCTGCGCACGTATTGCCGACCATTTCACCGCAAGCAGCTGTCGGAACATCGCTTGTTGTCATTATTTTTAATGGATTATCATCAACTTTAACGTATATGAAGCATAAGATGGTTGACTATAAAAGCGGTTTGTTTTTTTTCATTGGTAGTGGACCAGGGGCGATGCTTGGCGCATGGGTGAATCAACATGTACATATGCACCATTTTTCGCTTTATTTCGGATTGTTTCTTATTGCCGTTTCGTTTTTGCTTATGTTTCAATCCCGTTTATCCCCATCTGAAAAACGAACGTTTCCTGTTGTGCGTACATATGTCACAAATGAAGGGGAGGAAGTGACGTACGGATATCATCCGTTTAGCGCTACGCTCATTGCGTTTGTTGTCGGGTTTGTTGGTGGATTTTTTGGGATCGGTGGTGGGTCGCTTATGGTGCCTGCGATGATGCTCTTATTCTTATTTCCTCCTCACGTTGCCGTTGCGACATCGATGTTTATCGTCTTTTTATCGTCTATTGTTAGTTCAATGACGCACGTCTTTATGGGGAATGTCGCTTGGACGTTTGCGTTTTCGCTTATTCCGGGCGTATGGATTGGGGCGAAATGTGGGGCGTGGCTTAATCGAAGACTAAAAGGAAAAACGGTCGTGACGTTATTGCGAATGGTACTTATTTTACTTGGTGTTCGTTTAATCATGCAAGGACTTGGATTGTAAAAAAGAAAGGTGTGTTGCAAGCGTTGAGGGAGACGATACATATTTATCATACAAACGATGTGCATAGCCATTTTGAGCGATGGCCAAAAGTTGTTCACTATTTACAAACGGTGAGAAAAAAGCATCAACAAAATCGCGAGCATATGGTTTTACTTGATATTGGTGATTTTATTGATCGTTTTCATCCCCTTACTGAAGCATCAGCAGGAAAGGCAAACGTCATTCTTTTAAACGATGCCGCATACGATGCGGTCACGATCGGGAATAACGAAGGAATTACGCTTAGTCATGAACAGCTCGATACGTTGTACACGAACGCTACGTTTTCGGTCATCGTGGCGAACGTTTTTTATGAAAACGGAGAGCGCCCACATTGGATGAAGCCGTATATCATTATGACGTTTGGACATGTTCGCGTTGCGTTTATTGGGGTGACCGTTCCGTTTCAGACGTTTTATGAACTGCTTGGATGGCGTGTTGCCGATCCGTTTGATACGGTTGCTCAGCTCATTGAAGAGCTTTCAGAAAAAGTGGATGCCATTGTTTTATTGTCTCATTTAGGGATAAATGATGATGAAAAAATGGCTCATATGTTTCCGCAATTGACTGCGATTTTAGGTGGACATACACATCACGTATTTGAACATGGAAAACGAGTGAACGAAACATTGCTTTGTGGGGCAGGGAAGTTTGCACATTACGTTGGATGCTTAACATTGACGATCGATAAAAACAATCGGAAAGTAGATGCGCGTGCATATGTACAACATACCGATACATTCGAACATGAATGCGTTGAAACAAAACGAAAATTAAATCATATGATTGAGCAAGCAACAAATGCATTGGCACAACCGATTGTGTATTTGCCCGAACCGTTACATATGGACTGGTTTTCCCCTTCCCCATTTGCGTTGCTTCTTGCGCAAGCGTTAAACGAATGGTGTGAAGGTGATATAGCAATGGTCAATGCGGGTGTTTTGCTTGCATCATTGCCAAAAGGTGTTGTGACAAAAGGGGATATTCATCGCATTTGTCCGCACCCAATTAATCCTTGCAAAGTATATTTGCGCGGAAGCGAATTAAAAGAAGTCATTTTGCAAGCGGAAACGGAACAAATGAAACAGTTGCGGGTGAGAGGATTTGGATTTCGTGGTGAAGTGATGGGACAGATGGTGTACGATGGCGTCACGATTGAGAAAGAGACCATGTCGGACGGTCAAGAACACGTGCGTCGCATTTTTATTCATCATCAGCCAATTGATGAGCAAAAAACGTATGCGGTCGCAACAATTGATATGTTTACGTTCGGACACTTGTATCCAGAAATCTATCGTGCGAAAAAGAAATATTACATGCCCGAAATGTTGCGGGATGTGCTTGCATGGAAGCTAAAAAACATGTATCAATAGGCACCCTTCGATCTTTTATTCATACATTGAATAAAAGAAAGGAGCGTGAATATATGATCGAATTAAAGCCGTTATGGATTGACGGGGAGCCGTTTACGGCCATTTCTGTTCAGTTGCCTAAAACGACGTTGTTAGTTGTTGCTAATGATAAAGGATATATTATGTGTGGGGCGTTAGATGTCGCTTTGTTAAACGAAAAATTGCGTGACCGTGGCATTGTAGCTGGAAGAGCAGTAGGAGTGCGGACAATTGATCAACTGTTAGAAGCACCGCTTGAGTCTGTTACGTTTGCTGCTGAACAATTAGGTATTTCACGTGGAATGAAAGGAAAAGACGCCTTGCTCCTGATGAAATAAAATAATAATCCCCTGCTTGATCGCATACATATAGCGTGAGAGGGGGGATTTTTGTTGTATCAACAACTACGTAAAAGAAGAAAACCGCTACCCATCCGCTATATTTTTTTAATTACCTTTGTTTTTTTTATCATTTCGACTGTTGCGAGCCTTTGGTTTATTAATAGAGGAATTGAACCAACACTGATGGCGATCGCCGAAAAAGAAACGCGCCGCTTAGCGAATTTAGTGATCAATAATGCGATTAATCAACAAATTGCTGAAGACGACTTTCGAGTTGAAAACTTTATCAAAATTGAAAAAGATGAGCATGGGAAAATTTCTGCGATAGATTTTAATGCTACCGTTGTGAATCGAGTATTAGCTAAAACGACAAATCGTGTTCAACGAAATTTAAAAGCGGCATCAGAAGGAAAACTATCCGCGCTTGAGTTCCCAGATGTTCAAATTGAAACGGAAAAAGAACAAGGAATCGTCTATTATATCCCGCTCGGACAAGCAACGAATAACGTATTGTTAGGAAATTTAGGGCCGCGCATCCCGGTTCGTTTTTACGTCATTGGGGATGTTCATTCGGACGTAAATAAAAATATACGTCCGTTTGGCATAAATAATGCTTTAATAGAAATAGCAATTCATATTGAAGTCAACGTGCAAATTATTATTCCATTTGCAACAAAAACGGCAACGATTCAAAACGACATTCCTGTAGCGATTCAAATTATTCAAGGGGAAGTTCCACAATTTTATAATCAAGGTGGGGAAGGAAATACGTCAATTGAAATTCCAGTTGAATAATAAAAATTCTGAAAATTTTATTTTTTAAAATATTATTTTGACAAAAAGCTTGTCCGTTGATATACTTAAAACTAAAATGAAACAAAAAAGTCTGAAAAATTAAAATAATCGAACGAGGAGGTGCTCATCTTTTTATTGCGTAACGATATGAAAAAATCAAAAACTCACTGAGGAGGGTATTTCATTATGGAGAGTCGTCAACAATGGGGCACACGCGCTGGCTTTATTTTAGCAGCTGCTGGCTCGGCAATTGGATTGGGAAACATTTGGAGGTTTCCAGCTGTCGCATATGAAAATGGTGGAGGGGCATTTTTTCTACCGTATTTATTTGCATTATTAACAGCAGGTATTCCAATTCTTATATTGGAATTTGCGCTTGGACATAAGTATCGCGGTTCAGCGCCATTAACGTTCGCCCGTCTAAGCAAAGGAACAGAATGGATTGGTTGGTGGCAAGTCCTTATTTCATTCGTTATTTCAACGTATTATTCCGTCGTTATTGCATGGGCGATGTCTTATACGTATTTTGCTTTCACATCAAAATGGGGAGAAAATACAGGGGACTTTTTATTCGGTGAGTATTTGAAATTAGCAGAAACACCGGGCACGTTCGGAAGTTTAGTTCCAGCTGTTTTCATTCCACTTCTTCTCGTTTGGATCATTAACTTAGCCGTTTTGTATAAAGGTGTTCGTAAAGGAATTGAAGCGGCAAATAAAATTTTCTTACCAACGCTTGTCGTTCTTTTCTTTATTATCGTCATTCGCGCTGTGACGTTAGACGGAGCGATCGAAGGATTAAATGCATTTTTCAAACCGAATTGGGATCAAATTATGAACGGAAAAGTATGGCTTGCGGCATATAGCCAAATTTTCTTTAGCTTATCGATTGCATTTGCTATTATGATTACTTACTCAAGTTATTTACCAAAAAAATCGGATATTACGAATAACGCATTTATTACAGGTTTTGCAAACTCAGGATTCGAGTTATTAGCTGGTATCGGCGTATTTAGCGTCCTTGGCTTTTTAGCACAACAACAAGGCGTAGAAGTAAGCGAAGTTGTTAAAGGTGGCGTTGGATTGGCGTTTGTCGTCTTCCCACAAATTATTAACCAATTCCCTGCATTCAATGAGCTTTTTGGGGTATTATTTTTCCTTTCGTTGACACTAGCAGGACTGACATCGCTTATTTCTATTTCAGAAACGTATGTTTCAGCGATTCAAGAAAAGTTTGGTATATCTCGAACGAAAGCAGTTCTCGGCGGTGGAGGAGTAGCTGCACTCATCGCATTAGTATTCGCTTCAAACGGCGGATTATATTTCTTAGATGTTGTTGACTATTTCATTAACAACTTTGGTGTTGCGCTCGTTGGATTAGTTGAAGTTGTTGTCATTGCATGGGTGTTAAAAGAACTAAATGCCCTTCAAACACATGCAAATAGCGTATCAGATATTATGGTAGGCGCATGGT
The DNA here is from genome assembly GCF_013761015.1 of Anoxybacillus ayderensis. Classification (NCBI taxonomy): domain Bacteria; kingdom Bacillati; phylum Bacillota; class Bacilli; order Caryophanales; family Anoxybacillaceae; genus Anoxybacillus; species Anoxybacillus ayderensis. Next base: position 389,385 of record NZ_JACDUV010000001.1, read on the forward strand.
GGAAAATTTCGCTCTCTGTTGTCACACCAATTGTTTTAGGATACATGATGTTTGATAGCATTAAAACAAATGTGAAAGAAAATTATGGTGGTTACGATACGTTATTCGTCGTTAAATACGGATGGACTGTTGCGGCGCTTGTCATCGTTCTCGGTTTTGTTCTTTCAGTAAAACGTTGGAAAGATGGAGTACTTTCCGTTCCGACAGACAAGGAGGTTTCGAGCTAATGGAAACAAGTGCGCTTATTATGATGCTTGTCGGTATGGGAATTATTTGGGGAGGTTTTGCTGCGAGCGTCGCTCATGCAGTAAAGAAAAGTCGGCAATCATAAAAAAGATGGGGCATATGCCTCATCTTTTTTTCGTGCGTTCTTGTCGTTCCCACTGTTTTAAGTAAGGATATGGGTCAAACGACCATTCCGTATAGCCGTTATCTTTATACATGCCGTAGTGAAGATGGGGTGGAAATTTACCTGATGTGCCAGGTGGTCCGTAACCAGAACTTCCGACTGAACCGATCAACATGCCGGGCTCTACAATCGTTCCTTCCTCTAAGCCGTTAGCAAATCCGTTTAAGTGCGCAAAATAATGGTACGTATTGTTTATATCACGAATGCCGATCCGCCACCCTCCGTATTTGTTCCATCCTTTTAATTCAACGATGCCGTAACATGTTGAGCGAACAGGAGTACCATAATGTGCAAAAATGTCCGTTCCTTCATGAATACGTCTTCCGCCCCATCCGCGTGCATCTCCCCACGTACTGCGATAACTATATTCAAATCGTCTTGGAATTGGAAAAGCGTATTGATCGAGTTGTAGCGTTCCAAAATGTTTATATAGTTTCACTTTGCCTAAAATGATATCGATGGTTTTGCTTCGCTCATAATAATCCCATAGCGCCATTTTAATATGCGTATGATCTGTGCCATATGACCGCAAAAAGCGGGCGAATGCAAATAATACATCCTCGTCGTTTGTTCGATCCGCAATACCATCACCATTTCCATCTATTCCTATGCCGCCAAATTGGCTAATTGTAAATGGGTTTTGATCTTCTTTATTTTGATTGAGTGGTCCAGCCCATCGTTCAGGGGGAATGTAAATGCCGATGACTCCAGTTGGTTTTGGTAAATCGCGACGCGCTTGGCGAATGCTCCGCTCATATTGATCAACGGCTGCGAAGTAGTACCAAGGAATGAGCGAGATGGCTTCTGCTTTTTTATAAAGTTCCATTCGTTGATCATACAAATCATTTGGTGCAGCAGCGAATGACTGGAACGGAATGAAAAGAAAAATGATTATGCACCATAATGTTTTCACGCATTCTTTCTCCTTTCTCCGATGTTCATATCATTAGTTTGAGGTAATCGACTGTTTTCATAAATAAAAAATGTTGGAAAAACAAACTGTTTTGTATTGTAAGGCAATAACTCGTATAATGGGTAATGTACATTAACGAGTGGAGCGTGAAAATGATGTCAACAAAAGAACAGCACCTTCGCAAACCAGAGTGGTTAAAAATAAAGTTAAATACGAATGAACATTATACAGGCTTGAAAAAAATGATGCGCGAAAAACAATTGCATACGGTGTGCGAAGAAGCGCGTTGTCCAAATATTCATGAATGTTGGGCCGTTCGTCGCACAGCGACGTTTATGATTTTAGGCGATGTATGTACGCGCGCTTGCCGTTTTTGCGCTGTGAAAACAGGATTGCCAACGGAGCTAGATTGGCAAGAACCAGAGCGTGTTGCTGAATCCGTTCGTTTAATGAATTTAAAGCATGCTGTTGTGACTGCTGTTGCGCGCGATGATTTAAAAGATGGCGGTGCAGCTGTATTTGCTGAAACGGTACGTGCTATCCGGCGGAAAAATCCGTTGACGACGATTGAAGTATTGCCGTCTGATATGGGTGGTGTATATGAAAACTTAAAAACGTTAATGGACGCTCGTCCTGACATTTTAAATCATAATATTGAAACAGTTCGTCGCCTCACTCCGCGCGTTCGTGCGCGCGCAACGTATGAACGTTCACTTGAATTTTTGCGCCGTGCGAAAGAAATGCAACCGGATATTCCTACAAAATCAAGCTTAATGGTCGGGCTTGGTGAAACAAAAGAAGAAATTTTAGAAGCAATGGACGATTTACGGGCAGTCGGAGTGAATATTTTGACGATCGGGCAATATTTACAACCGACAAAAAAACATTTGAAGGTGGAGAAATATTACCATCCTCATGAGTTCATGGAGTTAAAAGAAATTGCGTTAGCGAAAGGATTTAGTCATTGTGAGTCTGGTCCGCTCGTTCGCTCTTCTTATCATGCTGATGAGCAAGTACAATCGGCAAAAGCGAATGAGTAAACATATCATTAAGGATGTCCCTTTTATGTATGTGGGACATCCTTTTTTGTTATTGCATCATGTTCATTTCTTCGCGTTGCACACCGTTTTCATTTTCTCCGCTACTCACTTTTCTACCTTGTGGTGACTTGAGCATTTCTTTAATCGTTTGTTGTAAAACTTGATCGATATTTTGACTATTTGCATCTAAACGGCCGAATCGCTCAATATCTTGGAACATGCGCGGATTGTCTGAAACGTATACGTGATAATAACGTGGAACGACAGAAATAGCTGTTTTTTTCACTTGATCGGCTGTTTCAAACCGATTTGTACTGTCTGTTTTGTAAACGACAAACACGGTATCGTCTGTGACGAGCGTCCCAACGTCATAAACGTTCGGAAGTTGGGTGCACAGTTTGCTAATTAAATCCGCGACATTTTCGCGATTTAATACAGGTATTGTCGCATACTGTGTTGTATCACCCGGAATTGGGCTTTTTTGATGTCTTACGTAACCGAAATTTGTTAATCTCGAATCCATTCCGTTTCGGACACCATGTTCGTTATATAAATCGTTTCGTGAACGAACGTTGATCGTTGTTCCGCTTTTTTCATACAAAGATGTGGATTCGTTCATTCCTGCGCATCCAGATAATAAAGCGATTGTACTAATCCCTGTCAGTAACCATGTATTCCGCAAAACAACTCCCCCCTTCTTTTTTATTATTTGTTTTATTCAAAGCGTTATAATGGTGATTGCTTGGGAGAAAGACATGTTTTATGATAGAAATGGAAAGAAGAGGTGAGGGCATATGATTTGTATTCATAATACATGTTACGAGCTTGTAGAAAATGTGCGTAACGGCTTTAACGAAGAAGCGTTTCGTGCGCGCTACACGGATATTTTAAATAAATATGATTACATTGTTGGCGATTGGGGATATAATCAGCTTCGCCTTCGTGGCTTTTTTGATGACCATAACCAAAAAGCGACATATGATACGAAAATAAGTACATTATCCGAATATTTGTTTGAATATTGCAATTTTGGTTGCGCTTATTTTGTGTTACGTAAAGTGAAAAAATAGGTCAGGACGTCTGACCTATTTTTCATGAGTACGGTTGTTGGTCATTTTCGCTAGGATCATCGTGAACGGGATGCGCGCCTGGATCTTGACGCGGAATGTTTTGGTGAAGCGATTTATACTCGTAATTAAATGCGCTGTAATATCGCTGCCCTTTTCGCCACGGGGTACTTTTATTTTGAACGGGTTCATGTTCGCCACGTGGGGAACCGTATGGACCTTCGGGCAACGTTTCTGGTACGAGAAAATTTTTCATCGCTTCCACAGTTGAAAAATCATGATACGTTTCATCGGTCATGTGAATTCTTCCTTTCGTTTTTTACATAGCGTACCACTTAACCGACGATTTCATGTAAAAAGCTTCGCAACTCGTTTGCATCTTCTTCATTTAAGTTATATATGTGTTCAATATACCCAGGCTGTTGCAAGTCATCTGAACCGATAATCGCATATCGATTGCTTTGTAAATCGAGTACGAGCGCTTTGCCATAAAAACGGTCTGTTTGGACGATCGCTAAATCAAACCGTTCATTTTTGCCAGCGAAGCTAACAAATCGAGTTTTTGTATCTACTGTATCGTCATATAAAAAGAAACGTTCCATATTGTATCCCTCCATATCGTGTATCGTTGCTTCTTCATCTTAACAAATTTCTGTTAGCTGTGTAAAAGAAAGCGCTATGCTACAATAAAATAAAAAACAGAAAGGAAGATGAATGATGTATTTTGTTGATCGTCAAAAAATCGAAAAAACATTGAAATATATGGAGGAAGTTGTCTCCTATGTCCAACAACCGTTTCATACCCCAATCGAGAAGCTAGCGCTTGAACGGATAGGACATGTGATTATTGAATCAATCATTGACGTTGGAAATGCGATGATTGACGGCTTTATTATGCGCGATCCCGGAAGTTACGAGGACATTATTGACATTCTAGTCGATGAACGTGTTCTTTCGGATGAAGATGGAGAGGCATTAAAACAAATCATTCATTTTCGTAAAAAGCTTGTTCAACAATACATCGACGTACCACATGACGAATTATTGAACGCATTGCAAAACTATCGCCATGTTCTTCAATCTTTTCCAACTGCTATTCGCACGTATTTACATCATGAACTTGGGCCTGTGTCCGCTTTTTTAAATGAAAATGTTTAAAAATTGTGTGTATAGGGAAAATCGTATAAAATGGAAGAGGGTGAAACGTGATGCGAAAAAAAACCTCTTCCACGAAAGAGCAAATTTTAAAAATGCTAAAAGTGCAAAAGCGGCTAACAGTCGGTGAAATGGCGGAGCAACTACAAATTACCGAAATGGCTGTCCGCCGTCATTTAAGTGCGTTAGAGCGCGAAGAACTTGTTGAATCGACGCTTGTTCGTCAACCGATGGGAAGGCCGACAAATGTGTATCAATTAAGTGTAAAAGGACATCAACGTTTTCCGCGCCACTATCAGCAAACGATGCTCGATTTTTTAGCTGATTTAGAACGGATGGGCGGAAAGCAAATTGTAGCGCAGTTGTTTCAAAATCGGCAAGAACGGATGAAAAAGCTGTATGAACGACAATTTGGCGATAAATCGTTTGATGAGAAAATGAAAGAGCTTGTGGCGGTACAAAATGAGCATGGGTATATGTCGGAATTGGTACAACACGATGATGGTTCGTTTGAGTTAGTTGAACATAACTGTCCGATTGCAGAAGTAGCTCAAGCGTATCCGATTGCTTGTGAATGTGAGCGACAGTTGTTTGAAACGCTCATTCATGAAGCCGAAATTGTTCCGAAAACGTGTTTAGCTGACGGTGATGACGCGTGTCGCTACCATATTAAGCGAAAAAAATGAACAATCGTTGACATTCGTTGCGCTCTTTTTGACAAGTGCAGCTGTTTTGCGTTAAAGTTTGAACGTGCAAGTTGTCAAAAGGAGTGGCAAAAGTGAAAACATATAAAGGATATTTAATTGATTTAGACGGTACGATGTATCGCGGAACAGAACGAATTGAAGAAGCGTGCGCTTTTGTGCATCGCCTTCATGAAAAAGGTATTCCGTATTTATTTGTAACAAACAATTCTTCCCGCACGCCGGAACAAGTAGCAGAAAAGTTGCGGAAATTCGGTATCCCTGCAACGAAAGAGCAAGTATTTACAACAAGTCAAGCCACGGCAAACTACATTTATGAAAAGAAGCCGAACGCCTCTGTTTATGTGATTGGAGAAGACGGTATTCGTCGTGCGCTTGAAGAAAAAGGATTTACATTTGCAAATGAAGATGCGGAAGTCGTTGTCATGGGGATTGATCGTAGCATTAATTACGAAAAATTAGCGATTGCTTGTTTAGCTGTTCGCAATGGGGCGCTGTTTATTTCGACAAACGGAGATATTGCAATTCCAACGGAGCGCGGACTTTTACCAGGAAACGGGTCGCTTACATCTGTCGTTGCTGTGTCGACACAAACGAAGCCGATTTTTATCGGTAAGCCGGAAAAAATTATTATGGAGCAGGCGCTAGAAGTGCTTCGTGTTCCAAAAGAAGAAACGTTAATGATCGGGGATAACTATGATACCGATATTATGGCCGGAATGAATGCAGGGATCGATACACTTCTCGTTCATACAGGAGTGACGACGAAAGAAATGTTGCAAACGTATGATCGACAACCGACGTATGTCGTTGATTCGTTAAAAGAATGGATAGAACGCATATAAAAAGGTGCCTAGTTGGGCACCTTTTTCATAAGACAAGAAAGTATAAAATTTTGGATTAAAAGAGCTGTCTAGCTTCAAGCGCCATCGGCTCGGTTCGCTCCGCCCCACACTGCGGCGGCGACACATTGAGACACTTCAGTGATGTTACCCACGCACAACCAAGCGACCGCTTGGTTCGAGCTCTCCTCGGTGGGGCTTATGCGCTCTTCGCGGAGCCAAGGATGGCGACATTTCGCCGTTGCCCGCAGGACACGGGCTGTCTTTAGGCGAAATTGGGGCGCTTTTCGCTTTTCTTATATTCATTCGACATGGGCAGCGCGATGCGCTAGACGGCTTGAAGCAGCAGCAGCGATCGCTCCAACGATATCATCTAAAAACGTATGGCATTGACCGGATGATTTATCATTTAATTGATGTAAAATGCCCGGTTTTTGTTTATCGATGTATCCGTAGTTCGTAAAACCGATAGAACCGTATACGTTGACGATCGAAAGAGCTAAAATTTCATCTACCCCATATAATCCTTCGTCTTTTGCGATAAATGATTGGAGAGGCTCTTGTAGTAAACCCTTCTCTGCTAAAATATCGAGCTGAATGCCGGTAAATAGTGCGTTTTGTACTTCACGTTTAGCGATCACGCGATTCACGTTATGAATACATTCGTCCATTTGTAAGTCTGGATGATATTTGGATTGTAAATAATAAACGAGTTCAGCAATATGTTCGATTGTTACCCCGCGATCAGCGAGCCATTGTCGTGCGACTTGTTCCATTTTTCCTATTTTCTTTTCCTCCATCCAACTTCACCTATTTCGTTTTTTATTTTTTACAATGTATGTGACTTTTTTATGAAACGTGCGTTCATTTCCTCTCTCTTATGAAGTTTATACGTATTTTTGAAACATATACATAAGGGAAGGAGGGATGTGTATGGATTATTATTTTCGAGTTGATCATATGGAGCAAATAGGTGATCGTTTTTTTGTTCGAAGTGGAAATGACATATATGTTGCGGTACCGACGAATGAGAAAGAAAGCGACATTCAGCAGTTATATTACATGGCGATGTATATGCGAACACAAGGTGACGAAACGATTGCCACGTTGCTTCCAACGAGGACAGGGCGTTTTGTTGGCATGTTACAAGGAAAGCAAGTGAGTGTGTGGAAAGTGGAAAACCGAATGAAAACAGGAGATATCGCGCAACAACTCGCATTATTTCATCAGCGTGGGCGCACATATCCGTATGATGTTTCCGCCCGAAGCCGATTTGGCAAATGGGGAGAACTATGGGGACAACGAATCGATCAATTAGAACATTTTTGGCAATTACAAGCGAGGTCTTCCGAAAAAAATGAGTTGGATGAACAATTTGTTGAGACATTTCCTTACTATTTAGGTGTTGCCGAAAACGCGGTTCAATATGTGATGGACACGCAATTAGATGAAGCTCCGATGCACAGCGATATGCCGACGATTTGTCATGAACAATTTACGCCCGAAACATGGGAAATGGGGAAAATACCAACGGATTGGGTGTTTGACCACGCAAGTCGCGATGTTGCGGAGTGGATTCGAAAGCAGTGGTTAACGAAACAATCAGATGAAACGATTGTGCGTTTTTTACAAACGTATGAACATGTGCAATCGCTTAGCCGTTTTTCTTGGCGAATGATTTATGCCCGGTTATTATTTCCGCTTCATTATTTTCAGTCGATTGAAAACTACTATGGATCAGAAGGTGATATGCAACAACGCTATGCGCAACAATTACGACAAGTATTTGAAGAGACTGACGTATATGAACAAAAACTTCGTCATTTTCATGATATAACTACTGTTTCTATTCCTCGTCTTGATTGGTTATAAATATGATACAATAAAGCGGATGACAATGTGCTAAAGGGGTCGAGGATATGGGAAGACCATATGTTTTCATTACAAGAAAACTACCAGATGATGTCGTTGCGCCGTTATATGACAAATACGATGTAAACATGTGGCCGCATGAGCATCTTGTTGTTCCGCGCGATGTGCTACTTCAAGAAGCAAGCCGGGCAGAAGCATTAATTACGATGTTATCTGATCGCATTGATGAGGAGTTATTGAAACAAAGTCCGAAGCTTCGCGTCGTTGCGAATGTGGCCGTCGGTTACGACAATATTGACGTAGAGGCAGCGACAAAACGAGGGATCATTGTTTGCAATACGCCTGATGTATTGACAGAAACGACAGCGGATTTAACATTTGCTCTCCTGTTAGCAACGGCAAGAAGAGTGATTGAAGCAGCCGAGTTTATAAAAGAAGGAGAATGGAAAAGTTGGAGTCCGCTTTTACTTGCAGGGACGGATGTTCACCATAAAACGATTGGAATTGTCGGTATGGGGAAAATCGGGCAAGCCGTTGCGCATCGGGCAAAAGGATTTCATATGCGCGTATTATACTATAATCGTTCACGAAATATGGAAGCCGAACGAACACTTGGTGCGATGTATTGTTCGTTTGATGAGTTGCTTGAACAAGCGGACTTTGTCGTCTGTTTAGCTCCGTTAACGAATGAAACGTATCAATTGTTTAACCGCGAAGCATTTATGAAAATGAAGCGATCAGCTATGTTTATTAACGCGGGACGCGGGGCAGTTGTGGATGAAGAAGCGTTATATGATGCGTTAATCAACCGACATATTGCTGGTGCGGGGCTAGATGTATTTGCACAAGAGCCAATTCGTTCGGATCATCCGCTGTTACAATTGCCGAACGTTGTTGCTTTGCCGCATATCGGGAGTGCGACGAAAGAAACGCGGTACGCGATGATGCAACTATGTTGTCGCAACGTAATAGCCGTGCTAGAAGGAAAGAAGCCTTATACACCTGTGCAGAGCCGATAGGCTCTTTTTTTATTTTTTTAGAAAATTTTTAAACATAAAACGTTTTCATATGGTACGATAATGAAAATAAGGATTGTAAAAGAAATGGAGATCCTCTATAATGTCTACTATACAAAAACAAATGTTCATTACAGAAAAACAAGAGGTGGGGAAGATGGTAAAAAGCGTATCAGTTGGATTATTAGGATTAGGAACGGTTGGCAGTGGAGTTGTGAAAATTATTAAAAACCATCAAGATAAATTAATGCATCAAATTGGTTGCCCTGTTGAAATAAAAAAAGTTGCTGTGCGTGATCGCGATAAAAAAAGAGATGTCGTTTTGCCAGAGGCAGTATTAACGACAAACGTAGAAGAAGTCATTCATGACCCAGACATCGATGTTGTCATTGAAGTCATGGGAGGCATTGAAGAAACGCGACGATATATATTACAGGCATTAAAGAACGGAAAACATGTTGTGACGGCAAATAAAGACTTAATGGCGCTATATGGAACAGAGTTGCTTGCTGTTGCATCTGAGCACGGTTGCGATTTGTTTTATGAAGCAAGTGTCGCAGGGGGAATTCCGATTTTACGCAGCCTTGTAGACGGATTAGCTTCCGATCGAATTACAAAAATGATGGGCATCGTAAACGGGACAACAAACTATATTTTAACAAAAATGAGTAAATTTAATAGAAAATATGAAGAAGTATTAGCGGAAGCACAGGCGCTCGGTTATGCTGAGGCGGATCCGACATCAGATGTAGAAGGACTAGATGCAGCAAGAAAAATGGCGATTTTAGCTCGTCTTGGTTTTTCGATGAACATTGATTTGCAAGATGTATACGTCAAAGGGATTACCGGAATTACGGAAGAAGATTTAAATTACAGCAAACGACTCGGTTATACGATGAAATTAATTGGTATTGCCCATCGAGACGGAGAGAAAGTAGAAGTGAGTGTGCAACCGACATTGTTGCCAGAAACACATCCACTTGCGTCTGTCAATGATGAGTATAATGCCGTTTACGTTTACGGAGAAGCGGTTGGAGAGACGATGTTTTACGGTCCGGGAGCAGGGAGCCTACCGACAGCAACATCCGTTGTGTCGGACTTAGTTGCTGTAATGAAAAATATGCGCCTTGGGGTAAATGGGAGAAGCGCAGTTACCCCACAATACGATAAGCAGTTAAAAGACGATAGCGAAATATACTCGAAATATTTCTTACGCATTCACGTAAAAGATCAAGTTGGAGCGTTTACGAAAATTACATCACTTTTTTCAGAGCGCGGAGTAAGTTTCGAGAAAATTTTACAATTACCTTTAAAACAAAAAGATTTGGCAGAAATCGTTCTCGTTACGCATCAAGCATCTTTAAAAGATTACCGTGATGTGTTGCAACAGTTGCGCGATTTAGAAGTTGTCGAAGAAGTGAAAAGTTCGTATCGAGTAGAAGGGGAAGGTGCGTTGTAATGTGGAGGGGATTGTTGCATCATTATCGTGACTATTTACCGGTGACAGATAAAACACCGATGTTATCGTTAAATGAGGGGAATACACCGCTCATTCCGCTCATTCATTTGTCGGAAAGACTCGGTGTAGAATTATACGTTAAAACAGAGGGAGCAAACCCAACAGGATCTTTTAAAGATCGTGGGATGGTCATGGCTGTTGCTAAAGCAAAAGAAGAAGGCAGCGATACAATTATTTGCGCTTCGACAGGCAACACGTCTGCCGCTGCTGCTGCGTATGCTGCACGGGCAAATATGCGTTGCATTATCGTCATTCCTGACGGGAAAATTGCGCTCGGAAAGTTGGCGCAAGCGGTCATGTATGGGGCAGAAATTGTTGCGATTCAAGGAAATTTCGATCACGCATTAAAAATGGTGCGTCGTTTAAGCGAAATGGCTCCGGTGACGCTTGTCAATTCGGTCAATCCGTATCGTATTGAAGGGCAAAAAACAGCAGCGTTTGAAATTTGTGAGCAACTCGGGCAAGCCCCTGATATTCTCGCTATTCCAGTCGGAAACGCAGGAAATATTACAGCATATTGGAAAGGATTTAAACAATTTCATGAAAAGCATGGAACAACATTGCCGCAAATGCGCGGGTTTGAAGCGGAAGGAGCGGCAGCAATTGTTCGTAACGAAGTGATTGAAAATCCAGAAACGATTGCGACAGCAATTCGAATCGGTAACCCCGCGAGCTGGGAATATGCTGTTCAGGCCGCGAACGAATCGGGAGGAAAAATTGATGAAGTGACAGATGCCCAAATTTTAGATGCGTACCGTTTACTTGCAAGAGAAGAAGGAATTTTTGCAGAACCTGCTTCATGTGCGTCGATTGCTGGTGTAATGAAACAAGTCGAGAGCGGCGAAATTGCAAAAGGAAGCCGAATTGTTGCAGTGTTGACTGGAAATGGATTGAAAGATCCAAATGTAGCGATGGACGCAACGAATATTCAACCGATCGTCTTGCCAAATGATGAAGAAGCGGTGTTTGCGCACATTCAAGGAGCTGTCCTTCAATGAACGATGGAGAGATGTTAAAAATTGTTGTCCCAGGAAGTACAGCCAACCTTGGACCTGGCTTTGATTCGATCGGATTAGCTGTATCGTTGCATTTAACTTTAGAAGTTGTTCGTGCGGAAATGTGGGAATTCGTCCCGAAAACAAGTGAAGTGAAAAGTATTCCAACAGGCGAAAGCAATTTAATTTATCAAGTAGCAAATGAACTAGCTCGTCAGTATGGTGTGGCGTTGCCGCCGTGTCGCGTGTTTGTATCAAGTAATATCCCATTTACGAGAGGGCTAGGTAGTAGCGCAGCGGCGATTGTAGCAGCCATTGAGTTAGCAAATGAGCTTGGGCGTCTTGAATTGTCACAAGAGGAAAAAATGCGCGTAGCTAGCGTATATGAAGGTCATCCTGACAATGTCGGTGCTTCTTTATATGGGGGAGTAGTCATTGGAAGTCATTTGAAAGACCGTACACATATTGTACACATTCCTTCCATTCCAGTTGATTTAATTGCTGTCATTCCGACGTATGAATTGGAAACGAAAAAGTCTCGCACAGTTCTTCCAAGGGCATTTACGCGCGAGCAAGCCGTCGAGGCAAGCGCAATTAGTAACGTGCTTGTGGCGGCATTGCTTACAAACCATTGGTCGCTCGTTGGTGAGATGATGGATGCCGACTTATTTCATCAACCATATCGTGAATGTCTCGTACCTGAATTGCCCCATGTGCGTACAGTAGCGAAACGGAACGGGGCATTTGGGGTAGCGCTAAGTGGTGCTGGTCCGACTGTCCTTTGTTTTGCTGAACAAGGGAGAGGGAAAGAAGTATATGATGCGCTTGTGGCAACATTTCCACATTGTGCTGTTCGCATGTTGTCAGTAGAAACAAAGGGGAGTTGTGTATATAAAATGGCGTTAGAGAAATAAATGATTTTCTTCATATGAAAAGGGGTGCACATTTCGTACACCCCTTTTTTCTTTAAAACACTTGTTCAACTTCAACAACGCCAGGAACTTCTTCAAGTAATGCGCGCTCAATACCAGCTTTCAATGTGATCGTTGAGCTTGGGCAGCTTCCGCACGCACCGAGAAGGCGAAGTTTAACAACGCCGTCTTCTACATCGACTAATTCACAATCTCCGCCATCGCGAAGTAAAAATGGACGAAGTTTATCTAATACTTCTTGCACTTGTTGTTTAATATCTTGATCTGCCATTTTCATCGACTCCTTTCACTAATTTTATTATAATCATCATGATGAAAAAAATCTATCAACGTTACTTAACTTTTTTCCAGGGGAGAGAATAAATATGATTGAAATATGTGTGTATGGGGCGGATATGATTTGTGCTTCTTGTGTCGGTGCACCATCATCAAAGGATACGTATGAATGGCTTCAAGCTGCCGTTTCGCGCAAATATCCGAACGATTCATTTAAATTTGTGTATGTCGATATTTTTCATCCACCAGAAGATGAAGAAAAACGTCAATTGGCACAAAGGATAATTGACGAAGACTTATTTTATCCTGTCGTTGTCATTGATGGGGAGATTGTTGACGAAGGAAATCCGAAATTAAAAAACATTTATGAAGCAATTGAAAAAAGGGCGAAGTAACTCGCCCTCATTCATTTTACACAACGCAAATCAGTAATTTGGGCTTCATGTTCAATGGAACGTTTAGAAAGTACATCTAAAATGCGTTCTTGTCTTTTCTGATTTGCTTCAATATTTTTGACGATTTCATTCGTTTCAAGTACAGCTTGTTGGATCATTTTCAAGTCTTGTTTTGTGGCCATGGCTTTGAGGTCTTCTTTTGTGACCATATTTTCGAGATCTTGTTTTGTAGCCATTGTCTGTTTCATATTATTCATTTCTGCTTGAAGTTCGTTTAACTTTGTGAGAACTTGCTGGAGAACCGCTTCCAACACTTATCCCTCCTTTCTACTGGTTATGTGTATAAAGAAAACACCTTAATAAAATCTAAGGTGTTTTCGGCATGAGAAGATCATTATTTTGTTATGCTATGCTTATCATACCATAGTGTCAAACAAAAAACAGCATATGTTTATACGAAAAATGTAGGCAATTAATATCCGTTATGGTACTTGTACATCCATAAGACGCCTGATTTTAGTAGGCGCGGAACCCGTCCGGTTAGTGGGCGATCGGCAACGAGGCCAAAGCCATGTTTTTTGCCTAATGATCCTAAAATACCTTTTAACTTAATTGGCGGAAATTCGCTTGGTGGTTCTTCGTCTTTCCAGCGTTTTTGTAATACTTGAGCGATTTGTTCTGCTTGTCCTTCGGCAAGTTGGGCGCTCGGAGCGTGCGGTAAGCTTGCGCAATCCCCAACAACATATACATTTTCTATATTTGGAATATGGTGTCGAGGTGTTAATACGACACGCCCTTGACTGTCTTTTTCCACATCGAGTTCGCGGACGACACGATTCGGTTGAATGCCGGCAGTCCATACAATCGCATCGCAATGGATTGCTTCTTCGTGATTATACAACGTATGTTCCTCAACTTTTGTAATGTTTGATTGACGAATGAGTTCCACACCATGCGAATGAAACCATTGCTCTACATAATGGCTTAGCCGTTCTGGAAACATAGATAAAATGCGTGTGCCGCGGTCAAATAGTTTAACGTGTAAATCTGGACGACTTTCAACTAATTCACTTGCCAATTCTACACCGCTTAACCCAGCACCGACGACACCGACGATGCTATGTGGTGGGAGATTGCTTAGTTTTTGATACGTTTCTCTTGCTTTATCAATTGTTTGAATGCTATAAGTAAAAATGTCTGCACCGGGTACACCGTGATATTTATCTTCACAACCTAATCCGATGACTAAGTCATCATACGGAATACACGTTCCGTCTTGAAGATGAACAACTTCATGATGTAAATCAATTTTTTTGACCTCACCAAAGACGTAAGATAGGCGAGGGTGTTCTGGGAATGGAACACGAATGTGTTGGTCACTAATTGTCCCAGCAGCTAAAGCATAATATTCTGTTTTTAAACAATGGTATGGAACACGATCAATTAATGTAATATGGATATGTTCTGGTAAATTCGGAAGGATGCGGAGTAAGATGCGCATATTTCCGTATCCGCCGCCAAGTAGCACGAGGTTTCTCATGGAAGCTTTCCCCTTTTGATAAAATTCGACCACTAAAAGTATAGCGAAATTGTGACAAAATAACAACATTTTTTCGAGAAACATGAATAATTAAGATGTTTTTCTTATGTCAATATTACATCATTTTTAGTGAAAGTGTTATAATATTAAGATTGAGGTGAATACATTGTTGAAACCGATCGTTGAATTTTGTATAAGTAATTTAGCAAATGGTTCACAACGCGCGCTAGAGCAACTTGAAAAAGATCCAAATTTGGACATTATTGAATACGGATGTTTAGGATACTGTGGAAAATGTGCCAATATGTTATTTGCGATGGTAAATGGGGATATTGTTACAGCAGAGGATGCAGAGCAGCTCGTTGAGCGAGTGTATGAATATATTGAAGAAAATCCAATGTTTTAGGGGGCTATTGTGCCCCCTTTTTTTCTTCACGAATTTCTTGCCAACGGTCGTAAGCCATATTGACAATTCCTTTTTCAATCGTCTCTTTTTTTCTAGCGATCACGCGCGAAAAATAAATGATCGCTTGTTTTTCTTTTCCTAGCCTACGATACAATTCTCCGATTAAATACAATAAGCGCACTTCGGACATATGTGTGTGAACAAAATCATCAGCCTCATAAGAAGCGATATATTGCTCGAGCGCTAATCGCATAAATCGCCGTTCTTCTTCGCTTTGTTGGTTTGAACGATATAACCAGGCAAGACGCATATAAAGTCCAGCGAGCGTAATATGTTTTTCTTTTTTCAATGTGGCGGAATAAATGCCGAGCTTGTATGTATCAATGGCCTCAGCAAATGTACGAGCCCCACTGTAATTTTTCCCACGCCAATTGGCGCAAATGTTTTGTTGAATGGCCTCAAGCGTTTGTGGTGGAAAATACGTTGAAAATTCTTCTGTTGCTGCAAATCCGCAATGTGGACAAACGTGTACATAATACAAAAGCGGATTCGCTTCTTCGCTCGCATAATATGAGCAAAAGTCAGTGTCGTGCCGGATGGGACGAATGAAACGCGAACGGACTTTTTTCGTTGTATATGTTTGTCTACAAACAAGACATGTGACGGTACGATCATATAAAATATCCATTATGTTCCCTGCCTTGTATGATTGATAGTTATATTATACTATATGTCTCTCGGATTGCCTGTGACTTTTTATATATTTGTAAAAAAGTTGTCACGTTCATGGCAACGATGTATAGTGTTATTAAACATGTATGCGGAGGGACAGCTATGAGAAGTTTTTCGTTCACGAAAATGCATGGATTAGGGAATAGCTATATTTATGTCAATATGTTTAAAGAGCGTTTAGCAGAAGAGGAATTATCGTATATTGCAAAGCGAGTGGCAAATGTACATACAGGGATCGGATCAGATGGACTCATTTTAATTTGCCCATCTGATGTGGCACCGGTGAAAATGCGTATTTTTAATAGCGATGGATCGGAAGGGAAAAATTGTGGCAACGGGTTGCGATGCGTAGCGAAATATGTATATGAGCATGGCATCGTTCAAGAGGAACAGTTTATGATTGAAACGTTATCAGGTCTTGTTCAAGCTCGCGTTTTTGTGGAAGACGGAAAGGTCAATAGTGTGGAAATCAATATGGGAAAACCTCGTTTATCTCGTGGAGAAATACCGATGGTCGGAAAAGAAAACGATGTCGTCATTAACGAACGAATTGATTTTGCAGGGCATACGTATTATATGACAGGTGTATCGATGGGGAATCCTCATGCGGTGTTTTATGTTGATCGTATTGAGGAGGCGCCGGTAACGACGCTTGGACCGATCGTTGAAAAAGATGAGCGCTTTCCAGAGGGAATGAATGTCGAGTTTGTAGAAGTGGTGAATGAACGTGAGCTCCATTTTCGCGTATGGGAGCGAGGATCAGGGGTAACCGAAGCGTGTGGCACGGGAGCATGTGCGGCGGTTGTGGCGTCGGTGCTAAATGGAAAAACGAAGCGAAATGAAGAAACGGTTGTTCATTTAGCTGGTGGAGATTTGTATATTACGTGGAAAGAAAATGGCGATGTGTTGATGCGCGGTGCTGCAGAAACGATTTGCACAGGTGTATACTATTATTAAAAAGGAGTGAAGTTAAATGAAAAAAATTGTTACACTCACAGAAAAAGCAGCGGAGCAAGTGAAACAGATGATGAAAGAAAGCGGAGAAGAAAACGTTTATTTTCGTGTCGGTGTTTATGGTGGAGGATGTAGCGGATTATCTTATGCGATGGGATTTGATCATCAGAAGCGTGAAGAGGATCATGAGTTTGAACAAGACGGTTTGCGTATATTAGTCGATAAAGAAAGCGCACTTGTATTAAAAGGAACGACGATTGATTACGAACAAGGGGCGATGGGGGGCGGATTTACGATTCATAACCCGAATGCCATCGCTTCGTGCGGATGCGGTTCATCGTTTCGTACAGCGACACATGCTGGTACACCAGAAGAATGTTGAGGGGTGATTATATAGTGAAGGGACAAAGAAACATTATCTTTGGACTGATATTTGCGTTGCTCGTAGCGTTATTTTCCATTGCCAATGTCCAAAATGTAGAGGTAAATTACATCGTTGGTTATTTTGAAACACCGTTAGTTATTGTGATTTTAAGTTCTGTTATATTGGGAGCATTGATTGTTTTTTTCGTCGGTGGATTGAAACTTGTTAAGATGAGGAACTATACAAAGAAGCTAGAAAAGGAAATTGAACAATTGCAAGCTGCTTTGAGAAAAAAAGAGATGCCTGTAGAAATAGAACAAGTATGTTTGGAAGAAGAAAAAGGGGCTTCCCTATAACTATGGGAAGCCTATTCTTTCTCTTATTCAAACATCGATGTAGAATGAAGCGGTTGTACTTTTGCGCTTGGATCAATGTATGATTTTGCGTTGTTGACCGCTGTTGGCGCTTCACCGAATCCGCAAGCGATTAACTTGACTTTTCCTTCATATGTGCAAATGTCGCCGGCTGCATACACACCTGGAATGTTTGTTTCCATTTTGGAGTTTACTTTAATGCAGTTTTTCTCGATTTCTAATCCCCACTCTTTAATTGGGCCGAGCGAAGAAATGAAGCCGTAGTTAACGATAACGGCATCGACATCAATCGTCTCGCGAGCTTTCGTTTTTACTTCTTCTAAAACGACTTGTTTGATACCGTTTTCATCTCCAATTAATTCGACAGGAACGAACGGTGTTTTGACGTCGACAGACGAGTTCATTAAGTTTTCAACGCTATGTTCATGGGCGCGGAATTTATCGCGTCGATGCACAATCGTTACTTTTTTAGCAATTGGCTCAAGCATAAGCGCCCAGTCAACGGCAGAGTCGCCACCACCGCATACAAGTACATGTTGACCAGCAAATTTATTTAAATCATCAACAAAGTAATGTAAGTTTTTTCCTTCATACTGTACTGCGCTTTCGAGTTCTAATCGACGAGGTTGGAATGCACCGTTTCCTGCAGTAATAATGACCGCTTTGGAATAATGGATTTCCTTATTTGTTGTTAGTTTAAATGTACCATCTTCCAATTTTTCTAACTTTTCAACAGACTGTTCTAAACAAACAGTTGGGTTAAATTTGCTCATTTGCTCTTTTAAATTGTCGATCAGTTGTTGGGCGCGAATTTTTGGAAATCCCGCTACATCATATATGTATTTTTCAGGGTAAAGTGCAGAAAGTTGTCCGCCAAGTTGCGGTAAACTCTCGATAATTTTCACCGTTGCTTGACGCATTCCCCCGTAAAACGCTGTAAACAAACCAACAGGTCCGCCACCGATTACAGTAATATCGTACAGTTTTTGATCTTCTTTCACGTTCATTCCTCCTAAAACGTAAATTCTCACGTATTATCATACCATAAAAAATGGTTGAACGCTTTTGTTGTTTTGAAAATTTCGACATGAACTCGACAAAAATTATGGCCAAAAATTGAACAAATAACTCTTGAAAAAGAGAGAAAAAAAGAATAAGATGTTAACGTAGAAATGACAACTTTGTTACAAAACGTTGTATTTTTTTGGTCTATTTCGTGAATAAATTCACAAACTTTTTAAACGATAAAAATCGTTCAACAAGCACAAGCTAAAAAAAATAAGAAAAGGTGGAAGTGATTCGCTTGAAGAAGCCAAATGTTGTTGTATTAGGTGCAGGTTATGGTGGATTAATGACAGTGACGCGTTTACAAAAGATGATTGGCGTCAATGAAGCAAGCATTACGCTTGTCAACAAACATGATTACCATTATGAATCAACATGGTTGCATGAGGCAGCTGCAGGAACGTTGCATCACGAGCGCGTTCGCTATGCGATTGCAGATGTCATCGATCAAAGTAAAGTAAAATTTATTCAAGATACGGTTGAAAAAATCAACCTCGAACAAAAACAAGTGTTGCTTCAAAACCATGAGCCGCTAACGTATGATTATTTAGTTGTTGCTCTTGGATTTGAATCTGAAACGTTTGGCATTAAAGGCTTAAAAGAATATGCCTTCTCGATTGCGAACGTCAACGCGGCACGTCAAATTCGCGAGCATATTGAATACCAATTTGCGACATATAGCACAGAAGAAGAAAAACGTGATGAGCGTTTGACGATTGTCGTTGGTGGTGCAGGATTTACAGGTATCGAATTTTTAGGTGAGCTTGTAAACCGCGTTCCAGAACTTTGCCGTGAATATGACGTTGATCCAAATAAAGTGCGCATCATTTGCGTAGAGGCAGCACCGACAGTTCTTCCTGGTTTTGACCCAGAACTTGTTGAATATGCGGTAAATGTTCTTGAGAAAAAAGGTGTTGAATTTAAAATTGGTACAGCGATTAAAGAATGTACACCGGAAGGCATTATCGTTAGCAAAGACGATCAAGTAGAAGAAATTAAAGCGGGAACAGTTGTATGGGCGGCTGGAGTACGCGGAAGTCACGTCATTGACGAATCAGGGTTTGAAGCGATGCGCGGTCGTGTGAAAGTCGATCCGTTTTTACGTGCACCAGGACATGAAGATGTGTTTGTTGTTGGAGACTGTGCGTTAATTATTAACGAAGAAACAAACCGTCCATATCCGCCAACAGCGCAAATTGCAATGCAACAAGGGGAAGTTTGTGCGAAAAACTTAGCTGTATTAATTCGTGGTCAAGGGGAATTACAACCGTTTAAACCAGACCTCAAAGGAACAGTATGTTCGCTTGGACACGATGATGCGATCGGTGTCGTATTTGGCAAGAAAATTTGGGGGGCAAAAGCAAGTGTCATGAAAAAAGTAATTGACAACCGTGCCCTTTACTTAATCGGTGGTCCAACACTTGTTGCGAAAAAAGGAAAATTCAAGCTATTATAAAAACGAGCGAAGCGACTTTTCGCTCGTTTTTCTTTACAAATGATATATTTTTATGTATAATTATCTGAAAATTAAGAAAAAAGGAGAGAGGGCTATGAATAAAACAACGTGCCAATATTGTGCGGGAAACGGTTATGTTCATGTTGCGGTTGGAGGGTCGGAAACGTGTCACTATTGTGAAGGGACAGGAGTAGAAAAAGATGAAATGGCAATGAAGCAATAATTGACTCATGTTTTCGCTTTCAGTACACTTAAAATGGTGTATTGGAGGTGAAAACGTATGGAGATGAGCATTCCTGTTTTATTTATTTCTATTTTATTGTTTTTTGTTTTATTTTTTGGTATTGGCTTTTTATTAAATATGATTTTACGAACGACGTGGACGATGGCGATATTAAGCCCGTTCGTTTTATTATTGTGGATCGATCAAATTTCTATAATGGACTATGTGACAAAACCATCCGCTTCCTTTGCTCACGTGAAAGAGCGAATAGGGTCGTTAGCGAGCGCCGATTTAATTATTTTAAGCAGCGGCATTGTAGGCGCAATCGTTTCAGGCATTGTCATTCAAACATTGCGTAAAAAAGGATATCGTATGTTTTAAACCTTCACAATCGTGGAGGTTTTTTTATTTCTCTTGCGGTAGATGTATATTTTTTTTGAATGTTGGAAAGAAATACAACCGTGGGAGGAGTGAATAAATGGGTATAAAATGGTTAAGACGAACGACCATGGTTGTATTGTTTATGTGTGCGTTCATGACGACATTTCAATCGATATCAGGCGTTGAAGCGAAGATGCTATCTGATTGGTTTTCACCTTCACGTTTTTCTTTTTTCTCGTTCAAGTCGTTGTTTTCAACGAACACGTATGAGTATGTAGCAGATCGTTTTCGTAAAAATGAAAAGCAAGTGACACAACTATCATCCCAACAAACAACAAACGAATCGTTGACGTTAGAAGAAGCATTCGATTGGTCGCAATATCCGTCCGTTACTGTTGTAGCAACAGGATATACGGCTGGAGTGGAATCAACAGGAAAAACGCCTGATCATCCGAGTTATGGGATCACGTATTCAGGTGTGCGTGTGAAACGTGATTTGTATTCCACGATCGCAGCAGATTTGAACATTTTCCCGATTGGAACGATTTTATTTATTCCAGGATACGGATATGGTGTTGTCGCAGATACAGGTTCCGCGATTAAAGGCCATAAAATTGATTTATATTACGAAACAGTAGATGATGTGTATAAACATTGGGGAAAGAAAAAAGTGACCGTATATGTCGTCAAACGTGGAGATGGAACATTATCTGAGCAAGAGATGATTGCACTGAACGAAAATGAATCGATGCAAGTGTTTCGGCAACAATATATAAAGAAAGAGGAAAAGGAAGTTGGTCTATAACCGAACTTCCTTTTCTTGTTATGCAACGTATTTGTTATATATTTGATGTTGGTTTAATGCTTTATAAATGCGTGGCGCAATGACGCCGGCAACGATTGATAAGATGATGTCTTTGGGAAGCGGAACGAGCATCCAGCTCCATGCCATCGTATACGAAAAGCCTTCTGGCGCTTCAGCCCATAGTTTAAACGCGACATACATCCAATTTGTGCCGACAACGTAGTTAATGATCATGCCGATGATAGTTGCTGTGATAAAGCGTGCTACGGAACGATTTGCACTTTTTTCAATAAGTAAACCAGTGACGTATGCTGCAAGAATAAAAGAAAGAATAAAGCCAAATGTTGGGGCAACGATCGTTGAAAACCCACCGCCAAACCGAGCGAAAACAGGTGCGCCGAATAACCCGATGAGCATATATACAGTCATTGCTATTGCTCCTCGTTTTGCTCCAAGAATGGCGCCAGCTAATACGCAAAAAAATGTTTGTAACGTAATTGGAACTCCACCAATCACGAGAAAAGGAGCCCACGATGTAATGTTTGCTCCGATCGCCATTAACGCTGCAAACATGGCGATAAACGTTAAATCTTTCGCTCGCATTTGTTAACCTCCTTTTTTTATTCGTTAACAAAATGGTATATGATAAAGCAAAAAATGTCAATACATAAGTGCAACGTACTTGTGCAACATAACAATACGGAGGGGATGACAATGAGGGAAGAGGAACAATTGCTTCGCGCAAATCGATTAGGTGCAAAAGAAGATATTATTCATGTAAGTGAAACGGATGATGGACATGATTTGCGCGATGCAGCCTATATAGGTGAGAAGCAAATGGCGGCACCGAATTATCGCCAGTAAAGCAAGAAGGTGAGTTGGCAACAAGGCGACTCGCCTTTTTTTGGTAAAAGTGTAATATGAATCGTATTTGGATTAAAAGAGATTTTCATTTCCGATTCAATGCCGATGGATTGAAGTTGCTTTTGTACTTCTTCTTGTTTTGATTGTTGGGCTTTTTCCATTAACTGTTTCGCAAAAGTAGGATCGTTTGCGATTTTTGTCGAAATGGTCGTGGCATCTTTCAATATCTTTTGTATCGCTTTTGCTGATTGTGTAAATTGTGTAATATCAACGTTTGGATACATTGTTCTCCCTCCTTGGAAGCAGTATATGACGAAAAGAAAAAAACGCTCAAAGGCGAGCCTTGAGCGTTTTTATAAGTAACGAATGAAAATATACGCGTGTGAAATAAGCAAGGAAATGAGCGTCAGCGGTGCTCCGATTTTTAGAAAATCAAAGTAGCTAAACCCATGCCCTTCACGTGAAGCAATCCCCGCAACGATGACGTTTGCAGATGCTCCAATTAACGTTCCGTTTCCACCTAAACAAGCGCCAAGTGCTAACGACCACCATAAAACATCAATTTGTGCGGAGTCTGGAGATAATCCCATGCCGACAGCCATATCTTGAATAAGTGGAATCATCGTCGCAACGAACGGAATGTTGTCAATGGTTGCTGATGCGATTCCAGATACCCAAAGAATTAAGTAAGATGCGAAATGAATATCGCCTCCTGTGATTTCCAATGCTTCCTCGGCCAAACTTTTAATAAGACCAATATCGACGAGTCCACCAACAAGCGTAAACAATCCGGCAAAGAAGAAAATGGTTGTCCACTCAACTGAAGCGAACACTTCTTCTAAGTCGTGTTCTTTTACGCCGATGAGCATTAAAATGACAGCCCCTGTCATTGCGATGACTGCTGCATCGACGTGAATCACTGAATGGAGTGTAAACCCTAAAATTGTGAATCCAAGCACAGAAACGGACTTTTTCAATAGTACGGCATCTTTAATGTATTGTTTTTCATCGAGTTTCATGAGCCGTTCAATGAGCGCAGCATTTGCTTGAAGACGTTTGCGATAAAACACGTACAAAATAGCAATAACAACAGCCATGATGACGAGAACAACAGGACCTAGATTAAATAAAAAGTCGTTAAACGTTAAATGTTTATTGGCAGAGCCGATCATAATGTTCGGTGGATCCCCGATTAACGTCGCCGTTCCGCCAATGTTTGAGAAAAGCACTTCAGAAATTAAAAATGGAACAGGGTTTACTTCTAACATGCGTGTAATGGAAAACGTAACCGGAACGATTAATAAAACAGTTGTTACATTGTCTAAAAAGGCGGAAAGAAAAGCTGTCAGCAAGGATAAAATGACTAAAATGTTAATCGGGCTTCCTTTCGCCATTTTTGCAGCTTTGACCGCAACATATTGGAAAAAGCCTGATTTACTCGTAATGCTAACAAGAATCATCATTCCGATTAAAAGCGTAATCGTCCCCCACTCGATATGATGAGTGTACGCTTGATGTAAATCAACGATGCCGAAAATGATCATAAAAGCGGCACCTAATAAAGCGATGACAGCACGATTCACTTTTTCTGAAATGATGATGGCGTATGTAATCAAAAAGATTGCAATGGCTGCATAATATTGGAAATTGCTTACTTCATGAGTGATTGCCTCATGCACGATCTTTCATTCCTTTCTATATTTCAGTTTTTTAGTGTCTGAAAACAGCTTGGACATTTTAAATGTGTTGTGTCAGCGTTTACATTGCGAATATAAAAAGAAAATCCGCAGTTCGCGCATTCGATTTGTGATAGGCGGTCGATAAACAATTTTGTGGATGGCGATCCTTGTTTTGTTGTATCGATAACTTCCACATGTACATGTTCACGGGAATCGTCTTCTGCAAGCACTTGTCCTTCTGTTTCTTCTTTTACGCGCCAACCATGGTCTAAAATATGTTGCTCTAGTTGGCTATGAGAAGAGTTCGCTAACATATCCTCAGCTAATGCCATTAACTGTTCATTTGTCAAAGATTCGAATGGAATTTTTTGTTTTTGTTCGTTCCAATACCCCCTTAATTGCCCTTCTGTAAATACGAATGTGATGACTTTGTGGATCACGACGTTTTTCAAGCGAATACGCCTCCCTTTTTTGTTTACGAATCCAATTATATTCCTTTTTGCGAAGCGATACAATTGTCTTTATGATATAATGAGTGAGAAGATATATGGAGAGGTTGATTGCATGACTAACATTATATTTGGATTGTTTTTATACTTCCCAGAAGATAAAACAGAGTACATTCCTGCTGCCATTTCGTTTACCGCATTTTTTATTGCAGCGGTGTTGACGATGCGATTGATTATAAAAATTTCAAAACGTCAAGAAGAAAAAGCGAAGCAATTAGAAGAACAGTTGAAAAAACAACAAATAAACGATTAAATGAATACAAACGGGGCATAATAAGCTGTAAATATGTAGTTGGAGGGCTTATTGTGCGTCAAATAATGATATGTGTCGTCTTGTTACTTGTGAGCGGATGTATGGAAGAAAAAGTGAAAAACGTCGATGTCAATATGATTAATGAAGATGGTGATTCGGTCGGGACGATTAAAATGTCGCAGCAACCTGAAGGGGTGAAACTCGACATTGATTTAAAAGGACTGCCTCCAGGAGAACACGCGATCCATATTCATGATAAAGGAACATGTGAACCACCTACATTTCAGTCAGCTGGGGAACATTTCAATCCAGAAGGAAAAGAGCACGGTCTCCTTCATCCGGAAGGAGCGCATGCAGGTGATTTACCGAATTTAATTGTGAAAGAAGACGGAACGGTGAAAGTGCAATTGATGGCCCCAAATGTCAATTTATCAGAAGAGAAAAACGGCCTATTCACCAAAAACGGAACATCGATTGTCATCCACGAAGGAAAAGATGATGGGATGTCTCAGCCAGCGGGAAATGCAGGCAAGCGAATCGCATGCGGTGTGATAAAAAAACCGTAGTCGCAAGCGATGTCGTCTTGCTTATTTTTTTGAAAAAAGGCGTGCATTTTTTTCTAAATTATGTGAAAATTTATGTCAGGGGTGATTCGTGTGAAACTAACTGAAAAAGAAATTGAAATCGTTGAATTGTTAGAAAAAAACGCTCGTTTGCCGATTGATACGATGGCAAAAATGGTTTCTCTATCGGTTTCAGAAGTGGAGGATATAATAAGAAAATTAGAAGAAGCGAAAGTGATTGTACAGTATGCAACGATCGTTGACTGGCGGAAAGTAGATGGCCATGAAGGTGTGACGGCGATGATCGATGTGAAAGTGACACCGAAGCGGGGCGTTGGATTTGACGAGGTAGCTGAACGTATTTATCGCTTTCCGGAGGTTAAGTCTGTCTATTTGATGTCTGGTGCCTACGATTTATCTGTTGTCATTGAAGGACGTTCCATGTCTGAAATTGCCCATTTTGTTTCTGAAAAATTATCGACGCTCGATTCCGTCATTTCAACGACAACCCATTTTATTTTAAAGAAATATAAGCATGACGGCACCGTGTTTGAGCAAGGTGATCAAGATCGAAGAATCGTGGTGGCTCCGTGATGCAAAAGACGAAAACGTACGTATCTGACACCGTATCACGCTTAAAACCGTCCGGTATTCGTCGCTTTTTTGATTTAGCGGCAAGTATGGAGGGGGTCATTTCGCTTGGAGTTGGCGAGCCAGATTTTATTACCCCTTGGAGTGTGCGGGAGGCTTGCATTTTATCATTAGAACAAGGATATACATCATATACAGCGAACGCAGGTTTATGGGAGTTAAGAAAAGAAATTAGCGACTATGTAGCGCGGCGTTTTCACGTGTTATATGATCCAGCTGATGAAATAATTGTGACGGTTGGGGCAAGTCAGGCGCTCGATGTGTCTCTTAGAGCTATTTTAAATCCAGGTGATGAAGTCATTGTTGTTGAGCCGAGCTTTGTTTCATACGCACCGCTTGTTTCATTAGCTGGGGGTGTGCCAATTCCCATTCAAACGAGTGGGAAACATCAATTCAAATTGCAACCAGAACAAATTGAACAAGTTGTGACACCGAAGACGAAAGCATTAATTATTTGTTCGCCAAATAATCCGACAGGCACCGTGTTAAATGCCGAAGAACTGGCGCAAATTGCTCGCATTGTAGAAAAGCATGATTTGCTTGTCATTTCAGATGAAATTTATGCGGAGTTATGCTACGAAGAACAATACACAAGCTTTCCGGCAATTGATCGCATGCGAGAGCGAACAATTTTAATTAATGGATTTTCGAAAGGTTTTGCGATGACAGGTTGGCGCCTCGGATTTATTGCTGCGCCGAGAGAATTAGCTACCGCGATGTTGAAAATTCATCAATACACGATGATGTGTGCACCGACGATGGCGCAATATGCTGCCATTGAAGCATTACAAAATGGAGCGGCTGATGTCGAACAAATGAAAAAAAGCTATCGGCAACGACGCAACTTTTTTGTTCAATCATTAAACGAAATCGGTCTTTCTTGCCATATGCCGGGAGGGGCATTTTATGCATTTCCGTCCATTCGGTCAACAGGCATGACATCAGAGCAGTTTGCGGAGCGATTATTGTTAGAGGAAAAAGTAGCTGTCGTTCCCGGTCACGTGTTTGGAGTAAGTGGAGAAGGATATATTCGTTGTTCATATGCATCATCGCTCGAACAGTTGCAAGAGGCTATTCGGCGCATGAAGCGATTTCTTGAACGACTGTAAAAGAAAGCTGACGCATTGTCAGCTTTCTTTGTTGTATTTCAGCTCATATAACATTTGCATGACGCGCAAAAAGTCTTCTTCGCTAAATTCTTTCGCTTTTCGCAAAATGAGTTTTGCGCGTTTAATGCCAATGTCTTTAATTAAATATTCGATTTCTGGATCGATACTAGATGAATTCGATAAATCGGCACGCTCTAATAATTCAGATGCAGGGACATCGAGCGCAGTGCAAAGTTTTAGAATGGTTGGTGTGTCAGGGACTTGTTCCCCAGATTCGTATTTTTGAATGGTTGCTACCCCTACCCGAACTTTCATCGCCAACTCTTGTTGCGACATATTTCGCTGTTCGCGATACATGCGAATATTTTCGCCGATTGTACTCATTTATTCTCCCACCTCTCCAAAATTCGTTTACATATTTATCATACCATGTTCCAGTTTATACTCGTGCACAAAATTAACACTTTTTAAGTGAATTATGTTACAATTTTTCAAAAAAAGAGGAGTGTTTCATTTGGAGTGGAAGGAAGGTGCGATTGTTACGGGTATTGTGACGGGAATACAGCCATACGGGATATTTGTATCGCTTGACGAACGAACTCAAGGACTCATTCATATTTCAGAAATTACAGATGGGTACGTAAAAAATATTTATGATTATGTGGATGTAGGGGAGTCTGTTCGGGTAAAAATTATCGCGATCGATGAAAAAACGAAGCGAATTAGCTTATCGTTGCGTGATGTTGATCATGCCACAACAAATATTGAGACTCCCTTAGGATTTCAACCGTTAAAAATGCAACTAGAAAAATGGATTGCGGAAGCGAAAAAAACGTACAACTCACCGAGTGATCGGTGAGTTGTACGTTTATGTTCTCGACATTTTTGGTTCTGTACGTCCGAGTTCCTCCGCTGGTTTAAACAGTAATACGAGGTTAATGAGCCCCGCAATTCCGACGAGAGCGTAAACAATGCGTGCAAACGCCGATGCTTGACCGCCGAAAATGGCTGCTACAAGATCGAAGCGGAAAAAGCCAATGAGCCCCCAGTTCAGCGCTCCAATAACAGTAAGCAATAGTGCAATTCGTTGTAACGTACTCATGTTCATTCCTCCTTTAAAATATCGTATTCACTTATAGAATGAATCATTTTGAGAGAAGTATGCATAAAAAAATGCAATTTTCTTTACTTCTTTGTTTCTTTTGGAAATAATGAAAGGAAGGAGGGATGAACATGGAAAATTTTATTTTTCATAATCCAACGAAATTAATTTTCGGTAGAGGACAAATTGAACATTTGAAAAAGGAACTTCATTCGTATGAACACATTTTAATTGTATATGGTGGAGGAAGCATTAAGAAAAACGGCGTATATGATGATGTCGTATCTATTTTGCGTTCATTGAATAAGTCTTGGTCCGAGCTAGCGGGTGTCGAACCAAATCCTCGTTTATCTACTGTTCAAAAAGGAATTCACATTTGCCGTGAAGAGAAAGTCGATTTTATTTTAGCAGTAGGCGGAGGAAGTGTCATCGATTGTGCCAAAGCCATTGCAGCAGGTGCATTATATGATGGAGAGGCATGGGATTTTATTTCGCGAAAGGCGACGGTTGAGCGAGCGCTGCCAATTGGAACAGTATTAACGCTAGCTGCGACAGGATCGGAAATGAATGCAAATTCCGTTATTACAAATTGGGAAACGAAGGAGAAATACGGATGGAGTAGTCCAGCTGTTTTCCCTCAATTTTCGATTTTAGATCCTGTTTATACAACAACTGTTCCGAAAGATCATACAGTATATGGCATCGTTGACATCATGTCGCACGTATTAGAACAATATTTTCACCATGCGCCAAATACGCCATTACAAGATCGAATGTGCGAAGCCATTTTACGAACAGTCATTGAAACCGCACCAAAACTCATAGAAGATTTACAAAATGTTGATCATCGTGAAACGATTTTATATTGTGGAACAATGGCTTTAAATGGAATTTTACGCATGGGGCTACGCGGTGATTGGGCGACACATAATATTGAGCATGCTGTGTCAGCAGTGCATGACATTCCACACGCAGGTGGATTAGCTATTTTATTCCCAAATTGGATGAAGCACGTGCTTGATGAACATATCGATCGTTTTAAGCAGCTAGCTGTTCGGGTGTTTGACGTTTATCCAGAAGGCAAAGGAGATCGGGAAATTGCGCTAGAAGGAATTGAAAAACTTCGGGCGTTTTGGAACAGATTAGGTGCTCCTTGTCGATTAGCAGATTATCATATCGGTGAAGAATCATTGCCAATAATAGTAGAAAAAGCGATGGCGTTCGGCCCATTTGGTAATTTTAAAAAGTTACATCATCACGATGTCATGTCGATTTTACAAGCCTCATTGTAAAGTGCGAAAAATGTCATAATGAATCCGTTTACATTGTTTTCGTGAACTTGATTCTCGATGTTTATTTCGCTAAAGTGAAAGAGGATACAATCATTGAGGAGGAAACGTACATGACGCATATTCAGTTTGACTATTCAAAAGCGTTGTCTTTTTTTGGTGAACATGAATTAACGTATTTGCGTGATGCAGTGAAAGTGGCGCATCACGCCCTTCATGAGAAAACAGGACAAGGAAACGACTTTTTAGGATGGATTGATCTTCCTGTCGCATATGATCGCGAAGAGTTTGCTCGCATTCAACAAGCAACGAAAAAAATTCAAGAAGACTCTGATGTATTGTTAGTCGTCGGCATCGGTGGTTCTTATCTTGGTGCTCGTGCAGCGATTGAAATGCTGCAACATTCCTTTTACAACGCGCTCCCGAGCGAAAAACGAAAAACACCACAAATTATTTTCGTCGGCAACAACATTAGTTCTACATATATGCGCGATGTTATGGATTTACTTGAAGGAAAAGATTTTTCAATTAACGTCATTTCGAAATCAGGAACGACGACAGAACCAGCCATTGCATTCCGTATTTTCCGTAAACTTCTTGAAGAAAAGTACGGAAAAGAAGAAGCGCGCAAACGCATTTATGCAACAACAGACCGTGCGCGTGGGGCGTTAAAAACGTTAGCGACTGAAGAAGGATATGAAACGTTTGTCATTCCAGATGATGTAGGTGGCCGTTACTCTGTTTTAACAGCGGTCGGGTTATTGCCGATTGCCGTAAGCGGAGCGGATATTGAAGCGATGATGAAAGGTGCTGCCCAAGCTCGCGAAGATTTCAGCAAATCGGAACTAGAAGAAAACATTGCTTATCAATATGCTGCTGTACGTAATGTGCTATACAACAAAGGAAAAACAATTGAGATGCTTATTAACTACGAGCCAGCGCTACAATATTTTGCTGAATGGTGGAAGCAATTGTTTGGTGAAAGTGAAGGGAAAGACCAAAAAGGCATTTTCCCAGCTTCAGCAAACTTTTCCACAGACCTTCATTCGTTAGGTCAATATGTGCAAGAAGGTCGTCGCGACTTGTTTGAAACTGTATTAAAAGTAGAAACACCACGCCATGAGTTGACGATTGAGGTAGAAGATAACGACTTAGATGGATTAAACTATTTAGCAGGAAAAACAGTTGATTTTGTCAACACAAAAGCGTTTGAAGGAACGTTGTTAGCACATACAGACGGTGGTGTACCAAACTTAGTCGTCACACTGCCACGATTAGATGAATATACATTCGGTTATCTTGTTTACTTCTTTGAGAAAGCGTGTGCGATGAGCGGCTATTTGCTTGGAGTCAATCCGTTTGATCAGCCGGGTGTAGAAGCATACAAAGTGAACATGTTTGCCCTTCTCGGTAAACCTGGATACGAAGAGAAAAAGGCTGAGCTTGAAAAACGATTGAAATAATGAAAAAAAGAGCTTTCCCTGGGTGCAGGGAAAGCTCTTTTTTTGGGCATGATAACAAGCAGAGGAGGAGTGATCGATATGATTGAAATTCCATCTGCATTAGAGGGAAAAACGTTTTTATTAAATGTGTTAGAACAAGAATTAAAGCCACTCGGCTATGTGATCGGTGGAAATTGGGATTACGATCACGGTTCGTTCGACTATAAGATGGCGGATGATGTTGGGTACCAATTTTTACGCCTTCCATTCGTCGCGATAGATGGACAATTGGATTCGTATGGGGCAACGGTTGAATTGAAGCGCCCATACGTCTTATGCCACAAATATCAGCGTGGCTTAGATGACAATGTGCATATTGGGAATATAAACGCATCATTTAATCAATTTTCTGAGCCAGAAGATCCCGATGCAACGGTACCAGATCAATATGTAGCGATGGCAAAAACGCTTGTCAAAGATTTAGAAGAACGGTTATTGCGCTAATACGATAAGTTCATCAGTCGACTGAATGATCGTATGCGATGGTGGATTAATTACAACATGTTGATTGTTTGCGACACCGATAAGCAATATATCTTCTTTTTTTAATTCCGTGAGCATTGACGCAAAAGACATCCCGATCCATTCGTCGCGCACAGCTAGCCGTTTGATCGGATGTTTTTTGAATTGCTCGACGTCGTTTAATATGCTTGGAGATGAGAGGCAATTGGTCATCAAGAAGCTGATCCATTTATTTGTTTCGATCGTTTCATCTGCCCCAGCGCGCTTGGCATTATCAACTTGGGGAGTTGTTAATATTTCCACAACAGTATACACGGATGGATGAAGCGCTTTTACTGTTAAAAGGGTGACGATGGATGCTAAATCGGCCTCTGTTTCGTTTTTATGTTGGTTGGCAGTAATAATGACGGTGCGAGCTTCAAATACGTTTGCTTTTTTCCACACATCGTCATGCGTCGGATTTCCTTTAATGAAATGAACGTGTTTCGGAACATCCCAACGTTTTAGTGTCTCATCGATCACGAGACACGGAATGTTGGACGGCATGAGAGCAAGTAGCTCGCGAACGCGTTCATTCCACCCGACTAAGATGACATGTCCCCCTTTTGTGTAAGGGAGTTCACCAGTTGATAAAGCATTTTCTTTTGAAATTGCTTTTGTAGATAGCGTGACAAAATAAGCTGAAACAAAAGCTGTACCGAGCAAAATAAGAGTGATCGCGACAAGTTTACCACTTAATGTTTTCGGTACGAGGTCGCCATAACCAATCGTTGTTGTTGTAATTAACGCCCACCATATGCCGTCGAATGCTGTTAAAAATGTTTTTGGCTCAACGATATGAATGATCATCCCAAATAAACAGATGATTGTTGTAATGGTGAATATGATTCGTATCAGTGGAGAAAGTCGCCAATATGAAGCGAGAAATTCATACCATCTCATCTATTTTCCCTCCCGTTTTATCATTGTAGACGAGATGGTGCTATTTCTTACATATTTTTTCTTTAAAAACAAATGATATAAACGAAAGGAGGGACGTTGATGGATATGCACCGCGTGAAACAAATTGTTTCTTCACCAGATGATATTCGGGTATGTTATCACGGTCAATCTGTTTGGATTGATGGGTACGATGAAACAAATCGAACAGCTACCGTACATATGCGTGGTCGGGAACATGAACGCCACATCGTTCCAGTGGAAGAACTAACAGAAGAGTAAAAGAAAAACCCTTGCGATGCAAGGGTTTTTTGATGGAGCATACCGGGTTCGAACCGGTGACCTTCGCGCTGCCAGCACGACGCTCTCCCAGCTGAGCTAATGCCCCTTTTCGTTTATATTTTAAAAACATTTTGTTTTTTCGTCAATCGATATTTAAGAAATCATGGGGATTGCTTGCATAATTGTTTCGCTATTTTGTTCAATTGGAATCTCAGTATTTTCCATCCACTCTAAAAAAGAAGATGTTAATTGTGGATCGAATTGTGTTCCTGCTCCTCTTTTGATTTCTTCATAAGCTTCTTCCCATGTAAGTGATGCGCGATATGGCCGAATGCCTGTCATTGCTTCAAGTGAATCAGCTAACGCCACGAGACGAGCGAGAAAAGGGATGTTCTCTCCTTTTTGGTTATATGGATATCCATTGCCATCCCATCGTTCATGGTGGTATAAAACAATATGAAAAATTTCAGATGAAACATGGTAAAGTTGTAATATTTGTATACCGAATAGTGGATGTTTTTTCATTTGAGCAAATTCTTCTTCAGAGAGTTTCCCTCTTTTTGTTAAAATATGAACAGGAATGTGTAATTTCCCGATATCGTGAATGAGTGCTCCAAATTGAAGTTCTCGCTTTTCTTCATCAGTGAGTTTCAAAAACGAAGCAAAAGATAAAGCGATTTTCGTCACTCGATATGAATGAAGGAAAGTTAGCTCGTCCTTTTTTGAAAGCTGGCGCATAAGGAAGCAAAGTTCCATATTTTTTATAATAGAGGGCATGTCGTTCCCCACCTTTTTGTTTCGAAGGAAATTTTTCATCATATATACTAATATAAATGAGAATCATTTTCAAGCTAAATATTTTCGATATCGACGCCACGAACAGAAGGAATTTGATGAACAAACTCGTATACATCTGTTGTTGCGCGTTTTTGATCGACAGATACTTTTAATTCAACAAAGTGATTTCCGTTATCTAAGTCTTTTATGCGCACCGTTTTAATGCGGATATTTTTTTGTTTAATCGTATCGATGACTTCAGACATTTTCGTTGCATCTAGCACGGTGAGTTTCACAGAAAGCTCTTTTTCCCTTAGTTGTTTCGGACCGAAAACGGTTGTTATAAGCGGAATAAGCTCGACGCTAGCGATAAGGAAGATGACGCACAATATCGCTTCGATATAAAAGTTTGCCCCCACAGCGATTCCGACACCTGCGGCTCCCCAAATGAGCGCGGCAGTTGTTAAACCGGAAATGCTATCGTTTCCGCGGCGAAGAATAACACCTGCGCCGAGAAAGCCGATACCTGATACAATTTGAGCAGCGAGGCGAAGTGGATCCATATTTATATGGTCGCTTTTTGGAAATGTGTATGCTGATTCGATTGAAACGATTGTTAACAAACAACTGACAATCGAAATAACGAGGCAAGTTTTAAGACCAACTGGTTTTCGCTTTAATTCTCGTTCTAGACCGATAACGAGCCCGAGAACAGCAGAGATTCCGAGTTTCATAAGTACATGGGCGTCCATGAGACATTCCTCCTTTTCTTTGTAATTAAGTATATTCGAAAGGATGACGAACATGAAGGCGTATATCGCATTAATTATTGGAGCACTTTCTATTTCCACTTCAGCGATTTTTGTCAAATTTACAGATGCTCCGTCAGCTGTCATCGCATTTTATCGCCTGTTTTTCGCAGTTGTTTTCATGACTCCGTTGTTTATTGTAAAACATATACGGGAAACAAAACAGATGAATAAAAGAGATTGGGGTCTTGCAGTATTGTCTGGAACATTGCTTGCGTTTCATTTTATTCTTTGGTTTGAATCGCTTCGTTACACATCCGTTGCAAGCTCTGTCGTTTTAGTCACGTTGCAGCCGATATTCGCTTTTGTTGGTGGATTTTTCTTTTTTAAAGAAAAGATGACGATGAGTGAATGGATAAGTGCGCTACTTGCAATTTTAGGTAGCGTCATTATTAGCTGGGGGGATTTTCGCGTAAGTGGCGAAGCACTTTATGGGGATATGCTTGCATTAATTGCATGTGCTACGGTCACGGGCTATTGGTTAGTCGGTCAACATTTACGAAAGCAATTTTCTCTAATTACATATACGTATATTGTCTATGGCATTGCGTCACTCGTATTAAGTGTATATGTATCGTTGTTTCGTTATTCATTTTTGTCGTATAATGCGAATGACTGGTGGTGCTTCGTTTTGCTGGCGGTTATCCCGACATTATTCGGGCATTCTCTTTTTAATTGGGCGATGAAATGGGTAAATGCAGCAATGGTATCCATGGCTATTTTATTTGAACCGATTGGAGCCATTATATTAGCTTATATATGGTTGGACGAAAAAGTTTATTTATCGCAAGGAATAGGCTCGTTTTTTATCATCATTGGGATTGGAGCGTATATGCTCGGAAAACATATAAAAAACAATAAAAAAATAGTTGCATTTCACAAAAGAACATGATATATTCTAAATCGTCGCTGTTGCGATGCGATAATAAAAAATAAAAAAATCGCTCTTGACACTAAAGAGGCGATGTGCTAAATTAAAAAAGTCGCAAAAAAACGACAAGATGTTCCTTGAAAACTGAACGAAGCGAAAAGCGTACAAAAGCTAAGGATAACTTTTCTATGGAGAGTTTGATCCTGGCTCAGGACGAACGCTGGCGGCGTGCCTAATACATGCAAGTCGAGCGGACGATTC